>JAISSQ010000113.1 GCA_031273045.1 Puniceicoccales bacterium
GTGAGCGCGAGCGACGCGGCGCACATGCCGTCGGCGACCATGAAGATGATGTTGCGGGCGGACTTGCGGCTCGCGTTCGCGCCGGTGCCGGCGGCGCGGACGTTGGCGGCGGCGAGCGAGGCGGCGCCGTCGAAGCCGAAGAGTGCGGCGGCGGCAGCGGCGGTTTTGAGAAAGAGGCGGCGGGAGGTCATTGGAGCGTGCGTTCGTGAAAAATGGCGGGGGAGGCGGGACTCGAACCCGCGGCCAACGGTTTAGAAAACCGCTGCTCTATCCGCTGAGCTACTCCCCCATTGGCTTTGTGTTGCTCAAAGCGGGCGCATGTTGGACGCGAGAAAGTTTTGGGCAAGGGCGGACATGGAGCACGCCACCGGTAGCACTCCGGCGGTGCCACCGGCGGCGGCGATGTCGGTGGCGATTTGCGCGCGAAGGGCGTCGAGCGAGGGGAATTTGCGTTCGGGACGGATGAAGCGTAACCATTCCACGCGAAGGCGCGCGCCAGTGGCGGGGATGGTTCCGGTGGCAACGGTGCCGGTGTCGAGCAAATGGACTTCGAGCAACGGGCGGACGGCGGCTGCATCGGCACCGGCGGCGGCACCGGCAGCGGCATTGCCAGCGGTGGCGTCCCGTTCGACAGTCGGACGCAAGCCGTAGTTAGCGATGCCGGCGAAAACGACCGGCGCGGCGTCGGTGGTGCTGTTTTCCACCGTAACGCGAACAGCATAGACGCCGAAGCGCGGGAGTTGCTCCGGTTCGTGGCGGAGATTGAGGGTGGGGAAACCGATGGTGCGACCGAGTGCTCGACCGGAAACAACGCTGCCGGTGTTCGCGTAGGGGGCACCGAGGAGCGTGTTGGCGTCGGCGATGTCACCGGCAGCGAGCAGTTGGCGGATGCGCGTGCTGCTGACGCGCTCGCCAAGCGCGCGAACTTCGGCGGCGGCAACGACTTCGATACCGTGCGCGGCACCGGCGACGCGCAGTTCGGGGACGCCGGCGGCGCGGCGTTTGCCGCAGCGGAAGTTGTCGCCGACATGGATGGAGGCGAGCGCGGGCAGGGCGCGTTTGAGCAACGCGAGGAAGGCGGAGGCGTCGAGCGCGGCAAAGTCGCGCGTGAACGGTTGGCGGACGAGGAAGGCGGCACCGGTGGCGGCGAGGCGGCGGGCGTTTTCGGCGTCGTCGAAGATAAGCGGCACGGGCGTCTCCGGCGTGAAGAGGCGGCTCGGATGCGGGTTGAAGGTGAGAACGCCGGCGGTGCCGGCGGTGCCGATAGCGGAGCCATTGACCGCGCCGGCAATGACTTCGCGATGTCCGAGGTGAACACCATCGAAGATGCCGATGGCGAGGCGTGTTGGTGGCACCGACTGTCCCGATGGTTCCGGCGGCGCGTTGGCGGTGTCACCGGCGGTGGCGATATTGCCACCGGCGGCACCGGCGGCGAATTCGTCGAGCGAGTTAAAGATTTTCATGTTTTCGCAGAAGAATCCACGATGCGTTCGACGGAAACAGTAGCGAGTGGTCGTGCTCACAAATCCTTTTCGGTGAGGAAACGCAGGGAGACGATTCGGAAGCGGCGGCCGAGGTGTTTGTTCAGGGCGGTGAGTTTGGATTTGTTTTCAACTTTGAGGTCTTCGTTGAGGTTGTCCTGCGGGTGGATAAACGGTTCGTTACTGGCGGAGTCCACGTATTCGGGCGTGCGCTGGACGACGGCTTCGACATAGGCGCGGGCGCGCGGTTGCGAGGCGTTGCCGGCGGTGGTAGTGTCGCCGTAAGCGCGGATTGTGAACGTGTCGCTTCGCGCGGAGATTTTTGCGCCAATGGCTTCAAAGATGTCGCCCTGAATCAAAGTTCCAATCGCGCCACTCGCCATGAGGATTTTGGCGTTGTCGGCGAGTTCGACGACTTCCGGATAGGGGAACGCGCCCTGCCCGCCGCCGGTGCCGCCGGCGTAATGGCTGTCGAGGCGCGTGACGCTTCCGGGACCGAGGTCAACGCCGTCCTGCCGCATGTTGGAGTTGATGTCGGCCTTGAGCACCATATCGGCGTAGTTGATTGCGGCTTGGATGACGCCGACGCGGTATTCGCGGTATTCGGTGTTTTTGCCGTATTGACCGAACGGAGTGAGCGTGCGGTTGATAAATTCGGCGAGCGAGAAGAACGGACGGCTGAGCGTCAGCCCATCGTATTTGTAAGGCACCTCGAACGGTTTGAGGGTGAGGCGTTTGCGCAACTTTTCGACGACCGCCTTGGCGAGCAGTTTGATTTGGTCGTCGTCGAGCGCTTTTGAACCGCGCCATGCCGCATGCTGATGGAAAGAGGTGGATTTGGTCGCGAAGTGACCGCCGCCTTGGTCGTTTTTCAAAATTGGATTGACGCGCGGGAACGGCGTTTGGTTTTTGTTTTCGCCTTCCGCCTGCATGGTGCCGCGATTGACACCGTCAACAACCGTGACCGGTGTGTTTCGCGTGCTACCGAGGATGGTTCGCCACGCAAACTCGCTGGTTGAGTTGATGTTAAACGTGCCGTTTTGGTAGAGGAACATCGCGGCTTTCCGGTAGCCGTTGTAGCGTTCGTCGCCGGTGAGCAAGGTATTGGCGTCACTTGTTTTGGCACTCGTGTTGTAAACGAAATGCTGGTTTGCGAGCGGGATGCTTTTCCCCTTGTTGTTTTTGTCGCGAAACTCGTCCCAAACGTCCTCTTGTGATTTGGTTTGCTTTGGAATTCCCGCGCCGCGCGGGTCAACCTCCGGCGCGATGGACGAGAAGAAATAGTGGTCCCAGAGCGAGGCGTTCATCAGCCAAGCGTAGTCGTAATTTGTCCAACCGGTGCCGGCGGCGTGCGAGGCATTTCCGCCGCTGTCATAAACGGAGTCGTCGCGAATGAACGGCGTTGGGAAGGACTCGCCGACGGCGTAGAGCGGATGGTGGTCAATGGGGTCAATGTTCGCGGTGTGGAATTGACCGATTGAGACCATTGGTTCGCGCGGCAGGTAGGCGGAGACGAAGATGTTTTGCCCTTGCGAGGTAAGCGAACTGCCGGCGAACGCGCTTGTTCCGCCGTCGCCGGTTTCGAGCGCTTCTTCCCACGAGTTTGCGGGGCGCCACCGGTAAGTCCAACTGACGGAGGAGGATACGTAGCCGTAGGTTTTGGTTTCGCCGCGTCCGCCGTAGATGTTTGCCTGCGAGTCGGGGCGGCGCGTCAGTGAGAGCGGATTGCTCATGATGTAGCAGGGCCAACCGTTGTTCGCGCCCAAGTCGCCGTAGGCAAGTTTGCTCCAATTGAGCGGTTTTTCGATGTAGTCGGTGACGGCGAACGGTGTGGAATTCGGTGCGGTGGGAATGGCGATTTCGCGCGCCGGACCAACCTGCCCGTGGCGCTCCGGATTGTAGCGAATCATGAAGATTTCGGTTTGTTCGGTGCAATTGTGGTCACCGGCGCCGAGTTTTTCGCCGCTGTCGGCATCGCCGTTGTTGCCGCCCTTGCCGTCGCTGTTTGTGCGCGAGTTGGGTTCCTGATTATTGCTGTCCGGCCAACTCCAAATGTATTCGCGCAACAGATAACCGGAGTTGTAGTAACTGTCGGTGGCGCGGAAATCCAATCCGACCGTCGCGGAGTCGCCGGTGACTGTGACGGAGGTTGGAATATCGCGAAACACGCCGCCCTTGTAGGACATGCCGCGTTTGACGGTGATGTATCCGTCGTAAGCCACGGCGCCTTCGGCGGTGTCCTGTCCGCTGAAAACCATCGTTTTTCCGGCTTGGATTGTGCGGTGCTGTTCGGGGACTTGGCTGCGCAGGAATTGCAAGTTGGGAATGAAGACGGTGTCGAGCGCAACTTGTTTGCCATCAATGGTGAACGTCGGGCAACCGAAGCGCATAGTATTCAGGTAGCCGCCTTGGTAGAGGACGGGAACATTGTAAGGATTGCGAAGCGTGTAAACAGGCAGACCGACGATTTGCAATTCGCCGCTCTCCGACGATTTTTTCCGCAGCGCGAGCACGAGCGAGTAGTGTGAAATGTAAGTCGCGGTGGAGACCTTCAGCGGGCGCGGAAACGGCAGGTGTTCGCGGTTCCACCAGAAGTCGCGAATGATGATGTCGTTCCACGCCGTTCGCAAGGCGTCCTCGGAGTTGTATTTGTGCGAGATGTCGAGCCAGTGGCTGTCATCGAATTTTCCTCCGAACTGGCGAATTCCCGGATAGTGCGAGCGCGCGAGCAAGACACCGCTTTCGGAGTAGTTTGGAATGGATTTTGTGCCGTATTCCGGCAGGTCGTCATTGGCATCGGTGTTCTTGTAGAGACGGTAGAAATCGCGCATGATGTTCCATGTCGGACCGCGAATGTTCCGCGCGTTGTTTCCGCCGACGCCCCAATCCGTAAACCTCACATTCCAAACGGGATAAGCAGTGAATTTCTTGTTATCCGCCATGCAGGGCATCGAAAGCAATTTGGGGCGCAGTCCGATGCTTTTCACGTAGCCGGGACCCGACCATTCCTTCGTGCTGGCGTCCATGTTGATTGTGGCGTTGAACTTCGACGACTGGTTGGAACCGGTGCCGTAAAAAGCGGTCTTTTTGAAATCGTTCCACGGCAGTTCAAACGCGAGCGACAAGTCCCACTTCAAGCCGCCGTTGCGAACATCGGTCAAAATTCCCTGCGAGTAGGCGGTGACATCGTGCGCGTAAAGGTTGGAAATGCTCACGGAAAAGGTGTCGCTGGCAGCGTTGGACTGCACAAAAGAGTCGAGTTTCTTGTGTGCGGCGTAACTTGCTGTGGTCAGCGCATTTACAATATCCTCGTCGTCCGATTGCAACGTGTCCCATTCGGGATACAACTCGAAAGCGGCGCGACCGGACGCGACCGCTCGCGCAATGTAGCGCGCCGTGCCGAGTTGCGCGGAGAAGTCGCGCGAGTTTGTTGTGAGAACATTTTGCGTGTTCAGGCGCGCCTTCACGCCCTCATCGCCAACCCAGTAAGCGAAGTTGCCGACGGTGTTGTTGTCGCTGTCCTTGATTGCGACCTTTGCGGCGGTGACGCGCGTGTCGAACGGGAACCGCTCGTAATCGGTCGCCGATTTGAAATCCGCCGGCAGCGCGCGGAAGAGAATGACGTCGTCCGTGGAGGTGTCGCGCACGCGCGTCCACGGCACTTTGTAACCGTCCTCGTAGTTGCTGATATTGGAGGCGTAGGCGGGCGTGTTGAACTGTTTTTCGCCGGAGACGAGCCATGCCGGCGGCAGGTCGGTGCCGTTGTGTTGCGGGGCGGTCGGGTCATCGTCGCCGTCGCCCGCTTTTTCGCGCGTGTGCCAGACGCCGGTGTAGTAAGGGTTGCGGTCCTTCCATTCGTCACGCAGGCGCGAACGCCGTCCCTCAATGGACGAGGCGGTGGTCGGGATGGTGACATTCGCCTGCGCGGTGACACGCTGGTCGGGACCGGCTTCCTGCTGGAGTTGGGCGACGGCGAGGCGCAGCGAGTAAAGTGCGTTAAGGCGGGCGACCTGACGGTCGGCGACGGTGGTCGAGAAGCGCAGTTCGAGCGCGAGGAACATCACGAGCGAGATGACGAGCACGAGCAACATCGCCATCATGACGAGCGCGATGACGAGCGCGAAGCCGGCGCGTTGCTGCCGGCGGGACAAACGACAGGTAGGGGCGGGGATTTTCACGCCGGCGAAGGAACCCGCCCGCGCCCGTTTGTCAAGGTCTTGGGGGCGCGAGCAGCGCGCGTGCCGCCGCCGCCGGTTCCGCCGCCGCGCAAATTGCCGAAACCACCGCCACGCCCGCGACGCCGCTGGCGCGGACGCCGGCAACGTTCCCCGCCCCGATACCGCCGATGGCGACCACCGGCAGCGGGCTGCGCCGCGCCATTTCCGCGAGCGCGTCCAGCCCGACCACGGGAAAGGTGTCGCTCTTCGTGCGCGTCGGGAAAACCGGTCCGCACCCGATGTAGTCCGCCGCCGCGAGGTCGCCCGCCACCGCCGCCGCCGCGAGTTGGACGGGATTGTTCACCGAGAGACCGAGGATTTTCCACGCGCCGAGCAACCGCCGCGCCGCCGCCGCCGGCAGGTCGCGCTGACCGACGTGCGCGCCGTCGGCGTCCGCCGCCAGCGCGAGGTCAATGTGGTCGTTGACCAAGAACGGCACGCCGCGCGCGCGCAACAAGTCGCGCAACGCCAGCGCCTCCGCGTAGGCGGCGCCTTTTTTCGCGTGCGCCGTGCGGTATTGAACGAGCGTGACGCCGCCGGCGACGGCGGCGTCAACCGTTTCGAGCAAGCCCCGCCGGCACCGTTCCGGCGCGTCCGTCACCAAATAGAGACGCAGCATCGCCGGCGCGAAATTTGCGCCGGCACCGCCGGTGGTGCCCGTGTTTTCCGCGCCGCCGGTGGCTTCCGTCCGCCCCGCCCCGCCCCGCGTCATTGCCGCGCGCCCTTCTTCCGCGAGATGACCGACACGCCGAGCATTGCCGCGAAAAGCAGCATGCCGGCGAGTTGCACCGGCAGCATGTATTTCGTGAACAGCGCCACGCCGTGCTGTTTCGCCGAAAGCGGAAAGCCCGCCGGAAGAGCGGCACCGGCAGCGGCGGCACCGGTAACGTTCGCGTCCGTCCCCACGCCAGCACCGGTGGTGGCGGCGTTCAAGTTCACCGCCGGCGGCGACGGCAGATGTCCCGGCGCGCAAACGAGCCAGACCGAACCGGCGAAGAGCAGTGCCAACAGCAACAGCGCGAAAATATCCGTCCGCCACGCCAGCGGCCGTTGTTCGGTGCGGTCGGTGTCGAGCAACATCACGACAAACAGGAACAGCACGACCACCGCCCCGCCATAGACGAGCGCGAGCAACGTCCCCGCGAACGGCGCGTCGAGCAGGAACAGGTTCGCCGCCACGCCGAGCATGAAGAGCACCAAGGCGAGCGCGCCGT
Organism: Puniceicoccales bacterium; assembly: GCA_031273045.1. Lineage (GTDB taxonomy): Bacteria > Verrucomicrobiota > Verrucomicrobiia > Opitutales > UBA953 > CALNBE01. The sequence goes on from JAISSQ010000113.1 coordinate 6,913, forward strand.
TGACAGGGTTGCGGCAACCGATGACGGCGAGTGCCGACACCACGCAACAGGTCGCGAAGAGGTAGAACAAATAGTCCGCCATGCGCGCGATACTGCCCGAACGCGCCGCGCGGGAAACTCCGAAAAAAGCCGGCGGCGGCGTCGCCGGCACTGCCGGTGACACCGCCGCCGGTGGCACGCCTCTTCGCGTGCCGAGCCGCGCCGTTCTTCACTCGCGCCCGCGCTTACTCGGCGGGGGCGGGAGCGGGGGCGGCTTTGCGCGCGCGCTTGATGAGCGAGCGGGCGGTCTCGGACGGCTGGGCACCGACGCCGAGCCAGTAATCCACGCGGTCAAGATTGAGGGCGAGGGGAACGGACTTGCCCTTCGCGACCGGATTGTAGGTGCCGAGCACCTCGATGAAACGCCCGTCGCGGCGGACTGTTTGCTCGCAAGCCACCAAGCGGTAGTTGGGGGTATGCGTGGAGCCGTGACGTTGAAGACGAATGCGAACCATTGGTTTGTTCTGTTTTTGCTGTGTGTGTGCGTGAGGCGGAGCCGCTGCCGGCACCGTTTTGAAGGGCGGCAGAACAAGGTTTCCGTTGCGTTTTGTCAAGAGCACGCTTGAAACAAGGCGCGGATGAAACTCCTCCTGCTCACCTCCAGCACCGGCGGCGGACACGACATGCGGGCGCGCTCGTTCGAGCGCTGGGCGGCGTCGCCGGCGGCGGCGCATCTCGGCATCGTCACCGCCCGCCACCAAGCGCTCGAAGACGGCGGCTCGCGCCTCTACGCCTTCGGCGCGTGGCTCTACAACTTCATCCAGCGCGTCCGCCCCGCGCTGCACCACATCTACTTCAACGTCCTCGAAATCGTTCCGTTCTGCGGCAGAGCCGGTGCCATGCCCGGACGCGCCGCGTTCGAGGAACTCGTCCGCCGCGAGGTGCCCGACATCGTCCTCTCCACGCACGACCATCTTAACCACGCCTTCCTCGAAGCCGCCCGCCTCGCGCTGCCGGCGCGCCCGCCGCTCGTCGGCACCTACTGCGGCGAACTCGCCGGCGGCTACGGCTTCTCCAAACACTGGGTCAATCCGCGCGCGGACTTCTTCATCGGCGCCGTTGACGCCTGTGTCGCCGAGGCGCGCCGCCTCGGAATGCCCGCCGAAAAATCGTGGACCGGCGGCTTCATGCTCGACCCGGATTTTTATCAGTGGCCAGTGGCCAGTGGTCAGTGGTCAGTGGACGGTGGTCAGTGGTCAGTGGACGGTGGGCAGTGGCCAGTGGACGGTGGGCAGAAGGCGGAAGCCCGCCGCTTCACGCTGTTGCTCGGCACCGGTGCCAACGGCGCGAACAACCACATCGCGCTGCTCGACGCCTTCGCCCGCTTCCACGCCGCCGACGCCACCGCCTCTACCGGCAGTGCCGCCGGTGCCATCCATTCCCCGCGCCTCATCGCCTTGTGCGGACGCAACGACGCCGCCCGCCGCGCCGTCGAAGCGTGGGCGGCGGCGCACCCGCAATTCGCCGTCGAAGCGCTTGCCTACCGCGACGACATGCGCGCCGTGATGTCGCGCTGCGACGCCATCTTCGCGCGCCCGGGCACCGGCACCACGAGCGAGGCCATCCAGTGCGGACTGCCGGTGCTCTTCAACGGCATCGGCGGTGTCATGCCGCAGGAAATCATCACGCTGCGCCACTGCCGGCGGCACTTCGAGACGCACGTCGTCCGCCGCCCGCGCGACCTTCCGCCGCTCGTCGCCGCGTGGGCGGGCGACCCTGCCCGCCTCGCGCAAGTCCGCGCCGGCGTTGCCTCCGCCCGCCCCGCCGGCACCCCGCTTCAAATCCTCGAACGCCTCGCCGCCCTCGCCGCCGCGCGATGAGTGCCGCCGCGTTGCGCCGGCACCGGTGCCGGTGGCGGTCAGCGTTGCAAAATGCGCCTTTCCGCCGCGCGCGAATTAGCCACCTTCGCCGCTCGTATGCAGAGCAACAGCCCCTATCGCGCGCTGCGCGAAGAATGCCTCGTCGCCAACCTCGAACTACCGCGCGCCGGTCTCGTTGACCTCACCTTCGGAAACGTGTCGGTCGCCGACCCCGAAAACCGCGTGTTCGCAATCAAGCCCAGCGGGCTGGACTACCCGCGAATGAGCGCGCGCGACATCGTCGTGCTCGACTTCGACGGCAATGTGGTCGAGGGCAAACTCCGCCCCTCCTCGGACACGCCGACGCACCGCTACCTCTACCTGCACCTGCGCGGCATCCGCTCCGTCGTGCACACGCACTCGCGTTGCGCGGTGGCGTTCGCGCAGGCGGGGCGCGACATCCCGTGCCTCGGCACGACGCACGCCGATTACTTTCGCGGCGCGGTGCCGGTGACGCGCGCCATGACGCCCGCCGAGACCGGCGCGAACTACGAATGGGCGACCGGCAAGGTCATTGTCGAACGCTTCGCCAAGGGCGGCATGAACCCGTTCGAGGTGCCCGCCGTCCTCGTGCGCAACCACGGTCCCTTCGCGTGGGGACCGTTCGGCGCGAAAGCCGTCGAGACCGCGCTCGCGCTCGAAATCGTCGCGGACATGGCGTTGCGCACGCTTTCGCTTTCGGACGCGCCGGCACCGCTGCCGGCGCACCTGCGCGACCGCCACTTCCTGCGCAAACACGGCTCCACCGCCTACTACGGTCAGCCGCGCGCTTAATCGCCGCCGGCGCGGCGGGCGGCGATGGCGGAGGCATAGACGGCGGCGTAGCGGGCGGCGGAGTCGTGCCACGAAAAGTCGCGCGCCATGCCGTTGCGGCGCAGCGCGGCGAAGTCGGCGGGGTGCTCGTAGTAGAGGCGCAACGCCTCGTGAATGGCGTTCAGGAGCGAGCCGCCGGTGGCGTCGGGGAAAACGATGCCGGTGGGCGCGTTCGCGCCGGCGGCGGTGGCGTTCGCGCCGTTTTCGCGCCACGGGCTGACGGTGTCGGCGAGACCGCCGGTGGCGCGGACGACCGGCGGCGCGCCGTAGCGCATCGAATACATCTGGGTCAGACCGCACGGTTCGAAGCGGCTGGGCATGAGGAAGAAGTCGGCGCCGGCGATGAGGCGGTGCGCAAGGGCGTCGTCGTAGGCGGCGCGGACGACGCATTTGCCGGCGTTGGCGGCGGCGATGGCGAGGAGCCGTTGTTCGAGGCCGTGGTCGCCGGTGCCGAGGACGGCGACCTGCATTCGGGCGCGTCCGAGCAGGTCGGGCAGGATGTCGGCGAGCAGGTCGGCGCCTTTCTGGGGCTGGAGGCGGGCGACGAGGGTGAAGAGAGGGGCGTCGGCGAGCGGTTCGAGTCCGAGTTCGGCTTGGAGCGCGCGCTTGTTGGCGGCTTTGAAGGCGGAAACGGCGGCGGCGCCGGCGGCGGCGTCGTCGTCGTCTTCGAGGCGGGCGGCGAGGCGCGGGTCGGCGCGCGGGTTCCACTCGGCGTCGTCAATGCCGTTGAGGATGCCGGAGAGGTCGGCGGCGCGGTGGCGCAGGACGTGGTCGAGGCCGCAGCCGTGCTCGGGGGCGAGAATTTCGCGCGCGTAGGTCGGGCTGACGGTGGTGATTTTCGTGGCGTGGTAGAGGCCGGCTTTGAGGAAGTTGGCGCGGCCGTGGTCCTCGATGTTGTCCGCGCTCCACAGCCACGACGGGAGGCGCAGGTAGCGCATGATGTCGGGCGTCTCGATGCCTTGGTGGCGGAGGTTGTGGATGGTGAGGACGCTCGCGGCGCGGCCGAGCGGCGTGGCGCGGCGCGTGGTGTTGAGCAGCACCGGCGCGAGCGCGGCAGTCCAGTCGTGGACGTGCGCGATGTCGGGGTGCCAGCCGCTTTGGAGGGCGAAGTCGAGCGCGGCGGCGGTCATGAAACCGAAGCGGTAGGCGTTGTCGTTTCGCTCGCCGTAAATCTCCGGCGAGCCGAAAAGCGCGTGGTGCTCAAGCAGTTGGACACGCGGTTGGAGCGGCGCCGGCGCGCTCTCCCAGACGCGGCAGAACTCGGTGTGGCGCGGGGCAAGGTTGACCGCCACCGGCGCGGGAAACGCGCGCCATTGCGCCACCGGCGGCACCGCCGGCGACGATGTCAGCGGCACCGGTGGCGGCGTCCCGCCGTAGCAGGGCAGGAAGACGCGGACATCGTGACCGGCGGCGGCGAGCGCCTTGGCGAGCGAGGCGGTCATGTCGCCCAGCCCGCCGGTCTTGGCGAGCGGGGCGAACTCCGGCGTGATGAAGAGGATTTTCAGGGGAGTCATGAGGGCGGTCGGTTCGCGCGGGGCGGAAAGTGCTTCGGACATGAAAGGCGCGCTGAAAAATGAACAAAAAAGCTTCCGCATGGGACGTTCCGCATGGAAGGTTTCCATTAACCTTTTACTGCAAGGTGGGTGCCTGTTTCGCGCCGAGACGCCCCGAAGGGCGGGAACCTTGGCGTGATTTGGCTCCCAGTAATTTCAGAACATAGGAGAGGAAACGCAGAGCGGGTTTTCGTGACCGGCAGAAGCGGAAGCGAACAATGCCACCGGCACCGCCACCGGCAAGGGAAAACCGTCCTTCCTGTTTTTTTCCGCGCCGGCGGCGGAACCGTTGCGACCGGCGACAACGCTGCCGGCGGACGCCGCCGGCGGCGCGATTTTTAATTCTTGTATTCTTTACCAAACAACTCAATTTTAAACGACATACCACCGCCTCACAACACATCCACACACCCTCACAAAAAAATGTCTTCCACCAAAATTCATTCACTGCCGGCGGCACCGGCGTTGCCGGCGGCGCTTGCCTCGCTTGATGCGCTGGTGCACTCGGCGCAGGACGCGCTGGTGCGCGACCGCTCCGGCGCGCGCAAAGTCGGCTACCTGTGCAACTACACGCCAATCGAGTTGCTCGACGCCGCCGGCGTCCTGCACGCGCGACTCTTCAAGGGCGGCGACACTGCTCGCGCCGCTGCCGGCGAGTTCTACACGCAGAGCGTTTTCTGCGATTTCACCAAGAGTTGCATCGGCGCGTTCGAGCAGGGCGACCCGCTCTACAAGGCGTTCGACAAGGTGTATTCGTTCCACACCTGCGCCACGATGAAGCGCGCCGCGGAGGTCATCGAACTCTTCACGCCGACGCGCCTGCTCAACGTCCCCAAACTGCGCAAGCACGACGACTCGCGCCGCTTCTTCCGCGAGGAGGTGCTTTCGTTCCGCGACGACCTCGCCGCGCTCACCGGCAACGCGCCCGTCTCCGCCGACGCGCTCTCCGCCGCCATTCGCGAACGCAACGCGCTGCGCCGTTTGCTGCGGCAAATCTCCGAGTTGCGCCGGCGCGCGCTGCCGCCGTTGAGCGGCCGGCAATTCGCCGACATCGCCCGCGCCTACTACTACGTGCCGCCGGCACTGTTGCGCCCCGCGCTGGAAGAAATCCTCGCCGCCGCCGGCGCTACCGGTGGTGCCGGTGCCGCCGCTGCCGGAGCCACGCCAATCCGCCTGCTCGCCGCCGGCAGCATCATCGCCGACGGCGACCGGCGTATTCTCGAAATCGTCGAAGAGGAACTCGGCGCGCGCATCGTCATCGAGGACAACTGCGCCGGTGCCCGGCCGTTCCACTCGCTCGTGCGCGAGGACGGCGACCCGTTCGCCGCGCTCGCCGACGGCTACCTCGACCAGTCGCCGTGCGCGCGGCAACGTCCGTTCGAGGACGCGCTGGAATTCTCGGCGCGCCTCGCCGAGCAATACGCCGTCGAGGGCGTGCTCTACGTGTTCCTGAAATTCTGCGCCTGCTACGGCGTCGTGCAGAAGCAGTTCATCGAACGTTTCAACGCCGCCGGACTGCCGGTGCTCGCGTTGTCGAGCGACTACTCCGAGAGCGACCGCGGGCAACTGCTCACGCGCATCGAAGCGTTCATCGAAGTCCTGCGCGAGAAACGCCTCTTCGCGCCGCCGCCGGCAGAGCCGGAGACCGCCGGCACCGCCGCAAATCGCATCTGAAAAACCGAACGACAACGAAACCAAAAAACCACACCGCAACCGCAAACCACTTCACACGCACACACGCACTATGTCTTCCACCTTCACCGAAACCGAAAAACTCCGCGCCACCGCCGGCATCTCCGCCGCCCACACAGCCGCCGAGCAGCAGCCCGACCTCTACAACGCGCGCGACGAGCATCCGTTCTCGCCGACCGTCGTCGAACTCGGCGACCTCGCCCGCAACTGGTCGCTGGAGACCATCGAACGCCTCGTCCGCGAAGACGGCCGCCGCGCCGTCTGGGGCGGCTTCGCGTGGGACAGCCCGCTGTTCCGCGCCACCGACACCATCCCCGTCTCCATTATGGAACTCTGGCGCAAGGACAGCCACCTCGCCGAGCACATCGCCGAGAGCGACTACCAAATCCCCGCCGAGTTCTGCTCGATGATTAAAACAATGGCGGGACGCTGGCACCTGCTCAAAGCCGAGCAGTCGCCCATCAAACGCATCCTCGCGTTCTCCTCCGGCTGCGAGCCAATCGGAATGGTCATCGAGCACGCCCGCGCGCAGGGCTACGAAGTGCACACGCTCGAAGGCGCGACCGCGTTCCGCGTCGGCGAACGCAGCGACGCCGCCGTCAAACTCCTCGCCGGCGAAATCGCGAAGGCCGCCGAGTGGCTCCAAGGCGCACCGCTCGACGACGACCGCCTCGCCGCCGAAATCCATCTCAAAAACGAAGCCCTGCGCAAAGTCGCCCGCATCCTCGAACTGCGCCTGAAACGCCCGCACCTCGTCGGCTCGCTGCCGGCAATGTGGCTGCTCGGCGGCACCGGCGGCTTCTTCGGCAACCAGAAGAAATTCTTTGAAATCCTCGACCGCCTCATCGCCGAGTTGGAAGCCGCCGTGCAAGTCCCCGACAATCGCCCCTACTTGCCGCTCATCCTCGCCGGCGGTCCTCCCGGCGGCCTGTCGTTCTTCAAACTGCTTGAGCAGAACAACGCCGTGCTCGTCGGCTTCGTCCTGCTCGGCACCGCGCTTTACCGCGAGGACGTCCCGCCGCGCGAAGCGCTCGCGCACTACCTGTTCGAGTCGCAGTTGCGCGGCGAACTCGGCGAAGCCACCGGTGCCAGCGCGTTGCTGCGCCGGCGCGGCATCGAGGCACTCATCGAGAAGACCGGCGCCAAAGGCCTCATATCCTCGGCCGTCACCGCCTGCCCCTACGCGAGTTTGGTGCAGCAGTTGGAGCGGAATTATTTCCGGCAACAAGGCGTCCCCATCGTCGCCCTCGAACATACCGTCCACAACGACCCCATCACCGAGGAGCAGACGATGAAAATTAAAGCGTTCCTCGAACAACTCACCGGCGAGGCGCGCTGACCGCCGCCGCCGCCGGCAACACCGAATTTCCGAAAAAACACATCAGAAAAAATGCAACATCACGCACTCGACATCACCACCGCCACGCGCTGGGACTACGCGCCGCTGCGCCCCGTCATCGGCCTCGACATCGGCTCGCGCGGCTCCAAAGGAATCCTCCTGCGCGGCGACGACGTGTTCACCGCCTTCGTCGCCACCGGTCTCTATATGCAGGAGACCGCCGACGAACTGCTCGCCTCGCTGCTCGCCCAGAGCGGCGAGACCCTCGACGCCGTCGGCTTCATCACCGGCACCGGCTACGGCCGCATCTCGCTCAAATACGAGACGACGCCCTACAAAGTCGTCACCGAAATCAGTTGCCACGCGATGGGCGCCCACGCCGCGCTGCCCGAAACACGCACCATCATTGACATCGGCGGACAGGACTCGAAGGCCATCAAAATCGACCCCGCCACCGGCAAAGTCATCGAGTTCGTGATGAACGACAAATGCGCCGCCGGCACCGGCCGCTTCCTCGAAAAAGCCGCCGTCCTGCTCGGCATCGAACTCGACGAACTCGGCCCCGTCGCCCTCGAAGCGAAAAACCCCGCGCCCGTTTCGAGCCAATGCGTCGTCTTCGCCGAGAGCGAAATGATTTCGCTGCGCGCCCGCGGCGAACGCAACCACGACCTCGAAGCCCGCGCCAACATCGCCGCCGGCGTTCACTACTCCGCCGCCCGCCGCGTCAAAAACCTGCTCGGCCGCATCGGCATCCAGCCCGGCTTGGCGTTCACCGGCGGCGTCTCGAACAACCCCGGAATGTGGCGCGTCCTCGAAGAATTGCTCGGCGCACAATTCCAACGCCCCAAACTCGACCTCATCTACGCCGGCGCCCTCGGCGCCGCCATCTACGCCGCCCGCGCCCTCGCCACCGAAGCCCCCGCCCTGCGCGCCGGGTTGTGAGGCGGGCGGAAGGCGGGCGGCGCGAGACGGCGGTTTTCAGGTCAAATCCCCCAACCGTCGCGGAAGGTTGGTGAGAGCAGGGCGTCGGCGGCGGGGTCGTCGAGAACGCGCTCGGCGACGGGGTCGAAGCGCAGGGCGCGACCGGTGAGCATTGCGGCGATGCCGAGGTGTCCGGCACTGGCGGAGCGGTGCCCCGCCTCGGCGGGAGCGGCGGTGTCGGTGCGGCGCGTCTTGATGCAGTCGAGCCAATTCCGCCAATGGTTGTCGCTGTGATAAACACCGGTGGGGAAGGTTGAAGGATGAAGGTTGAAGGATGAAGAGGCGGCGCTTTGGGCACTGCCGGTGCCGGTGGTGCCGGCGGTGTTGCTGGCGTTTTCACCGAGGTTTGTCGTTAAAATCTCGGGGTGCGAGGCGCGGTTGGGGACGCCGCGCTCGCACCAAATCCAGCGTCCGTTTTCACCGCGAAATGTGACGCCGCACATTCCGTGGCCGCGCCGCGCCGGCAGTCCGCGGACGTTGATGACGAGGCCGTCGGCGTATTCGCAGTCGAAGTCGTAACTGCGAATCGCGTCGTAGTGCTCGACGCCGCGGGCGCGGCCGCCGTCCTCGAACACGCCGCTGCCGGCGACCCGCACCGGCCCCTCGGCGTCCTTGCCGGCGCCCCACTGCGCGATGTCGAAGTGGTGCCCAATCCAGTCGAGCAGGTAGCCGCCGCCGTAGTCGCCGCAGAACCGCCAGTTGCCGTGGATGACGCCCGGCACGTATTCGCGCCACGGCGCGGGACCGAGCCAGCGTTCGTAGTCGAGCGACGCCGGCGGTTTGCCGCGCTCGCCGCCGATGCCGCGCGCCTCACCCGCCTTCACGTCGTCGAGAAAATTGTAGCCGTGCAGCACGACTTCGATGCGCCGAACCTTTCCGATGACGCCGGCGCGGACGAGTTCGACGGCGCGCCGGAAGTTCGGAAGCGACCGTTGCCAACTGCCGGTCTGCCAGACCGTGCCGTGCTCGTTGACGGCGCGCACGACCGCCCGCCCCTCGCGCAGCGTGTGCGCCAACGGCTTCTCGCCCCAAATGCCGGCGATGCCCGCGCGGGCGGCGGCGACAGCCATCGGCGCGTGCCAGTGGTCGGGCGTCGCGATGATGACGGCGTCGAGCGCGGCGCGGGCGAACATCTCGCGGAAATCCGCGTAACCGGTGGCGACTCTGCCGCCGTGCCGGTGGTTCGCGCCGGCGGTGAGCGAGCCGCGCCGGCCGGCGTCAACATCGCACACGCCGACGGTGATGACGTCGGGAAAGTTGCACCGCACCCAATTGAACCCGCCCTGATTGGTGCCGATGACGCCGAGTTGGAGCCGGTTCGACGGAGCCAC
>JAISSQ010000227.1 GCA_031273045.1 Puniceicoccales bacterium
TCCCGTAGTAACTGAAACGCTCGCACGCCTCGTTGCCCAAAATGAATTTGATTTGCGGCGGGAAACGGTCGGTTTTTTCGCCGCCGTCAACAGTGCCGGCAACGGCGGTCTCGGTGCCGTCAACGGTGCCGCCGCCGGTGCCGCCGGAAGAATTGGGTTCGCTCATTTCGGGACGCTCTTGTTGCCGAGCACCGCTGGCGGAGCAAGGCGGGAATTCTCATCTCCGGCGGCGGTAGCGTCACCGGCACCGGCGGCGCGCACCTCATCAACGAGTGCCGCGACGCATTCGATGCGCGCGTCCGGCGTGATGCCGTGACCGAGGTTGAAGATGTGCCCGACGCGGCCGCGCATGTCGTCGAGGATTTCGCGCACGCCGGCGCGGACATCCTCCGGCGCGGCGCGCAACAGCGCGGGGTCAAGATTCCCCTGAACGGCGGTGCCGCCGCACGCCGCCGCCACCGTCGAGAGGCGGACGCCGTGTCCCGCCGAGACCACCACCAGCGAACCACCGGCGGTTCCGAGCGCGGCGATGTCCCCCGCCCTGCCCTCCATCCCCTTCGCGAAAACGATGACCGGCACGCCGCGCGGCAGCATCTCGACGACGCGCCGGAGCCAGCGCAGCGAAAGCGTTTCGTAGGCACCGGCGGCGTGCGTAGCGGCGCCGGTGGAGCCGTCGCCGGCGTCGCCGAGGCACAGCGCGCCCCAAGTGTCGAAGAGTTGGACGGCGTCGGCACCGGCGGCGATTTGCGCGTTGAGGTGCGCCGCCACGGCGTCGGAGATTTTTTCCATCAGCAGCGCGAAGAGCGAAGGTTCGCGCGCCGCGAGAGCGCGCAACCGCGCGGCACCGGTGGCACCGCCGCCGTCCACCATGTAGGTCGCGAGCGTCCACGGCGCGCCGGCGAAACCGAGCAAGGCCGTCGCGTCGCCGAGTTCGCGCCGAACGAGCCGCAACGCCTCCGCCACGTAGGCGAGGCGTTCCGCGACGCCGGCGGTATCGAGCGCGCGAATCCGCGCCGCGTCATCGAGCAGGAAATCCATCGCAATGCCGCTGCCGGTGGTGACGGTGGTGCCGGCGGTAGTGCCGCCGGCGGTGGCGGCGTTGGATTCGCGGAAATGATACCCCTGTCCGAGTGCTTCCGGCACGACGAGGATGTCGCTGAAAATGATTGCGGCATCGAGCGGGAAACGCCGCAGCGGTTGGAGCGTCACCTCCGCCGCGAGTTCGGGTGTTCGCGCCAGCGTGAGGAAGTCGTGCCGCGCCTTGAGTGCCCGATACTCCGGCAGGTAGCGCCCCGCCTGACGCATCAGCCACACCGGCGGACGCGCCAACATTTGGCACCGGCAGGCGGCGAGGAAACGTTCGCGATTGGTCACGCGCCAACGCTACACACATGGAGTGCCGACTTTCAAGTCGGTCATGGAGCGCCGACTTTCAAGTCGGCTCGGCAGTGGTGCGGCGCAGCCGCCTTGCCTTCTCTAAAAAAAGAGTGGCGGCTGCGCCGCATAGAGCATGCGAGCCGACTTGAAAGTCGGCACTCCGCATACCGCGAGCGCGGGCACCGGCGCGCAAAGAATTTCGTTTCCTTCCCGCTGCGCCCCGCTTTTTTGCGCTATCCTAAGAACGCAACACGGAACGGGGGCGCGAATGTCCTATCACATCGTCACCATTGACTCGCCAAAGTGCGAACTCACCTGCGAGCGCGGACAATTGCTGTGCTTTCGCGATGGCGAGGTCACGCCGAAGCAACTGCCCATCGAGGACATCGGCGCAATCATCGTGACGAGTTTCGCCGCGCGCTTCTCCGCCTCGTTGCTGCTCGAAGCCGCGAAAAACGGCGTCGCCCTCGTGCTGTGCGAAAACTTCAAGCCCGCCTCCCTCGTGCTGCCGGCGAACCGCGCCTCCGACACCTTCCTGACGAAGGCGTGGCAGTGCGTTGACAAAAAATTCCGCGCCGCGCTCTGGCGGAAGACCATTGACGCCAAGTGCGCCAATCAGGCGTTCCTCGCGACAAACCTCGCGCCGGCGCACCCGAAGACCACCGACCTCGCCCGCGCCGCCGCCCGTCCGTCCGCCGAAAAGGAGTCCGCCTGCGCCCGCTTCTACTGGCAGGTGTTCGCCTCGCTCTCGCCCGCCGACGCCGGCAGCGTCTTCATGCGCGACCCCGAAATTGACGGCACGAACGCGCTGCTCAACTACGGCTACGCGGTGCTGCTCTCGACCGTGCTGCAAAAACTCTTCGCCATCGGACTCGACCCGACCTTCGGCATCGGACACGCCGTGCGCGAGCGCAGCACGCCGCTCGCCTACGACCTGATGGAGCCGTTCCGCCCCTGCGTTGACCTGCGCGTCCTGCAATGGCTGCGCGGCGAAGGCGCGGGACAGCCGCCGGTGGTGACGCGCGAGTTCAAGCAATGGGTCACCGGCTTCGTGCTCGAACGCGTCGGCGAACTCGAAATCGAAATTGACGTGCGTGGCGCCATCGAGGGCGTCGCCCGCTCGTTCCGCAACGCCCTCCTCAACCGGCGCCTCGGCGCCTACAAACCGTGGACGGCATCCAATACAAAATGGGCTGGCTCCTTGTAGCGTTCGACCTGCCGGTGGGAACCAAGGAGCAGCGCAAGCGCGCCACCGACTTCCGAAAGTTCCTGCTCGAAGACGGCTTCCAGATGCTCCAGTTGAGCGTCTATGCGCGGCCGCTCGTCAGTTACGCCCGCATGGAAACGCACATCCGGCGAATCAAAGCCGGCGTCCCCGAAGAAGGCAGCGTCCGCGCCATGTTCATCACCCAAGCGCAGTGGGAAAAATCCTTCATCATCCACGGCAGCCCAGCCAAAAAACTGCCCGCCGAACAACTCCCCAGACAACTCGAACTCTGGTAACCCGCTCAAAGTGAACGGGTTGCCAAAGCGGGTTCTACTGAACCTGAAAGTGGAATCAACGCAAAACACAGGAGGAACGCGACCGGAACAAAGACCTGTTCTACTGAACCTGAAAGTGGAATCAACGCAAAACCCGACAAACATCGACCCAGTAGCCGGTCGGGTTCTACTGAACCTGAAAGTGGAATCAACGCAAAACCGGCGAACCCGGCACGATGGCGACAGTCGTGTTCTACTGAACCTGAAAGTGGAATCAACGCAAAACTTGCCGCCTTCGGAAGTGTCGTCAAATGGCGTTCTACTGAACCTGAAAGTGGAATCAACGCAAAACAGTCAGCGAGCATTGGCGGCGCTCACGACGGTTCTACTGAACCTGAAAGTGGAATCAACGCAAAACAGGGAGTTGCATATATCGATGCCGATGGCGGTTCTACTGAACCTGAAAGTGGAATCAACGCAAAACCCGCCGGGCATCCGTTCGACCACTTTTGAGTTCTACTGAACCTGAAAGTGGAATCAACGCAAAACCGAGCTTCATGGCGTGAATGGGCGCGACAAGTTCTACTGAACCTGAAAGTGGAATCAACGCAAAACCGCCTGCCCGTCTATACCGCGTGGGATTTGGTTCTACTGAACCTGAAAGTGGAATCAACGCAAAACTCGCCGAGTTTGGGCTAACCGCCCTTGTCGGTTCTACTGAACCTGAAAGTGGAATCAACGCAAAACCAGCAACGACTTCTCCTCGGAGGTCTCGGCGTTCTACTGAACCTGAAAGTGGAATCAACGCAAAACCGGAACTTTCTATTCGCCAGAAACCTACCGGTTCTACTGAACCTGAAAGTGGAATCAACGCAAAACGGGACGCGACGCCCGCTGACCGGGCGTCGGGTTCTACTGCACCTGAAAGTGGAATCAACGCAAAACCGAGAGAAGTTCTGCGGCTGTTCGGGGCAGGTCGGCGACATCTTCGGGACGCGGCGGGGCGTCGCAATGGAAGAATTTCTCGGCGTCGGCGCGGGTGGCGACGCCGTCGTAGTGGTCGGCGAGCATCAGCAGGTCGCAGTGACCGGCGACTTTCGCGGCGAGACCGGTGTTCTGGGTCAGGGCGACGAGGTAGGTCAAAAACGTGTGCCGCAGAATGTCCGGCGGCAACGCTGCCGGTGCGCCCGCCGCATTCGCCCCGCGCATCGCGTCCGACGCATCCGCCGCGCCGGCCGAGTCCGTCAAGCCCGCCGCCGCCGCCGCCCGCGCCCGTTCGCGTTTCCACGCCGGCAACGCCACCGTGAGCAAACTTCGCTCCGCCCGCGCCGCCGGCACCGGCATCACGAAGCAATCGGGAGCGCCGCGCAACGGCGCGAGCAGTTCCCACAGCAGCGGCGGCACACCGGGTTTGAAGTCGCGCAGAAACAGCACCGGCGCGACGGTTCCACCACCGGTGCCATCACCGGTGCCGCCGCCACCGCTGCCGCCGTCACCACCGGTTCCACCACCACCAACGCCACCGCCCTCTGACCACTGACCACTGGCCACTGACCACTGACCACTGGCCACTGACCACTGCCCTGCGCCGCCGTCCAACCGCCAATACCGGCGCACCTCGCCTTCGATGACACGGGCGCGGCGCGTCTTCGCGGTCTCCGCCGGCACGCGCACGCGCCGCTCCTCGCACGAAATGTCGCGCCAGCGCAACCGGCAGCATTCCGCCGGACGCAGCCCGCCGTAGAGCGCGAGCGCGAAGCAAGCGCGGAACCTCGGCGACACCGCCGCGAAGAACCGCTCCGCCTCCGCCGGCGAGAAGAAGCGCGGCGTCCGCGCCACCGGCGCCACCACCGGCGCCACCACCGCCAATGCCACCGACCGCGCCACCGGCAACGTGCGTCCTCGCGTCGCCGGCAACTGCCCACTGACCACTGGCCACTGACCACTGACCACTGCTTTCTCCCGCGCCGCCGTCCAACGCAGGAACGTCGCGAGCGTCCGCGCCTGCCAGCGGCCGTGTTGTTCGCGGAACGCCGCAAGGTCGCGCGGCGTGATGCCGCATGCGTCGCGCTCGCCCCAGACGCGGGCAAGCAGACGCGTGAACGCGCCGTAGTTGGCGAGCGTCGCGTCGCGCAGCCCGCGTTCGCGACAGTCGCGCAGAAAGGCGTCGGCGAGCGCGCCGACACTGCCGGTGGCACCGCCGCCGGCGGGAAAGGTCAAAGGATTCAAGCCCCCAATAGAGCCGCGCGACGCCATGTCGCCAGCGCGCGGAAGAAAATCAAAGACCGCGCCCCTTTCGAGGCGCGGTCTTCTTTGCGATGCTTTCTTCGTGGACGCGGCGCATGGTGCCGGTGGTCCTCGCTGCATCAACTAATTTTGTGTTGATTCCGTCGCGCATCATCCAAGCCGCCGCCGGCGCGTCAAGCGCGAAAAAGGGATGAGGGCAAAGGGCAAAGGGCAAAGGGCAGAAGGCGAGAAGGCAAAAAGGGGTTGCGCACGTGGCGTAGCGATGGAAACTGCGCGGCATGCCTGAAGAACGACAGGACTTGAAGGACAGGACGCGCGACTTTGCCCTGCGAGCCATTCGCCTGTTCTCCGCCCTTCCCAAGGGTGATGCTGTGGCGCAGGTTTTGGGGCGACAAGTATTGCGTTCCGCGACTTCGATTGGCGCAAATTTCAGGGAAGCGGCACGAGGGCGTTCGACTGCCGAGTTCATCGCCAAAATCGGTGACTGCCTCAAGGAAATTGACGAGACCCAGTATTGGTTTGAGTTGCTGGTTGGAAGCGGCCGCGTCACAGAGAAGAGAATGTCGGCTCTTGCGGACGAAGCGCGGCAACTGAACGCAATCTTGACCGCTATCTCCAAGAAACTTCGCCCATTGAAGTGACTCCTTTCGTCTCTCCGCGCATTTTGCCCTTATCCCTTATCCCTTTGCCTTCTGCCCTTTGCCCTTATCCCTTATCCCTCTGCCTTTTGCCCTTTACCTCCTTCCCGCTTCTCCGCACCCTCCGCGTCTCGCTTATGTCACTTGACGTTGATTCCCTCTTCGCCGGCAGTGCCGGCACCGACAACTCCCCCAAAACACCCTCCGAAAACATCTCTCTCGCCTTCGACATCGGGCATTCCTCGATTGGCTGGGCGGTGTTCGGCGGCGCCGGCGGCTATCACCTGAACGGCTGCGGCACGGTCGTGTTCGCCGAAAGTTGCCAAAACCAGAAACGCGCCCAGTTCCGCCGCACACGCCGGCACATTGTCGCGACAAAAAGCCGCATCCGCCGCCTGCGCGAAGTGCTGCTCGCGCGGGGCGTCCTTACCGCCGACGAACTCGACGCCCTCGGCAACTCCCACCCGTGGCTCGACGCCGCCGACGTCCTGCGCGGAAAACGCCTCCTCTCGTGGCGCGAACTCTGGAACGTCCTGCGCTGGTATGCCCATAATCGCGGCTACGACGGCAACTCGCGCTGGGCGCGCTCCGAGGACGCCGCCGGTGCCGGTGCCGACCATTCCGACGAGCAGGAAGCCGACACCGAAAAGGTGAAAAAGGCGCACGGGCTGCTCCGCCAATTTGGCACCGACTCAATGGCGGAAACCATCACCGAGGCGCTCGCCGTTGACCACAACACCGCGAAGCAAAACGGCGGCCGCGTCAAAAAATCCTCGCGCGTTTATTTCAAGGGATTCGGCGCGGCGTTCCCGCGCGAAATCGTCGTTGATGAAGTGCGGCGCATTCTCGAAGCGCACAAGTTCGACGCCGCCGCCAACGCCGGCACCGGCAGCGGTCTCCGCGGTCTCGACGACGCCTTCATCACCGGCGTTGTCGGTTCCCCAAAAATCACCGGCGGCGAAAAGGAAGATTGGAAAATCGCGCTACCGGCGGACTGGTCGGACGCGCAACGCAAAAAATTTCTCGGCACCCGTTCCGCGCGAACCTACGAGGGCGGTTTGCTCTTCGGACAATTCGTCCCGCGCTTTGACAACCGCATCATCCCCGCCTGCCGCATCACCGGCAAAAACACACCGTCAAAACACTCCGCCGCCTTCTACCGATTCCGCTGGATGCAAACGCTCGGAAACGTCCGCGTCCGCGACAAAATCGCCACTGCCGGTGCCGGCGCCAAAGAAGAATACTGCAAGGAACCGCGCCCGCTCACGCCCGCGGAAATTGCCGCGCTCGACACCAAAATGCGCGCCGTTGGACGCATGACGCAGACCGAATTCAAAAACGCTGTTCGCGAAGTCACCGGCGGTGCCAGCACACGCCAATTGGAAGGAACATTCATGACCGACGAAATGGCGGAAGGTCTCGTCCTCGACCCCGCGCTCGCAACCATTTTGAGCATTCCGGCGTGGAGCGCGGTCTATGAAAAAATGTCGGGCGAAAAAGCCGAAAAACACCGCGCGATTTGGCGCAACAAAGTTTTTCATTCCAAAGTCCCGACTACCCTCGACGACTTCCTTAACTGGCTGAAACAACACAATATAAACATCGAACCCTTGCGCGCCGCCGCCGGTGACGCCGCCATCGCCGCCGCCGCGAAACAATCCACAAAATCCTCGCGGAAAAGACGCGGGGGACATTCCGATTTTTACGAAGACAACGACGATTCCGACAACGAAAACCCCGCCACCGGCAATCCGGCGAATTTTGGAGACCCTGTCCAAAACGCTCTCCGCAAAGCGGAGAAAATAAAATACGCCGCCACCGGTCGCGCCCCGTATTGCACGGAAATTCTGCTCGCCGCCGCCGATGAATACGCCGCCGGTCTGAATCCAAAACGCGCTCCGGCGGAAGACGCCGCTGCCGGTGCCGAGGCGCGACAAGTCGCGCCAGACCAAAGCGGTGACAAGTCACCGCACTCCATACCGCGCGCCGCCGCGCACTGCGAAACCGGCACTCGAAGCAGCACCGCTTCCCGCCCGACGGACGTTCCGCTCCGCACTATGGAGTGCGGCGAGTTCTCGCCGCTTTCCCCCAGCGCGACTTGTCGCGCCGCCGCCGGTGCCGGCACCGGCAGTGCCGCCG
>JAISSQ010000053.1 GCA_031273045.1 Puniceicoccales bacterium
TCCCACCCTTCGCGTGACCACCGCCGGCACCTACCGCTGCATCGTCAACAACGCCCTCAACCTCCCCCTCGCCAGCACCCCCGCCGTGGTCACCCCATAGCACCACCGGTGGTGCCACCGCCTAACGCCATGCCGCCGCACACGGAGCGCCACTCATGGAGCGCCACAACATGGAGCGCCGCACATGGAGCGCCGACTTTCAAGTCGGCTCGGCGGTGGTGCGGCGGTAGCCGCCACTCTTTTTTCTAAGGGGAAGCAAGGCGGCTGCGCCGCATGGGTGGACGAGCCGACTTGAAAGTCGGCGCTCCATGTGCGGCGCCCCATGTGCGGCGCTCCGTGTGTGTGGCCGCCCAGCGTGTGGTGGTTGGGAGCACGGCTACCGGAAGCGCAGGGTATTTCGCGCGGCGTTTTCGCGGTCGAAAAAAAAGTTGAAAAAACCGCTTGACGCCGGCGGCGTGGTCGCCATTGTTCCGCCTTCCTCTTTCGCCCGCTTGGGCGGGAGGGGTGCAGTTCTTCGATGTTCATCGCCCTTGTAGCTCAGTCGGTAGAGCGCGTCCTTGGTAAGGACGAGGTCGGCAGTTCAAATCTGCTCGGGGGCTCCATCGGGGAAACGCGGCGGCGGCTCGACGCGACACCCTCCTCTTTTTCCCACAAACACAACAACACACACACAACACAACATGGCTAAGGAAAACTTCGTCAGAAACAAACCCCACGTCAACGTGGGCACGATTGGTCACATTGACCACGGCAAGACCACGACGACGGCGGCGATTCTCGCCGTGCAGGCCGAGAAGGGTCTCGCGGTCGTGAAGTCCTACAAGGACATTGCCAAGGGCGGCACGGAGCGCGACGCCACCAAGACGGTGACCATCGCGGCCGCGCACGTCGAATACGAGTCGGACAAGCGCCACTACGCGCACGTTGACTGTCCGGGTCACGCCGACTTCGTCAAAAACATGATTACCGGCGCGGCGCAGATGGACGGCGCGATTCTGGTGGTCTCTGCCGCCGACGGTCCGATGCCGCAGACGCGCGAGCACATCCTGCTCGCCAAGCAGGTGGGCGTGCCCGCCATCGTGGTGTGGCTCAACAAGGTTGACCTGCTCGACGACCCGGACCTGCTCGAACTCGTCGAGATGGAAATCCGCGACCTGCTCAACAAATACGAATACAAGGGCGACGACGTTCCCATCATCCGCGGCAGCGCGACCGCCGCGCTCGAACTCAAGCCGGAAGGCAAGGAGGCGATTGCGAAACTGATGGACGCGCTGGACGCGAACATCCCCGAACCGGTGCGCGACATTGACAAACCGTTCCTGATGTCCGTCGAGGACGTGTTCACCATCACCGGTCGCGGCACGGTCGCCACGGGTCGCATTGAGCGCGGCAAAGTCAAGGTCGGCGAGGAAGTCGAAATCGTCGGCCTCGGCGAAACGCTCAAGACCACGGTCACCGGCGTCGAGATGTTCCGCAAGAACCTCGACGAGGGCATCGCGGGCGACAACGTCGGTCTGCTCCTGCGCGGCATTGAGAAAGACCAAGTGCAGCGCGGTCACTCCCTCGCCAAGCCCGGCTCCATCACGCCGCACACGCAGGCGAAGGTGCAGATTTACGTCCTGACCAAGGACGAGGGCGGCCGCCACACGCCGTTCTTCACCAACTACCGTCCGCAGTTCTTCTTCGGCACGGCTGACGTCACCGGCGTCTGCACGCTCCCCACGGGCGTCGAGATGGTCATGCCCGGCGACAACCTTGAACTGACGATTGAACTGCAAAAGCCGGTCGCGATGGAAAAAGGCAAACGCTTCGCCATCCGCGAAGGCGGCCGCACCATCGGTTCCGGTCAGGTCATCGAGGTCATCAAGTAAGTCGTCCTCCCGATAATTCAAAAACCGCACCGGCGCCGCCGGTGACGCGCGCGAAGGAATGTCAGCAAAAGCCCGGCGAAAGTCGGGCGAAGTTGACCGGAAAACGCGCCGCCGCCGAACGCCGCCGGTGATTTTTTAGGGGCATAGTTCAATGGCAGAACAGCGGTCTCCAAATTCGCTAATGAGGGTTCGATTCCTTCTGCCCCTGCCAACTTTCACAACCACCGCATGAGCAACCCAGTCGTCAACGCAATCAGCAAAACACGCCAGTTCTGGAACGAAATCGTTTCCGAGTGCTGGACGAAGGCCGTTTGGCCGACCCCGAAAGAACTCGTCCAGTCCACCGGAGTCGTCGTCGTCTTCATCGCCCTGCTCTCCGCCTGCGTCTTTGTGTTCGACTTCTCCATGCACGAACTCGTCCGCTTCGTCACGCGACAAGTGGCTGCCCAATAAAGAGAAACACAACCGGAATGTTCGCCAACGACGTCCAAGACATCACCGCCGCCACCGGCAGCGCCGACGGCGCGACCGCCCCCGCCTCCGAAACCGCCCCCGAAAACACGGGCGAAGGCGCATCCCTTTTCAGCGGCGAAGACACCGCGACCGACGCGAACACCGAAGCGACCGACGCCGACGACGGCGCGACCGCCGGCACCGGCGAAGACATTGCCGCCGACGCCGCCCCCCTCTTCCCCGTCAGCGGAGCCACCACCGGTGCCGACGCCACCCCCGCAGCCCCCGCAACCGTCAACGACCCGAACGACCGAGCCGGCTTCCGCTGGTACACCATCCAGACCCTCTCCAACATGGAAGGGAAAGTGAAAAAATATTTGGACAAATTTATTGACGTCGAAGCCGACCGCAACGGCGTCCCCATGAGCACCTACTTCCGCTCCCCCGCCGGCCGCCCCATCGGCGACCGCGTCCTCATGCCCGAAGAGACCGTTTCCGAGACCAAAAACAACCGCAAATACGAGAAAAAACGCAAGTTGTATCCCAACTACATGTTCCTCCAAATGCGGCTCTACGACGAATACGGCAAACTCCTCATTGACCCGTGGTTCTTCGTCCGCAACACCCAAGGAGTCATTGACTTTATCGGAAAAGACGCCCCGATTCCCCTCAAAACCGAGGAAATAAACCGAATTCTCCAACAAGTGGAGGAAGCCGAAGGCAAAACCGTCCCCCGCGTCCTCTACAACGTCGGCGACGAAGTCAAAGTCATTGACGGCCCCTTCTCGAACATGATTGGACGCATCGAAAACGTGGACATCCCCCGCAGCAAACTCCACGTCTCCGTCTCCATCTTCGGACGCTTCACCCCTGTCGAACTCGAATTCTGGCAAGTCGAACGCAACACCGGCGACTGATTTGGAGCGCGCAACACGCCCAACACCCACACCACCGCCGCCACACCCGCCAGCGCACAATTTCACACAACACACACAACAACAACCAATAACGAAAGAAGACACACATGGCCAAGAAAGTCGTCGGCGAAATCCGACTCCAACTCCCCGCCGGCGCGGCGAATCCCGCCCCGCCCGTCGGACCCGCCCTCGGTGCGAAAGGCGTCAACATCATGGCGTTTTGCAAAGAGTTCAACGCCCGCACCAAAGAACAGGCCGGACTCATCCTGCCGGTGGTCATCACCGTCTATCAGGACAAGTCCTTCACCTTCATCCTCAAATCGCCCCCCGCGTCCGTGCTTTTGAAGAAAGCCGCCAAAATTGAGAGCGGCTCCGGCGTTCCCAACCGCGACAAAGTCGGCAAAGTCACGCGCAAGCAGATTTTGGAAATCGTTGAGATGAAGAAGAAAGACCTCAACGCCGCCAATCCCGACGCCGCCGCAAAAATGATTGAAGGCACCGCCCGCTCCATGGGCATCGAAGTCGTGGCGTAAGAAAAGCGGGTGGAACCGAGGCATTGCCGGCGTGTCTGCGGCGGCAATGCAAATCTCGCAAATCACCCGTTTGCTGCCGCGCTGGTTGACGCGCGGCGGCGTTCGCTTGCTATTTCACCGCCCGTTGTGCGCCCTTGCGCTCACGGGCTTCGCGTTTGCCGCTGCCGGCGCGCCCGTTCCCGCGCCGATCTTCGCCGCCGGCGACGCCGTGCCGAAACCATCAAAAACCGCCACCGGTGCGGACAAGAAACCCGACAAAAAGTCCGCCGCGCGGGCGCGGGAGTTAAAAGTGTCGCCGGCGGTGCGCGATGCGCTCGTGCAGGTCGAGTTGTGGGCGCAGACCTCGGAAGGCGAGGACCCGTCGGCGAGCGGCTTCCTTCAACGCTGCCCGAATTGCGGGAAATTTCACGACGACTCGCTGGCGACCGTGCTCGAAGAACGCCGCCCCGCGCGCGTCGCCGGCTACCTTGTCGCGCCGGACTTGGTCATCGTCTCCGACCCCGCCATCGCCGGCCGCTTCACGCGCGAGTGGCGCGTGCGCAAGGGCGCGGAGAGCGTCGCCGCCACCGTTGACGCCGTCGCGCAAGACCGTCTCGCGCTGCGTCTGCGCCTGAAGAAACCGCTCGCGGGCGCGAAACCGTTGCGCTTCGCCGGCACCGGCACCGCCGCCGGTGGCAAACCGCCGGTCGCCTTCGCGACCTACTCCGCCACGTCGCGCGGCTGGACGTTTGTCGTCGCGCCGTTCGACGGCGTGCAACGCCTCTACTACGACACGCCCGGCGACCCCGCCGCCGCCTTCGTCGTGCTGCCGCCGAACGCCATCCTGCTCGACGCCGCCGGCGCGCCGGTGTCGCTCACGTTCACCGAGGCGATTGCCGCCGCCGGTGCCGGTGCCGGCGCGCCCTTCGCGCCGCCCGACCGGTGGCGGTGGCTTTCGGCGGCGGACTTCGCCAAGCGCGCCGCCGGTCTCGCCGAACGCCTCGCGCCCGCGCTCGTCGGCGTCGAGGTGCGCCTGCGCCCGAAGACCGTCCGCGCCGGCGACGACTCGGAGCGCGGTTCCTCGGACGGCATCGAGCGCGAACTCTCCAAGCCGCAGCCGGCGGTGGTGCTCGGTCCGAGGCGCGTCCTGCTGCTGGGGAACTTCGACGCCGCGCTCACGGCGCGCTTCGAGTCGGCGACGGTGCGCCTGCCCGACGGCGGGCGCGTCAAGGCGCGCTTCGCCGGAGCGGTGCGGGATTTCGGCGCGCTCGTGCTGAAGCCGGAGCGCGACCTCGCCGGTGCTGTCGAACTCGCCGCCGGTGACGCCGCGCTCTCGCCGCAGGGCAGCGCGCTGTGGTGGACGGCGGCGTTGCGCACGCGCGGCGAGAAGACGTTCATTGAGGTCGCGCACGCGCGCTTGCGCGGTGCCGAACTCGCATGGCGCGGCGCGGTGAAGGCGGAGTTCGGCGTGCGCTCGACAGCGGGCGTCTTCGTGTTCGACGCCGCCGGCGCGCTCGCCGCCATCCCCGTCTCCAAGCGCGACAGTTCCGGTTCGCGCCGCAGCCGGTGGGACTGGGGTTCGTCGTCAGGCGGTGCCGCGCACTACGCGGCGTCGCGCTTCGCCGTGCTGACCGATGCGGACGCGCTTTCGCCGGCGAAGTTTGCGACGTGGGCGGACGACTCGCTGCGCCCCGTCTCGGAGCGCGAGGCGAACCAACTCGCGTGGCTCGGCGTCGAGACGCAGCACCTCGACAAGGACCTCGCCGAAGCGCTCGGCATCTCCGAGCAGACCGACACCGGCCGGCACGGCTTGCTCGTCACCCAGATTCACCCGAACTCACCGGCGGCGCGCGGCGGGCTGAAGGACGGCGACGTGCTGTTGAGCGTCCGCGCCGACGGCGAGCAGAAGGAGACCAAACTCGATTCGCGCGACGGCTACGACTACTCGCGGGTCAACTTCGCGGAGATGTTCGAGCGCTACGACGAGGTGCCGGAGAGTTACTTCGACCGCATTCCGCCCCCGTGGTCGAAGGCGGACAACGCGCTCAACACGCTCCTGAAAAACATCGGCTTCGGGCACAGCTACACGCTGACCTACATCCGCAAGGGGGCGGTCCGCACCGCGCCGTTCAAGGTCGCGCGCGGACCGGACTACTATCTCACCGCGCCGGAGGCGACCTTCGAGGGCACCGGCTTGCAGGTGCGCGAACTCACCTTCGAAACGCGCCGCTTCTACAAGATACCCGCCGGTCAGAACGCGCTGATTGTGTCGCGCGTCGTTTCGGGCAAGACCGCCGCCATCGCCGGCATCAAGCCCTACGAGTTGATCGTCGAGGTCAACGGCAAGCCCGTCACCACCGCCGCCGAGTTCAAGAAGACCTTCGACAAGGGCGGCGCGCTGCGCCTCCAAGTCCGCCGCATGGACAAGAGCCGCGTCGTCACCCTCGACACCAAAACCGCCACCGGCGGCAAAGGAGCGAAGCCGTCCGTGAAGCCGCCCGCAAAGCCGACGCCGAAGGCGGGGCCGGCGAGGTCGAGGCGGGGCGGTGGAGCGTGAGCGACGAAAACAACGGCACCAAATAGTGCGTTCACGCTGCCGATGCGCGACAAGTCGCGCTTGGGCGGAAAGCGGTGACAAGTCACCGCACTTACGAGGGTTTGGGGTTGCTCACCCCGCTTTGCGGGCGGGATGAGCACGGACGCAGTTCGCGCGATTACCACGAAAACACGGTCTGGAAACCGAGGAAGACACCGTTGCGGGTGCTGCCAAAAACGCCATTGGAATTAGCCCACTCCTGTCCGAATGTTTGCGAACCACCGGTGTAATAGGAAAGTTCGGCGCGGAAGCGCAGGAATTCGTTCACGGTGAAGGTCGGAGCAACCGTCGCCTGCCATTGAACGTTATGGTTGACAAAGTTGTCGTGCATCGTCGCGCCAACACGGAAGACCGTTGAGATTTTCTCGGTGAATGCAACCTGTGCAAACAGGAGAAATGCCGTGCTCTCGTAGTGGAAGCCGCTCGAAACACCCTGATAATAGGGACCGGACTGAAGGGTCAGTTTCACAGAATTGCTTTGCGATTCCTTATTGTAGTAGGTGATTTCCGCTGCGAGTTTCAACTTCTTGTTCACTTGGTAGGAACCCCAGACGTCGAGGACCCAACTGGTGTTCGTTTTGAGGAGGTCGTTGCCGCTTTCGTAGCCGATGCCGGCAAAGACCGTGAACTTTTCGGCGAAGGCGTAGGTCGCGCAGAGTTCGATGCCGATGTCGGAAACCTCTCCGTCGCCGCCCGTGCTGTCTTCACCGTAGAGCGAGTCCAGAATGGCGAGACCGACCGAGAGCGTGTTTTTGCCTTCTTTGCCGCCGAAGGTGTGCGACCAGTCCGCTTTCACGCCGCTGTGGTAAGATGGGATGCCGACCGCCGCACCGTAGGTCAACTGGTCCATCGAACTGATGTAATAGGACTCGTAACCGAGGTAAGATAGGAACTTGCCAGCGGTGAACGTGAATTCGCCGACGCCGTAGGAAACATAAGCGTCAAGAACGCACACGCCGCTGCCGTTATCTCCCGACCAGAAGGCACTGACGTAGCCCGTGGCGTTGCCACCGGCGACCTTCAGCCCGACCTTCGCGGCGTCAAGGTTCGTCCCGCTGTTGTCGCCACCGGCGAGCGAAGCACCATCCTTGGTGCGTTTACCGTCGTTTTCGTATTCGGAGACCGTGGCGGACAGCCCGATGTATCCGTCCGTTGTGATTTCGACCTTATCGTTTTTAAGGAGCGAAATTTCGGCGCTGGCGTTTGTGGCACCGGCGGCGGTGAGAGCGGTCGCAAGACCGGCAGTGAGGAGAAGTTTTCTCATGAGGATATGTAGGTGGTAGTTGTCGCGTTTCCGGCGTTCGTCGCCGACGACGCACCCGCTATTAAGCAAGCACTGTGCCAGAATGCGAAGCACGAATTTCAACATTTTTTCATAGCGCCGGCACTACCGCCGAACCGCCCGCCGGCACTACCACCGGTGCCGTCCGCGCCCCGCCCCCCGACGTTGACGCTCCGCCGCTGCCGGCGCACACTGCGCGGCGTTTCCAGATTTTTCCTCACATGAGCAACACCTCCCTCAACCAACTCAAGGCGCACACCGTGGTTGTCGCCGACACCGGCGACTTCGCCACGATGAAGCAGTTCCAACCGCGCGATGCGACGACGAACCCGTCCCTCATTCTGAAGGCCGTCCAGAAG
>JAISSQ010000072.1 GCA_031273045.1 Puniceicoccales bacterium
GGCTTGTTGCCTTTGAGGATTTCGATTTGGTCGCGCAGGAGGGCGGCGCGTTCAAATTCAAGGGCGTCGGCGGCGGCGAGCATGTCGCGCTCCAAATCGGCGAGGACGGCGGCGGTGTCGGCGGCGTCGTCGGTGCCTTCGCGCAGGAGCGAGGCGGCGAGGCGGTCGGCGGTTTCCTCGGCGGGGTCGCCGGCGGCGTTGGGGAGGAGGGATTGTTGGACAGGGCGGGCGACGCCGCGCGGGGTGATGCCGTGGGCGGTGTTGTATGCCATTTGGCGTTCGCGGCGCAGGGCGGTGATGGCGAGGGCGCGGGCGAGGGAGTCGGTCATCTCGTCGGCGTAGAGGATGACGCGGCCGCGTTCGTGGCGGGCGGCGCGTCCGGCGGTCTGGATGAGGGAGGTTTCGCTGCGCAGGAAGCCCTCTTTGTCGGCGTCGAGGATGCCGACGAGGGCGACTTCGGGGAGGTCGAGTCCTTCGCGGAGGAGGTTGACGCCGATGAGGACGTCGAAGCGGCCTTCGCGGAGGCGGCGCAGGATTTCAACGCGCTCGATGGCGTCTATGTCGGAGTGGAGGTATTCGACGCGCAGTCCGTTTTCGCGCATGAACTCGGCGAGGTCTTCGCTCATGCGCTTGGTGAGCGTGGTGCACAGGACGCGCTCGCCGGCGGCAGCGGCACGCTTCGCCTCTTCGATGAAATCCTCCACTTGGCCGATGCGGGGTGATGTGAGTTGCTGCGCTGGGAGACGGGTGAGGGAGTTGGCTTTCGTTGGGTTGACATCGGCGAGCCATGCTGACAACTTGCTGTCTTGCGCCGGCGGCATTTCCGCTTCCTCCCGGTCAATAACCGGGGCAGGTTGCGGAAGTCCGCCGGCGATTTCGTAGTTGGATGCTGGCGAGACAAACGTGGAGTGGACGTAATTGGCTCCGTTGCCGGTGTGTGATTTTTCCTCACGCAGGGTGAACCGGATGAAGTAATCGCGTCCTTCAAATGCGAAGCGGTTCAGGAAGTGGTGATACGCTTTGACGTCTGGATGCGGCGTGTGTCCTTCCCTGAAAATTTCCGGCTCCTCGAACATAGGGATTGCGCTTCGGTAAAGTTCGGAGAGGCGCGGGAAAATCCGCGCGGTTTCAAAGCCCTTGTGGCGCATGATTTTTCCGACGGACGATGTGGCGAACGTGGCAACGCGACCAGTGGCGGCGTTTAAGACACTGCCGAAGTCGCGAAACACTTGCTTGCATTCCGCCTTCGTGAGTGCGCGGGTTGGTTGCGGTTTAATCCCAATCGGGCGCACTTCCATCACGGGGTCGAGCAGTCCGGTGGGGCGGATGATTTGTTCGGCGACGGTGGCGGAGAGGTCGAGTTCGGTTTTGGCGGGGGTGGCGGAGACGAAGAGGGTTTGGCCGGTGGCGGCGGCGAATTCGTCGGGGCGCAGGGGGCGGTTTTCCAATGCGGAGGGGAGGCGGAATCCGAATTCGACGAGGCGTTGTTTGCGGGAGCGGTCGCCGTGGGACATGCCGGCGATTTGGGGGAAGGTGACGTGGCTTTCGTCGAGGAAGACGAGGGTGTCGGGCGGGAAGAAGTCGAGCAGGCAGCAGGGGCGTTGTCCGGGCGAGCGTGCGCCGATGTGCATGGAGTAGTTTTCGATGCCTTGGCACATGCCGGTTTCGGCGAGCATTTCGAGGTCGTATTCGGTGCGGGCGCGGATGCGTTGGGCTTCGAGGAGGCGGCCGGCGCGTTCGAATTCGGCGACGCGCGTTTCGAGTTCGGCGGCGATGGCGACGCGGGCGGCGGCGAGGCGTTCGGGGGAGACGATGTATTGGGTGGCGGGGTAGAGGTCGAAGCGGTCGAGGCGGTCGCCGGCGCGGCCGGTGAGCGGGTCGAGTTCGC
This sequence comes from Puniceicoccales bacterium, assembly GCA_031273045.1. Classification (GTDB taxonomy): domain Bacteria; phylum Verrucomicrobiota; class Verrucomicrobiia; order Opitutales; family UBA953; genus CALNBE01. The sequence goes on from JAISSQ010000072.1 coordinate 1,889, forward strand.
GGAGGGCTTCGATTTCGTCGCCCCAGAACTCGACGCGGAGGGCGTTTTCCTTGTAGGCGGGGAAGATGTCCACGATGTCGCCGCGGACGCGGAAATCGCAGCGGTCGAAGGTTGTCTCGTTTCGCTGGTAGAGGTTTGCGGCGAGTTTTTCGAGGAGGGTGTCGCGGCGCATGGGCATTCCCGGTCGCAGGGGAATCATCATTTCCTTGAAATCCTCCGGCGAGCCGAGGCCGTAGATGCACGAGACGCTGGCGACGACGATGACGTCGCGGCGCGAGAGGAGTGCGCTGCTGGCGGCGATGCGGAGGCGTTCGATGTCGTCGTTGATTGCGGAGTCCTTCTCGATGTAGGTGTCGGTCTGAGGGATGTAGGCCTCCGGTTGGTAGTAGTCGTAGTAACTGATGAAGTATTCGACGGCGTTGTGGGGGAAAAAAATTCGGAACTCGGAGTAGAGTTGGGCGGCGAGTGTTTTGTTGTGCGAGATGATGAGGGCGGGGCGTTGGAGGCGGGCGATGAGGTTCGCCATGGTGAAGGTTTTGCCGCTGCCGGTGACACCGAGAAGGGTCTGGTATTTGTTGCCGGCGCGGAGCGATTTTTCGAGGGCTTCGATGGCTTCGGGCTGGTCGCCGGCGGGCTGGTAGTCGCTGACGAGTTGGAAGCCGGCGGGCGGGAGAGAAGGGATGGTGAGCGGTGAGCGGGGAGCGGGGGAATGGGGAGCGGAGGAGAAGACCGAGGGAATTTTCGGGACGGCGGCGGTGCTCATTTGCGGACGAGGAAACGCTGGGGCGACAGGCGGGGCAAGGGCGGGGCGGGCGGCGGTGCCGGTGGCGATTTTGGGGGAACGCAAATTTTACCGCGCATGTCTTTGGGGAAGTCGTTTAAGTGGTTGCGTAACAGGAAACGGCGGCTAATTCCCGTCGCTTGTCACAGCCCGCTGTTGCACTTCGCTTCGCACCTTATTCGCTCTCGCTTCCTCGCACGCAACGAACCCTCCAACGCCTCTGACCCCAACCCTTTCCCGCACACACACCAGCACCTTCCGACCATGAACATCTCGCCGCAAGACCTCCCGCAAACCGTTCCGCAATCTTCCCCGCCGCCCGTCCGAACGGAGACCATCATCGTGCGGCGCGCCAACCCCGTCGTTCAGGGCGTGCTGCTGGCGTTGGCGGTGTGCGTCGCGTTCGTCGGCGGCTGGTTCGCGGCGCAGCGCGTGGTGTCGCTTTCGGACGTCGCCGGTGGCGAGGCGGAGGGCTACGAGTTTGCCGCCGCAACGTTGCGGGTGCCCGACGCGGAGACGCACGAGCCGGTGGACGGTTTCGTGTTCGCGAACGGCGACGAGGCGGAGGAGGACGGAGCGGAGCGGTCGGGGGTCAGTGGTCAGCAGGAAGTGGTCAGTGGTCGGTGGCCAGTGGTCAGTGAGGAGGCGGCCAGTGGGGAGGCGGCGGCACCGGTGGTGAAGCAGGACGCGCCGGAAGCGGCGAAGCCGTCGGAGGCGGCGAAGTCCGCGCCGGTGGTGAAGCCCGTAACGCCGGCGGCGACGAAGTCCGCGCCGGTGCCGGTGAAGCCGGCGGCACCGGTGGCACCGGCTCCCGCGAAGACGCCGGCACCGGCGGCGGAGAAGACGAAGACGCCTGCGCCGCCGGTGAAGTCCGCCGCCGCGAAGCCCGCCGTCGCGAAATCCGCTGTCGCGAAATCCGCCGCCGCGAAGCCCGCTCCCCGCGCCCCGCTTCCCAGTTCCGTGACGCTCGTGACCGAGCCGGGGACGCGCGTCTCGCTCGTCTTGCCGGGCAAGACACCGGCGCGCTACCTCGGCACCGTCGGCAAGGACGGACGTCTGCCGACGCGCTGGACGGTTCGCGGTGCCGCCGGTGAGGTCACGCTGCTTTTCGAGCATCCCGATTTCATGCGCCTCACGCGCCCCGTGAAGGTCCGCGACGGCGAGAGCATCGAGACGCGCGTCGTGCTCAAGCCCCGCGACGGCGTGCTCACGGTGGTGACGCAGCCGGTGGACGCGGAGATTTTCGTGGACGGCGAGTCGCGCGGCAAAGGCAACGTCGTCATCGGCGGCGTCCGCGCCCGCGAGAAGCACATCATCGAGGCGCGCATGGAGCGCGTGCCGACCGTCCGCCGCGAGGTCGTGCTCCGTCCCGGCGAAGACCTCGGTGTCTCGCTCGTGCTCGACGCGCAGGCGGTCAGCGGCGACGTGCTGTTCGTCGGCGCGATGCGCTCGCTCACGAATCGCCCCGACATCGTGCTGCAGATTGACGGTGTGCCGGAGCGCGCGACCCCGCAGGGCTTGGTTCGCAACGTGAAGCCCGGTCAGCGCGTGATTTCGCTTTTCGCGAAGGGCGACATCGGCGGCGGACCGCGCGAGATTTGGAAGCGCGTCGCCGAAATCGAACCCGGTCAGGCGGTCACTTACGGGGACTCTGACGCGCCGGAGCACTTGCGCCCGCACAGCGTTTTCGACCGCAAGCCCGTCGCCGGTGCCGCCGCCGCCGGCGCGTCCGCCGAGACCGTCACCTCGCTCGCGCCCGCTTACGCGCACGTGGTTTTGAAACTGCTCGACCCGCGCGGCAACGTGTGCTCGCGCCGCGCGGAGGTGACCTTTGATGACGCGCTTCTGCTGCCCCTGATGGACGGCACGTGGCCGGTGCCTGTGGGACGCAAGGGCGTGTTGCGCGTGAGCGTTCCGGGCTGCCAGTTGGAGGAGTTGCCGTTGGCGTTCTCCGCCGCCGGTCGCTACGAGGCCACGCGCGTTCTGCGTGAGAAGACCCTGCCGGACGTGCAGGAGTGGCCGGTGCAGGTCTCGGAGATTTCGCCCAAGGACGGCGTGCTGACCCTGATTGGCGCGCACCCCGAACGCCTGAAACCCGGCACGCCGCTTGAACTCGTCGCCCTCTCCGGCGCGAAGACGCTGCGTCTGAAAGTGGACAAGACCCTCGGCGCGACGCTCGTGTGCACGGTGTCGCACGGGCAACGCTCGGTTCCGCCGCCGCCGCGGGGCACGCAGGCGACCGTTCGCCTCGCCGTCGCCGCAAAATAGCGTTTGCCAAACCCCGCCTGTCCGCCAACCTCCCGCGCCTTTCAGCCGCCCGCCTCGTTCCCCCTGTTTTCTCCCCGCAACACCCGAATAAAACCGAACCCTTTTCACCCGCCGCAACCGACCCAAACCGCACTTTTTTCCCGTCCCCTCTCCCAACACACCTCTCTCCCAACTCCATGCACATCGCCAAAGCCACCCTTGTCGCCGCAGCATCCATCGGGCTTTTTGCCGCCACCGCCGGTGACGCCGCCGCCGAGACCGTCAACGTCCGCCGCCTCTACACCATTCGCCCCAACTACTACGAGGGCTGGATTGAGGACGCTAACATTGCGAACGGCGGGTATCAGGAGAACCAGAACATCATCGGCGCGTATAAGCAGAGCGACGCTGCCATCCGCAACATTTCCGGCAGCGGACAGATTGTGGTGGACTACGGGACCACGCTGCTTCTCAACAGTGACAACTCGTCCACCTTCACCGGCACCTTTCAGGGCGAGGGTAACATCGTGAAAAACGGCTCCGGCTCGCTCCAATACGGCGGTTTTGGTGGGGCGGTCCTCAACGGCAATAGCAACGGCGGCGATGACGGGTATTTCCTGAACCAGACGGGGTTCCTTGGCAATTCCCTCATTCCGTATTACGTGCCGCCTGATACGCCCCTTTTTTATCCGGGTTACTACGCTTACGCGATGAACACTTTCGAGCCGTTCGTCTATAACTACAACCCGCTTTTCCCCAATGCGGAGCAACTCTTGGAGGTTTTCCGCTACCATATCAGCAATCACACGCCTACCACACCGCACTTGTACACGATTGCCGAATACGGCTTGCAGCAGACGATGGGCAATGAGTTGGGCGCGGCATACATGTTGCAGACGAACATGCCCGCCCTTGGTAGCAATTTTAGTTACCGCAACGCCGGCTATGATTACGCCGGTATTGCGTCCGGTGGCGGCAGTGGCTTTTTCGTCAACGACGTTCCGTTGCAGGAGTTTGACGAGAACGGGAAGGTTGTCTGGCAACAGACCTCGTATAATTCGATTAAGAAAGCGCAGGAATGGCTCCTTTACGCCCAGCCGAAACTCCAAGAATTGGGCTACACCGGTCTGATTTCCGACCAAGACCAGTTCGTCAACGGCGTTTACAGCGACTATTTTGGACGGCAGGTCTATTGGGTGGAGGACATTGAAAGTTGGGGACAGTGGGCGCATGCTTCGCAGAGCAGTTCCTTGAGCAGCGTCGGCACCGTGCTTTACCCCGCGCTCTCCGGCTCGGTGACCATCAACGCCGGCGAACTCGTCGTCTCCGGCTATCTCGGACACTGGCGCGAATTCCCGACCACGCTCAGCGTTGAGGGTGCGAATCTCGCGGAGGCACTCTGGTCCATGGACGACGCCATGCTCGGTTACATCCCCGACATGGTGCATGGCGAGGATGGCGAAATGGTCGGCGTGTCGAACATCATCCTGAACGGCAGCGGACGCCTGAGTTTCCGCAACATGGCCGCCAACATCGTCGGTGCCGCCGTCGTCATGGGGCAGACCTACGCGCAGGACGGTCCCTTTGTCGCCGCCACCATGCTGCGCCTCAACTTCGCGCACAACCTGCAGACCGGCACCCTCGTCGAGTCCAAGACCGTGACCATCACGAAGCCCTACTGGGACGAGGTTTCGTATCTGGACTACGAAATGGCGACCACGCAGGTGGCGCGCGACGCCGCCATCGCCTCGCGCCCCGTCTTCGAGTTCACGGAGACGATTGACATCTACACCAACGACCAGGCGCAGACCGAGTTGGAGGTCGGCACCGACGACACCTACCGCGTCGTCGTGCACATGGACGCCGGTTGGGAAGGCAGCGTTGGCGTCATTTCCGGGCGCGGACGCTTCTACAAGACCGGTGCCGGCTCCTTCTCGCTGCTCAACAAGGCGATTTTCTACGGCGACGTGTTTGTCGCCGGCGGGCAACTCATCCTCGATCCGTTGCCCGGCGCGAGCGGCACCGGCGACGAAATCCTCAAGACCGTCGCCAGCGTGAACCTTGTCGGTGACGATGGCGGACGCGGCGAATACATGGCACCGAAACTCCACGGTTGGTTCATGCCCACGCCGCCGATTAACCACTACGAATACAAACCCGGCTATGTGCCGGAGCGCGAGACCGGCGTTGACGCCGCCCAGTTGGTCATCCCTGACAAATTTGACGCCGTCACCGGCGAGCGCGTCCCGAACGACCAGATTATCCACAACCTGCAAGTCCTCTTCGCGGAGAGCGCGGCACCGAGCACCGTTGACCCCACCCTGCAAAGCACGCTCGACAACGCCATCCGCCTGTTTGGCTACGAAACCTATATCGCCGGCACCGGCGACGGCACCAACATCCAGATTAACGACAACACCCTGACCATCATTCAGGACAGCGACGGCGTTTACAAAGGCACCATCAACGCCGGAACGCCCGGACTGAACATCAAGGAGAACATGAGGGGAACCGTCGTCAAACAGGGCGACGCCACCCTCGTTTTCATCCCCACCGGCAGCGACACCAAGGTTCGCGGCTACGATGTGCAGGCGGGCGACCTCACCACGAACGTTCAGGCACTCGCGTGGAGCGACGTCGAAATCAAGGAGGGCGCGCGGCTAACCATCCTGCAAAACACCGCCGGCACCATGTTCGCGAACATCATCAGCGAGGACCCGCGCGCCGAACTGCTCTTCACCACCGAGAAAATCATCACCAACGGCTCCGGCAAAGACATCGTCGTGGGCGACGGCGAGGCGGGCACCGCCCAAATCGAGACGCGGCAGGAGCACTACAACGGCACCGTTATCGTCGAGAACGGCGTCACCGTCGAACTCAACGCCACGAGCGACGACATGGGCGTCCCGCTCAAGGACGGCGAGATTTGCAACACCTTCCCCAAGACCTACCGCTTCGAGTTGAGCGGCGGGCGCCTCAACCGCGAGACCACCCTGCGCGTCAACAACAGCGACCAGCGCGTGAGCAACCTCACCGGCGACCAATATGCCCGCGTGGACCTGCGCGCCGGAACCCTCATCCTCGAACAGGACTACGACCTGCGCTTCGACGGCAAATTCGCGGGGCAGGGCGGGGTCATCAAGTCCGGCGAGAGCGACTTCGTTCTCGGCGGCAAGAGCGACGCATGGACCGGTCCGCTCATCATCTCGGAGGGACGCCTCATCCTCGACGCCGCCGCCAGCATCGAAAAAGCGTCCGGCGTCATCCTCAAAAGCGGCGGCGCCCTCCTCGTGCGCGAAGGCGCGCAGCGCATCGCCGCCCTCTTCGGCGAGAGCGGCGCGACCATCGTCCTCGAAGAAACCCTCACCATCGGCTTCTCCGCCAGCCGCCGCTCCCAAATCGTCACCGACAACGCCCAGACGAACCTCTACAACATGAACTATCTGGCGACGTTGAGCATCGACATCAAGAAGCCCGGCGACCTCAACACCGGCATGGAGATTGAACTCTACGGCCTACTCGGTGAGGGCATCATTCCCAACGCCGGCACCGATGCCGCATGGGTGCTGCCGTTGGACGTCAACAGCAACCAGAGCATTCGCGAGCGCAACGGCACCACCGTCGGCTTCCTCTCCTCGACCCTCGTCAACCTGAACAACGCTGCCGACCTCGCCTACGCCGGCGCGTTCAGCGGTGCCGGCGATGTCATTGTGGACGCCGTTCAGGAGCGCGTCTCGCTGCTCGGACAAAGCCCCCTGCACACCGGCGCCGTCTCGCTCGTGAACGGCATCCTGCGCATCAACGCCGACAGTTTCAACCCGCAGGTGGACACCGGTGACGGCGGCGACACCGTGCCCGCGACCGCCGTCATCCGGCTCTTCCCCGGCTACGCCGGTTCCGACCACATCAACGACACGCGCAACTACCTCGAAGTGAACGTCCCCGCCGGCGAGAAACAGGCACTCATCCGCAACATCACCGGCTACGGCGACGTGCACAAAATCGGGCAGGGCGAGGCGACGCTCGCCGAGGTCTCCTACTACGGCAGCACCTACGTGGACCGAGGTCGCCTCGTCTCCACCGACATCGCCAACCTCTCCCAACCCCGCGCGGACTTGGCGGGCACGCAGAACGCGCAGGTCTTCACGAACAACTCCGGCACGCTCGTCCTGAACTCCGGCACCGCCAACTACTCCTTCTCCGGCAAAATCACCGGCAACGGCGGCGTCGAGAAACTCGGCATCGGCTCCGTCTCCCTCGGCACCGGCGTCAACTACGGGCACACCGAGAAGACCGCCCTCGCGAAACTCGCCGAAGTCGGGAACACCGGCCTCACGGCCGCCTCGCTGAAATCCTTCTCCGCCGGAACGGTCGAAAGCAACGGCACCCTCGGCACCACCGCCGCGCTGCCGGCGGGCAGCAGCGTCGTCTTCAACGAGACCGGCGGCGTCGCCGCCGTCCGCAGCGTCGCCGCCGTCCGCCTGCCCTCCGGTTCCATGCTCGTCGAAGGCGTCATCAACATTCCCATCCGTGATGAGGCGAACCCCGAAACCATCATCGGTTACGACTACTTTTTCTCGGACAACGTCGAGAGCATCATCGAGAAGCAGGACCCGCTCGGCGTGCCCTATGTCGAGGTCAAGCCCAAGGGGCTGCTCGTCGTGAAGACGGACGGCTCGCTCGTGCCGCTCGCGGCGGACGTCGTCGCCGCCCCCGCCGGCTGGGAGTTGCGCGCCAGCGGCGCGCTCGTGAACCCCAAGGACACCACGCAGCGCGAGAACACGCACGGCGCGGTCATCAACGCCGCCGGCAGCGGCTGGACCTTCTACGCGCCCGTCTCCGCCGGCGGCACGGTCGTCACCGGCGTTGACTACTTCATTGACCCGCAGGGCTGGCTGCTCGGCAGCGACGGCAAGACCTACGCCCTCAACGACACGCTCGTCTATTCCGCCGCCACCGGCGCGCTCACCTCCGTCTCCAACGGCTCCACCGTCGTCCTCGCCGGCGAGTTGGTGCTCGCAAACGTCCCCCAATACACCGACACCGCCGGCAAGGCGCGGCAGGGCGAGTTCGAGATTGGGGACGCCGGCACGCTCACCTTCAACTTCGCCGCCGGCGCCTCCGGCGTCATCCCCACCCCCGCCACCATCAACCCCGCCATCCTCGGCGCGGGCACGCTCCAGAAGGACGGCGCGGGCAAACTCACCCTCGGCGGAAACGGCGTCGCCGGTGGTGACGGCACCGCCGGTGCCTCGGTCGTCATCCCGCTTCAGACCGACAATTTCATCGGTGCCGTGAACCTGCTCGGCGGCACGCTCGCGCTCGTGCAGGACAACGTCCTCGCCGCCGCGAGCGAACTCATCATGTCGAAGGACACCCTGCTGACCCTCGCCGGCAGCACCGAGCAGTCCTTCCACTACCTCGCCACCAATCCCACGGACACGATCAAGGACGCCGCCACCGCCAAAATCGACACCGCCGGCGCGAACGTCCTCTTCGAAGTCGCCGCCAACGAGAAGGAGACCCGCATCTTCCGCGGCCACATCACCGGCGGCGGCGCGCTCACCAAGAACGGCGCCGGCACGCTCACCCTCTGGCGCCCCGCACCGTCGGACGAGGACGGCGTCGCCCTCCTGCCCACCGCGCCGGACTACGACGCGCAGGTTGAAGCGCTCCAAAACCAACTCGACACCATCACCGTCCACGAAGGCATCCTGCGCGCCGCGCCAATCGCCCTCGGCGACGCCCTCGTGCGCATTGACGCCGACCCCGATTACGTGCAGCCCGACGGCACCATCGGCCGCCACGCCGAGTTGTCCTTCTACACCGACGCCGGCGACGAACTCCAATTCTACGCCAACGACCTCCAAGGCAGCGGCCTCGTCAGCAAGTCCGGCACCGGCACCGTCCGCCTCATCAAAGGCGACGGCAAGACCGGCACCCTCCTCGCCATCTCCGAGAACATCCAGTTCCGCGTCGAAGGCGGCAAACTCGCCGACGACGGCGTCACCGTCCTCGAATGGAACCGCCTCATCGTTGACGACACCCGCCTCGCCAGCGAAATCCCCCAGTCCGAAGTCGGCACCGGCGGCATCCTCCAAGTCAACCTCACCCAGCAGCGCAACGAGACCATCGTCGTCTCCCAGTTCCGCGTGCAGGACATCGTGAGCGTTGACGCCGAAGGCAACGAAGTGCGCGAGCACGGCACCTTCGCCATCAGCGCCCGCCCCAACGAGGACGGCAGCCGCCCCGCGCTCCTCATCGCCGGCACCCCCCTCGGCTACACCGGCCTCACCCGCCTCATCGGCGGTCTTGAATTGCAGTTCGACCCCACCGAGTTCGCCAACAGCACCGCCGTCCTCGAAGGCGGCATCTCCGGCGAAATGCTCGGCAACGACGCCGCCCTCCTCCTCGGCGCCACCACCGCCTCCGCCGCCCCCGCCAACGCCGGCCAGCGCGCCGAGGACGGCTCCGTCATCGCCACCGCCGCCACCGCCAAACCCGTCCTGCGCCTCGGCGGCGTCAACGCCGCCAACCCCTCCGGCGTCTCCCTGAAAGAACTGCGCGTCATCCAGAACTTCGACGCCGAATTCGCCGGCGACATCATCGGCTACGCCAACGGCCGCACCGCCGAATACGGCTCCAAACTCACCATCGCCGGACCCGGCAAACTCACCTACCTCGGCAACGACGGCCACGGCATCCTCTTCGTCGGCGACGCCGACCGCTACGACACCATCACCACCCGCGACCCCGACACCGGCGAGTTGGTCGCCGTCACCATCACCCTCGACATCGCCGGCCGCGGCGTCGGCAACGTCACCGTTGACAGCGGCCGCCTCCAAGTCGGCGCCCGCAACAGCCACGCCATAGACGTCATCAACGGCGGCTACCTCTACATCGCCAGCGCCTACAACGAACCCTCGGACGAAATCCGCTACGCCGGCCTCATCACCAACACCACCGGCGACGGCGATTTCAGCATCGAAAGCGTCGCCACCGCCCGTGCCAACGGCACCAGCCCCGTCATCGTGTGGACCCCCGCCTCGTTCTCGAACCTCACCCGCGAGATGAACTCGCTGGGCGCGAGCGAAGGCACCACCCGCCTTGAAGTCGGCGCCGGCGCCACGAACGCCAACCTCCTTGAAAGTTTCCACACCAACGCCCTGACAACGGCGGCGACGCTTGAAATCGCCGTCGCCACCGGCGGCAACACCACCCTTTACGCCACCACCGGCGGCGCGCTCAACCTCACCGCCGCCGCGAGCAAAGTCACCGGCGCCGGCGCGCTCGTGAAGACCGGCGCCGGCGCGCTTGGCGTCGAAGGCGTCCTCGGCGTCACCGGCCCCGTTGAAGTCCGCGAAGGCAAGTTGCACGGCAACTTCAAGACCACGGGCGACCTCGTTGTGGATGAGGGCGCGGTGCTCGCGCCGGGCAACTCCACCGGCAGCGTCGCCGTTGCCGGCAACCTATGGTTGCTGCCCGGCGGCCGCCTCGAAATCGAGGTCGAGGGTTCCGCCTATGACAGCGTGAGCGTCTCCGGCACCGCCTACCTCAACGGCGAAATCTACATCGCGGAACTCAACCGCGAGATTTCGCGCGGCACTGTCTTCCCGTTCGTGACCGGACCGAAGAGCGCCGCCGGCACCACGAACGTTCAGGCGGTCTCGGTCGTGTTCGGCGACTCGCTGCAACTCAACACCCCGCCCTCGAACGCGAACTACATCCTCATCGGCAACGGCATCGGCACCGGCACCGCCTACGCGACCCTCTGGGCAAACACCGTCGCCGCCAGCAGAACAAACGACCTGCGCGACATCGGCGCCGCCATCCTCGTCACCCAGCGGCACATCGCGGACGTTCCGGGCGTCAAGGTCGCCACCGGTCTCGGCGGCGTGCTCGAAGTGCTCGACTTCGTCGCCACGCTGCCCATCCCGCCGTGGCGCGACAGCGAAGGCGCGTCGAACTTCGACACGTGGTTCTCCTCCAACCAGACCCTCTTCGCCTCGCTCTCGCGCTACTCGCCCGCCGAGGCGCGCGCGCTCTTCGCGGCGGCAATCAACGGCGGCAGCGACGACCCAGCCATTGACGCGAAGGTCTCCGGCGTGCGCCTCGACTCGCTCACCGCCACCGCGCCCGCCCGCGGCACCGCCGCCCGTGCCGTGTATGACTGGCTGAAATCCGCCTATTCCTTCGGCGCGACGATTAACACCACCGCCGACGCCGCCGTGCTCTCCGCGCTCGTCGAGGGCTTCTCGCCGGTCGCCTACGCCTCGATTGCCGGTCTGTCCGCCGCGACCGTCACCACCGCGAACAGCCAGATTTTCGACCGCCTTGAGCAACGCCGCTACGAGACCGCCGGCTTCTACCAATACGACTGGCAGTTCTACCTCGCCGGCACCGGCACCACCGCCGAGAACGGCTCCAACGCCAAAGTGCCGCGCTTCGACTACCACACCGCCGGTGGCGTCGTCGGCGCCGACCGCAAAATCGGCGGACGCGCCTTCGTCGGCGCCGCCGTCAGTTACGACAACGGTCGCGCGACGCTGGACGGCGGCGGTCACGACTCGATGAACTCCGTGCGTGGCTCGCTCTATCTCGGCGCGATACTCGACGAGCGCGGCCGCTTCTTCGCCGACGGCGGCCTCTCGGTCGGCTACGGCTCGTTTGACGTCAAGCGCGGCAGCTACAGCGCCGTCACCTCCGCCAGCACCAACGCATGGAACGCGGGCGCGTTCGGCCGTGCCGGCATCCTGTTCGCGCTCTCGCCGGAATTCTTCGTCACGCCCTACGTCGGGCTGGAATACACCCACTACGACGTTTCCGGCTTCTCCGAAAGCGGCTCGCTCGGCGCCACCGGCACCGGACTGCGCGTTGACGGCTTCGCGCACAATTCGCTGCGGGGGAGCGTCGGCGCCGGCTTCACATCGCTTCTCGGCCGCGACCCGCGCGACCCGCAGGTCAAACTTACGCTCGATATCGGCTTCTCCGCCGAGATTTTGGACGCGGACGCCGACCTCACCTCAACCTTCGCGGACGACCCGTTCGGGATGACGCGCACGAAGGTTTCGGCGCGCGTGACGCAGGAGAATTCGTTCTGGGTCGCGCCGTCGATGGTCATCCCGCTTTCCGCGCAGGCGTCGGTCTTCGCCGGCTACCGCTGGGAATACGGCTTCGACGGCGGCGAGGTTCACAGCGTGAACGCGGGCGTCCGCTTCCGCTTCTAACCCGCCGCCGGCACCGTAGCACCGCACAGCACCGCTTCCCCGCGAAAACCTTTCCAACTATCGCAACCACCACTCCGCTTCCCATCCACCCTCGTTCCGCCAACACTCTTTCCTACGCCATGCCCGCCCCTTCCATTGAGACGCGAACCATTCCCGCCGACGCCCCAGCCGGCCGCCGCCGGCAGACCGGCGTTGCCGCCGCCGCCGGCACCGGCGCGAGACCCCGCCCGTCGCGCGCGCTCCTGCTCGCCGCCGCCGCGCTCGCCGCCGGTGCCGCGCCGGGCGTCCTCGCACCCGAAGCCGCCGCCACGGTCGTCGTTGATGGTTCCAAGATTTATACGGACGTGACCGGCGGTGCGACGAACTTCAAGTCAATCGGCGCGGCGACGGTCACGGATTTTGGCGCCGGCGGTGTTCCGACGCTCGTCGCCGGTAGCGAACTTGAACTCAAAACGGCGGAAACCTACTACCTGACCATTGGCTCCCAACTCGTCATTGATGAGAAATACGCCGGCACGTTCACGGGGAAATTCCTGTCCATGACCGTTGGAAAAACCGGCATTGAGGCGGAGACGCGGATGGAGGAATTGGTTGCGGACAACAATCCCGACGCCATCGGCATCATCACCATCACCGGCGACCGCGAACTCGAATACCGCGGCTGGCAGGACGTGCTCAACAACGTCGCGCTGACCGGTTCCGGCGGCTTCTACCGGCGCATGTTCTTCCCCGGTCGCCAGCCCACTTACATTGACAAGACGGACGCCACGACCCCGCTGGCGATGGACTATCCCTCCTTCGCCGGCACCATCAAGGTCGAGGGGAAAACCACCCTCAAAGTCGCCGGCTATCTCAACCAGTATTCCGCCAGAGGCGAAATCGCCGGTCTGGGGCGCTTGGTGCTCAACGACGAGTCCACGCTCTCGTTCCAAAACTCGCAACCGAACATCACGCGCGAAGTGCTTGCGGACGAGTATGGCTCTTTCGACGCCGTGATGCGCTTCAACCTCATCAAGAACGTCGAGAGCACCACCTCGCTGACCAGTTTGCAGACCGGTCTGGACGACTACTACCGCGTCTATCTCTACATGGACGAGACCTACGACGGCTCAATGAATCCCGACGGCACCATCAATGAGGGCGGCGTCGGCTTCCTGCGCGGCAAGGGCATTTTCATCAAGGGCGGTCCGGGGCAGTTCAACATCAAGAACGATGGCGACTTCACCGGCGGCGTTGTGCTTTCCGGCGGCATCACGAAACTTTCCTCCACCGGTGGCCGCGCGCTCGAAACCGCTTACACGGTGAACCTCGCGACATTCGGCACAATGGGGGGAATTCCGGGCGCGACAGTGGGGCTCGTCACCTCCGGCGGGCAGACGATAGGCGTCTCGTATGTCCCCGTTTCCCCCTTCGGAGTGGGCATGGGCACCGCCGTTGACGCCACGGATTTCTACTCCGCATTTGGCACAATTCTCGGCGTCAGCACCGACCAGACCATTCACAATTTCCAGACGTGGTTCACTCGCGCCGAGGGAGCGGACGAAGTGGTCGCCAGCACCGGCTCCGGTGCCGGTTCGGCGATTTACCTCATGGGCTTCGACGCCGAGGGTGTCACCGCGCGCAAGGGAACCATCCTGACCGTCATTCAGGACGCCTCGCGCGACGGCCTCTACGAGGGCGCGCTCGTCGGTGTGAAGGATTCCGTCTTCTTGAAAAAGGGACCCGGCACCATCGCGCTCATGGGCAACTACGACCCGGAGGACATGACCGGCATGATTGACATTCAGGAGGGCAGAATCATCGCCAACGTCGGTTCGCTCGGCTCCGGCATCGTGCGCATCGGTGCCGCCGGCGAACTGCTCATCGTCCAGAACAACTCCGGCACCTTCGCGACCACCCTCATGGGCAACACCGGCGGTGAACTCATCATCACCGTTGACGCCACAATCACGAACGAGGCGGGCGGCTGGGGCGTCGGCGACTCCACCCAGGTCGGTGTCGCGCACTTCATCAAGAGCCAGCCGGAGTTTTACGGCACGCTCGTCGCGAAAGAGGGCGTGCACATCATGTTCGCGCCGCTGGACATCGTGACCGAGGACTACCCCGACGACTGCTTCATCAACGCCCATTCCATCCGCCTCGAACAGGGGACCTACTATGGCGGCCGCGCCACCATGCTGGAGTTCGCCGACACCAACCAGAAACTCAACAACTTCGTCGGCGACCCCAAGACCCGCATAGACCTTGGGCGCGGCACCGCGACCCTGCGGCAAATCAACCCGCCGTCCGCCTCGAACAATTACAACACCTACCAAGGCATCATCACCGGTGCCGGCAACCTCATCCTGCTCACGGACACGCGCTACACCTTCTCCGGCGACCACGAGAACCTGCCCAACCTTGAGGACAACACCTACTTCGGCGCCACGGTCGTCAAACCCTACACCGACAGCATCACCGCCTCCGCCACGCTCTACCTCGGCAGTTCGTCCGGCGACACCGTCAAAAACTCCTCCGCCCTCATCCTCTATCGCGGCGCGACAATGGTCTCCGCCGTCACCGGTGCCGACGGCACTCCCGCCCAGAAACTCGACGACGATGGCCAGCCCGTCATCAGCGCCAGCGGGCAATACGTCTTCGCGAACTACAAGCCCCAGCACTTCGGCGCGCTCTTCGGCGAGGTCGGCTCCCGCATAGACATGGGCGACGCCATGCTGACCATCGGCACCGACAAGACGCAGATTCGCAGAATCGTGGACGAACTCGCCGGCAAATCCACCCGCTCGCCATCCGTCCAAGCCGCCTACTACTTCAGCACCACCGTCGCCGGCGACAAGCCGCGCGACACCATCCTCAACCCCCTGTTCTCCGATTTCACCATCGGCTACTCCGTCTATTACTTGGAGACCCTCCTGCGCAACATGACCGAGTGGAAGGAGTTGCTCTACGACTCCGCCGGCAACCCCATCTACGAGGACAACGGCGAGCAGAAATACACCTTGCACGGCGGGCGCGGTCTCTCCAACGCCGCCGACCTCGCCTACGCCGGAACCATCGAAGCCACCGGCGCGCGCATCGCCATCAACGCCGCCACCGCCGCCGCCAACGGCTACACCGTCGGAACCGTCATCACGCGCGCCGGCGACTACTACGTGGACACCACCTACGCCGCTTCGCTCTCTTCCGCGCCGGTGCGCACCGAAATCCCCTACTACGTCCTGCAAACCGACGCCGGTGCCATCGAACTCGTCGGTCCCGCGCTCGTCAAAATCGGCGACCAACGTCTCACCCTCACCGGCACCAACCCCTACTTCACCGGCGGCGTGCACGTGCGCGACGGCTACCTGCGCATTTATCCCGACTCCCTGCCCAACGCCGCCTTCATTCAGGTTGACCTCTACAAGAGCGACATCGCCGGCGACGTCTCCGCCGAGGACCTCGCCAACTACGGCGGCCGCCCCGCGCAGGTCGAACTCAACGTCCCGTCCTCACGCTACCCCGTCACCGACCCGCTCGCCCCCGCCGTCCTCACCCTCGAATCCCTCATCACCGGCAGCGGCGACGTGGCGAAAATCGGCGACGGCACCATGCGCCTCGCCAACTACGTCCACACCGGAAACACCCGCGTCAAGGAAGGCGCGCTCATCCTCCCCGCCCGCGAAAACCTCGGCGACATCTGGCTGGGCGACGTCGTCAAGAACGGCAACGGCGTCGTGACCGAGTCCACCCACGGCACCATCGTCTTCGAGGTCGCCGCCGGTGAGAGTATCACCTACACGGGCTCCATCCGCGACAACTACACCGCCGGCACCGCCCTCACGCGCAACGCCTACGGCAACGTCACCAAGACCGGCGACGGCACCCTCATTATTGACGGCGACGCCCAGCGCGCCACCGGCACCACCGGTCTCGTTCGGGAAATCTCCTACCACGGCACCACGTCCGTCCTGCAGGGCGAACTCATCTTCGCCGGCCACGCCTCCGGCGGCACCGCGAACGTCCCGCCCTCCGACTCCAAATACACCGTCGCCGCCGGTGCCACGCTCGCGTTCGACATCCCGTTCGACGTCCCCGCTCCCTCCATCGAGGGCGACCTCTCCGGCTCCGGAACCCTGCGCAAACTCGGCGCCGGCACCCTGACCATCAACCGCACGCAAAACGATTTCCTCGGCGACGTGCGCGTCTCCGAGGGCGACCTCTCGCTCGAAGTCAAACACGCCTTCGCGAGCGCCGGCGTGCTCGAAATCGAGGACGGCGCGCGCGTCTTCCTCAACGGCCACAACCAGATTTTCCAGAACCTCTCCTCGCCCGAACTCGACCCGTCCTCGCCCGCCTACAACCCCGCGTTCGACCCCGCGAGCAAGCAATACGACCCGACGCTCACCATCAGCGCCCACCTCATTCTCGGCACCGCCAGCATCACCTTCCTCTCCCTCGACGGGCAGAGCAAAACCTACGTCGGAACCATCTCCGGCGACGGCGGCGAAATCGTCAAGGAAGGGCGCGGCGAACTCATCCTGCGCGGCTCCAACGCCGGCGACTTCAGCGGCTCCTTCCGCGTCAACAACGGCGTCCTCGACACCACCGTCAGCGCCCTCGGCTCAAGCAACATCGCCGTCGCCGCCAAGGGCACGCTCAAACTCTACTCCGCCAACACCGCCGCCATCACCGGCAGCGCGGACGCGCCCTTCGACAAGCCGTTCGCGCTCGGCGCCGCCGACCGCTACGACGGCCTCATCACCGAGAACGGCGAAGTGTTCAAGACCGGCCCCGGCGTCGTCTATCTCGCGTGGGAGGAGCCGACCTCGCCCGGTCAAATCAACACCAAAATCACCGTCTCCGAAGGCGTCCTCGTCATTGACAGCGGTCGCAACGGCACCACCGGCGGCGCGCACAAACTGCCCTACGTCTTCCTCGAAAACGGCACCGCGCTCCAAATCAACCTGCAGGCGAACCGCATGTATTACGGCGCCCTCGTCAACAGCACCGCCAGCGCGACTATCACCGGCGGCGGCGACCTCATCCTCGACGGACAGGGCGCCGGAAACACCCTCGTCTTCGACTACTCCATCGCCTACGCGGGCGTCACCCGCCTGCGCAACACCGCCCGCATTGACGTCTCCGCCCTCAAGGAACTGCCGGGCGGCCTCGCCGCCGACAAAACCTCCGTCGTGGACTTCGGGACATTCGTGCGCGGCGAAAACTTCTACATCACCCAGCGCGACTTCGGCACCTTCGAGGGACAGTTCGTCGGCGCCGCAAACCTCGAATTCAACGGCGCCGGCATCTTCAACTACGCCGGACCCGACGGCAACGGCGACCTCTCCGGCTACGACGGCACAATCTACGTTAACGGCGGAAACCTCCAACTCGGCGTCCGAAACTCCAAAGAAATCACCCTCAAGTCCAACATCGTGAAGGACGCCGACGGCAACGTGTTGAGCACCACCTACGCCACGCTCTACATCAATGTCCGCGACGAAATAGACACCGACGGCGACGGCATTCTCGACGACGACTCGAACGACAACGCCGTCACCTACCGAGGCGTCGTCACCGGTGACGGCAACATCGTCAAAACCGGTCCCGGCGATTACACCACCGACCAACTCGTCTTCCTCGCCAACGACGCCAGTGCCACCACCGACCGCTCGCTGACCATCTACTCCCTCACTGCCGCCGAGGGAAAACTGACCATCACGCCCGGCTCGCTCGCCCACGGAACTGTCGGCGGCGATGTCAAACTCGCCGCCACCGGCACCGGTCGCCTCGTCTGGGACGCCGGCGACGAAATCATCAACTCCGCCACCGGCGCCGAGGACCCGGCGACGCGCGGCGAAATGCAGACGGGAATTCTCACCGGCGACGGCGCGTTCGAGAAAATCGGCACCGCCACGCTCGTCGTCCGCGACCAGCCGCTCTTCAAGGGCGAGTTCATCGTCGCCGAAGGCGGTATCGCCGGCAGTTTCGCCCTCGGTGCCGGCGACGGCTCCACCGGCAGCACCACCGGTGCCGACCTCACCATCAAAGCCACCGCCTCGCTCTCGCCGGGCAACACCGAGGACGCACCCATCGGCACCGTCACCGTCCGCAACTTCAACCTCGAAAAGAACGCCCACCTCCACGTCCAGATTTCCCCCACCGCGACTGACACGGTCTATTACGGTCTCGGTGCCGCCGCGCTGCCGGCGGGCGAAAAAGCCAGCGCGGTCATCGCCGGCGCAATCCACATCTCCACCTACGGCGTGAACGAGGACGGAACGCCATTCCGCCCCGAACGCGGAACGCTCTTCAACTTCGTCAAACCCATCGCCGGTCTCGACGCCACGCGCGACGGCGGCGTGGTCTTCGACGACCCCTACATTGTTGACGACGACAGCGAAGCACTCGGCAACAACAACTACTACGTGCTCGTCGGTCCGGGGCTCGGCACCGGCACCGCCTACGCCGCCTACGCCGCGAACGGTCCCGCAATCCTCGTCGCCCAAAAACGCCTCGCCGCCGTCCCCGGACTGGAGTTCCGACCGGGCTTGGAGCAACTGCTGGCGCAACTCGACAAGTTCGCCACGCTGCAAGTCACCAACGCCGCCCTCACGGCACCGGCAAAACTCGGACCGGGCGCGACACCGGCGGAAAAAGCGGAATACCTCCGAACCCTCGCCGACTACGAGGCGACGGTCGCCCGCTACGCCATGGGCGCCCTGCTCAACACGACGACCTCCGCCGCGTTGCCGTCGGCAATCGCCAACTTCTCCGCCCTCGGCTACGGCTCGATGTTCGCAATGCCGGCGCGCGTCGTCACCGACAACTACGCCAACCTGCGCGAACGGCTCGAACAGCGGCGCTACGACATCGGCGAAACGCTCCTCAACGAGGACCGCTGGCAGTTCCACATCGCCGGCACCGACGCCAGCGCCGAGTTCGGAAGCAAACTCGACGCGCCGAACTACAAGTTCTACACGCGCGGCGGGAGCGTCGGAGCCGACCGCAAACTCGGCGACTACACCTTCCTCGGCGTCTCCGTAAACTACGCCTACGGGCGCGCGTCGTTCACCGACGGCGGCGGCAATTTGAGTTCCGACCTCGTTCAGGCGACCGCCTACTTCTCGCAGGTCTTCACGCCGTGGTTCTACATGGACGCCGGTCTCGGCGGCGGTCTCGCCTATCACACCGCCCACCGCGACACGCTCGCCGGCCGCAACGTCGCCAAGCCGGAGGGCTGGAACGCCGGCGGCTTCATCAACTTCGGAACCATCCTCACGCCCGCGAAAGGGCTCTTCATCACGCCCTACGTCGGCGCCGAATACCAACGCTACGAGACCGAGGCGTTCACCGAAACAAGCGCCGCTTCGGTGAGCACGCTGCGCGTTCTCAACGCCGCCTACGACTCGCTCCGCCTCAAGGTCGGCACCGGCGTCACATGGCGCGTCGAAGCACCGGCGGCATTCGCCTACTCGTTCGACAGTTTCTTCAAAATCGGCGTGGATTTCGCGTTTTTCTCCGAAATCCTTGATAGGAATGCGGATTTGACCTACCGCTTCTCGCTCATGCAGAGCGACAACATTGACACCGCCGCGCCGGTCGCCCCGCAAATGTCCCTGCGCGTCTCCCCGAATATCACCTACACCTTCTCCAAAAGCACCGCCGTCTTCGCGTCCTACGCTTTCGAGTCCGGCTTTGACGGCGAACGCTACCACCGCGTCACCGCCGGTTTCCGCGTTTCCTTCTAAAACGCCAAGAACAAAGTATGCGACCCCGCGCAATTCTCCCGACAATCCTCCTCCTTGCACCCCTCATCGCGCTGTTCGCGCCAACGGACGGTCGCGCGCAAGCGAACGCCGGTGCGGACGCGCCGGCGGTGCCGCCGCCAGTGGCACCGGTGGCACCGGTGTCGGTGACGGCTACCGACGAGCCAAATGTCTCTCCGGCAACACGTTACGACGCCGACGGCATGGTGCTCGCCTCCGACCATTTCGACTACGC
Source organism: Puniceicoccales bacterium (assembly GCA_031273045.1). GTDB lineage: Bacteria > Verrucomicrobiota > Verrucomicrobiia > Opitutales > UBA953 > CALNBE01. The sequence goes on from JAISSQ010000072.1 coordinate 22,127, forward strand.
CTCCGCCATCATCCTCGGCATCGTCGAAGGGGTCACCGAATACCTGCCGGTGTCCTCTACGGGGCACCTCATTCTCACCGACGAACTGCTCGGTCTCAACGACGACGTCCGGCAAGTCATCGGCGTCAAGGGTCTGCCGCTCTCGCAATACGAAAAAGCCCCAAAACACGAGAGAATCCTGAAAAAGATTAAGAAATTCCTCTCAAAAGAGCCGCCACCGGCGGTGCCCGAACAGAAAATCACAAAAAAGTTCACGCTCAAAGACGCCGCCGACGCCTACATCGTCGTCATCCAATTCGGTGCCATCCTCGCCGTCCTGCTCGCCTACTGGAAGCGCGTCAGCGGGCTGTGTCTCGGACTTTTCCGCCGCGAGCGCAAGAGTTACAAACTCGCCGGAAACCTCATCATCGCCTTCCTGCCCGCCGCCGGAGTCGGCTTTGTTTTCAAGGACTTAATCGAGCAAAACCTCTTCGGCGTGGCACCGGTGGCAATCGCCCTCGCCGTTGGCGCGCTGCTCATGCTCGGCGTCGAGTATTGGTATCGCGAACGGCGCAAAAAACGCAACGCCGCCATCGCCGCCGGTGAAAAAGTTCTCCGCTCGCCCGACCTGCATGAATTGTCCCCCGCCCGCGCACTCGGCATCGGCTGCGCGCAATGCCTCGCGCTCTGGCCCGGCACAAGCCGCTCCATGGCAACGATTTGCGGCGGATACCTCGTCGGGCTCTCCCCCGCGCGCGCCACCGAGTTCAGTTTCCTGCTCGGACTCATCACCCTGACTTGCGCCAGCGTCTATAAGTGCATCACCGAAGGCGCGAAAATCACCGCAACATTCGAGACGGGACCGCTCGCCCTCGGACTAATCGTCGCCGCCATCACCGCCTTCGCCTCCGTCAAATGGCTCGTCGCCTGGATTAACAAACACGGCCTCTGGGTCTTCGCCGTCTATCGCATCCTCCTCGCAGCCATCCTCTTTGCATTTTTCATGTGACCGCCCTTCGGCGCAGGGGTGGCGTTCCCGCCTTGCCCCTCTGCCGGCGGCGCGTTTTTTTGCGCGCGTGGTCGCCCGCCACGCGCTCGCATTGCCAACCAAAAACACTCGAACCTTGCTCGCCATGTCCACGCTCTTCTCGCCACGTCGCAAATTCCTCACCGCCGCCGCCGCCTTCGCCGCCGCGTTCGCCTTCGCGCCGAACGCCGCCGCCTACGTGCTCACGCCGACGGTCACGCTCACCGCCGGTCAGCGCAACGGTGGCAACGACAACAAGAGTTACACCGAGAATTCCACGCTCTATCCCGACGCCAACGTCACCATTCTCTACAACACCGGTTCGGCGATGTTCGGCTCGCCCGGCAGCGGCAACTGGAACTGCAACCTCATCCTGTGCGGCGGCGGCTTCGACGGCGGGAACGCGTGGGGCGTCATCCGCTGGACGAGCGGAAATCTCACCCTCAACGGCGACGTTGAAATCGGCGCCTCGCGCAACGCGAACAGCGAGAACTCGCAGACCTTCAAAGCCGTCGGCACCACCACCATCAACGGCCGCCTCATCGGTTCCAACGTCGAACTCTCCTACAACTGCCAGACCGCCAGCGCCGGCATCGTTTTCGCCCACGCGCCCACCGGTGCCGCGCCCGCCG
>JAISSQ010000136.1 GCA_031273045.1 Puniceicoccales bacterium
ACGTCCTGCATGTTGCCGCCGCGAAGCGCCTTTGGTGACTGCTCGCCGAGGACCCAGCGGATGGCGTCCACGATGTTTGATTTGCCGCACCCGTTGGGGCCGACGATTGCTGTGATGCCTGGCCGCAAGTCAATGCGCGTGCGGTCCGCGAACGATTTGAACCCGTTAATGACGACTTCGGAAAGATACATTGGTGGCGAGAGAGTAGGCACCGGTGCCGGCGAAGGCAACCGAGAGGAACGGGCACCGGTGGTGTGACGAGACACCTTCGCGCAAAAACGGTGCTGCGGGAATGCTGCGCTTCGTGCTTGCGGAACAGTCAGAAAGAGAGATTTTCGATGCGCACAAGCAATCAGTATGCAGACCCCTCCTTTCCCAGGCATGCGTTCGCGTGTTTCGAGTTCTATCCCTGTGTCCGGCACCGGTGGTCGCGACGTGGCGGCGGGACATTCCGTTGTTCATCAAAGGCGCGCTTCGAGGCGGTTGCTTGTGGCGGCGGGGTTGGCGGCGGTCGCGGCGTTCACCGGCAGCACCGGCGACATCGGCGGCATCTCCGGCACCGGCGGCGGTAGCACCGGTGGCATCACCACCACCACCATTGGCACCGGCGGCGGTAGTATCACCGGCACCGGCACTACCACCACCGGCACTACCACCACCGGTGGTGCAAAGGGTTGCGGGTTCAATGGTTTTCCGGCGTCGCTGTTGGCGCCGAGGGCACGGGCGGCGACGTTGTCGTATTGGTGCGGGTCGGCGTCGCCGTTCGACCCGGATTGGTTTTTGGCGGGGAATTGGTCGTCGTCGGGGGTTCCGAACGGAGCGGACGCGGTGGCGTGGTTCAACGCGGACCCGGATTATGCGGGGACGTCGCCGTCCTATGCGCACAACACGTTGGAACTGACGGCACCGGTGGTGCTCGATTCGATTGAGTTTTGGAACGGTTCGGTGTCGTCGCTGGGCGATGTGCACATTGGCGGCAGTTCCGCGCTGACGTTTGCGCTGGGTCACGCGACGGGGTCGTTGGCGAGCGACGGCGGGGTGGCGGACGTGTATTTGCCCGGCGGCACCGGCATTGAGTCCGGTGTGTTTTTGCATTTCGACAACGCGGTGCAGTTCGACGCGACGTCGCACGGTTCGACGACGTTCGTCGTCACAAATCTTTCCGGCGCAAAGGGGCAGATTTATTTCGACGGTGGCATTGCCGGTGGTTCCACCGTGGATGTCGTCTTCAACGTCGGCACCGCCGGCTACATCAGTTCGTCGTCGGACGCCTCGGTCATTTTGCACGACGTCACCGCGCGTTCGATGCGCAAGACCGGTTCGGGGATTCTCGATTTTTCGCTGTCGGCGACGGAGGCGGTGACGCTCGCGTCGCCGATCGTCACCGGTTTCGAGTTTTCGGAGGGTGTCGTCCGGTTCAACGCCGCCGCCGGCAACGGCATTTTCGCGAGCACGACGCGCATCAATCTCGCCGGCACCGGTGCCGTCTTCACCGGCACGAGCGCGACGCGGCAGTTTTTGCTGCGCGACACCGACCAGCGCGTGAACGCGTTCCTCGATTTCGACAACGGTGGCGCGGCGACGGGTGTGGGCGTCTCGTTGCAGGTCAACCAGACCGCGGACGGCGACTCGACGCCGCACATGTTGGAGTTCGCGCCGGCGTCGGTGCAGACGGTTGCCGTTGCCGGCGCGCACACGCTCAACGTCGCCGGCGACGGCATTTTGCAGTTCAGCGCGAACGTGACTTACACGGACGCCGGCGGCGCGTCGGAGTTCATCCTCACCGGCGGCGGCACGCTTGAATTCAAGGGCGTGGCGCAGTTGTTCAAGACGGCGACCGTTCAGAGCGGCACGTTGCTGGGGAGCGGCGCCGGCAGCGCGCTCGCGGTGCCGATGGAGCGGTTCTTCATCGGCGACCCGTCGCACAACGGCGGCGGCTCGGTGTTCGGCGCGGGCGAGATTTACCTCACCGGCGGCAACTCGACGCTGCGCATCACGGGGCAGGGCGAGGCGCGCTCGGTCTATGACATCGAGCAGAACGCGCACATCACGCTCGACAGCGGCGCGCACTTCGTCGTCGAAGGCGGTGCCGGCGCGCCCGGGGCGACCGTCGCGCTGCGCCACGGCGTGCTCGACCTTACCGGCAGCGCGGACCTCGACTTCCGGGGCAAAATCCTCGTCGGCGCCACCGCCGTGCAGAACGTCCCCGTGTGGGGCGTGCGCTTCGCCGGCAACATCGCGCTGATTTCGGACACGCCCGGCTCGAATGTCGCGACGCTCAACTACCCGCTCGTTTTCTTCCCCGCGACGCTCGCCTCGCAGACGTTCACGATTGAGGAACTCGCCGCCGGTGCCGTCAGCGCAATCCCCGCCGGCACACTCCAAGTCACCGGCGTCTTCAACACCGACCCGACGCCCGTGATGGGAATGTTGGTGAAGGCGAACGGCGGCGTGACGACGTTCGCGAACACCGGCGGCGTCAACACCGGCGGCCGCTCCGATTACGGCGCCACCGGCACGGCGTTCGCTACCGAGACCCTGCGCATCACCGGCGGAACGGCGACGGCGCCGACGGGGCTGACGCTGCGCGGCGGCTCGTTCGTCCTCGGCGCGGGAACCGCCCTCGAATTCGACGGCGCGAACTCGCAACTCATCTTCGACAGCGCGGTGAACGCCACGCTCGGCGCCACCGGCGACGCCACGCTGCAATTCAGTCAGGCGAACCAAATCGTGGCGCCGGCGGTGGTCGTCAAAAGCGGCTACAACACGATTGCGACGAGCAATTTCGCGCAGGGCACGGCGACGGCACCGGCGCTCGGCAGCGGCTCGGCGGGCGTCACCATCGCCGCCGGCAGCACGCTCGTCCTCGACCTGCGCACGAACCGCTCGCAGACGAATCCCGACGGCGCGGTGCAGAACACGATTTCCATCGGGAAGGTGAACAACGGCACCGCCGGCAGCGGCGGCACGCTGCGCATCCGCGGCTACAACGAGTCCTCCAACCTCGCCACGCGCTACAAGCCCGCCGCCGGTGACGACGTCGTGTATATCCCCAGCGCCACCGGCGTCACCGACTTCGACAACGTCTGGTTCTACGGCTACGAGAAAGGCGCGACCGTCGTCGTCTCGCCCAACGGCCTCACCGGCGCCTACGGCCTGCGGCCGGCGGCGTTCTTGGACAGCGCCTACACGAACACCGGCAACGTCCCGTGGGAGGCGGCGGAGGCGTGGGGCGACACGTGGGGCGACACCACCTCGCAGGACCTCTACAACATCCCGAACGCTCCGGGCACCATCGCGCGCATCCCCCAGCGGCAGGGCTTGCAACTCACCGCCGGCGAGCACGTCACGCTCGGCAAACTCTACATCGGCGGCACGAACGACTCGCCCGTGAGCGAGACCGTCCAAGGCGTGCCCAACGGCGCGCCGACGCTCAATTTCAGCGCGGGGCTGCTGCTCGACTCCGGCTCGGACACGACGCCGGTTTACATCTACCAGAACGGCCACATCAACAACTCCACCACCGGCGGCGTGAACATCCTCGGCGGCGCCGTCATCAACGGCGACATCACGCTCAAGAACAACCTCGTTATCCAGAAGGTTGACCCAAGCATCGCGGCACCGGTGGTGCACCCCGACCCCGGCTCGACCACGACCGCGCACAACGCGCTCGACAGTTACGTCTCCCCGCGCTCGTTCATCCAAATCAACGGCGCGATTTTGGAGGACGTCACCAACGGCGCCGGCGTCGCCAACTCCGCGCGCAGCGTCACCGTTGACGGCGCCTACGTCCGCTTCACCGCCGACTCGGCGAGCACCTACACCGGCGGCACGATTATCACCAACGGCGGCGTCGTCACCCTCTGGCCCTACACCACCGGCGCGTGGGCGGACCCGGTTTACAACGGCGCGTATTCCGACGGCTCCAGCCGCTTCCTCGGCACCGGCGCGGTGACGATTAACGGCACCGGCACGCTCGCCGCCCTCAACGGCGGCTACCCGCTGGGCACGTCCTACTACGGTCCCGTCGTCCGCTTCGAGAACACGCTGCACCTTTCGCAGAACGCCACGTTCTACACCGGCGGCCTCTTCTTCGCGCCGCCGGCGGTCGCCGGAAATCAGGACGCCAACGCGACCGTGATTTCCGGCAACGTCACCTTCTCGCTCGTCTCCCTCGCGCGCGACAACACGCGCCTCAACTCCGGTGCCGTGTTCACCGAGACCTTCCATTTCGTCAGCGACAAGACGCAGGGGCTGGCGAACACGCTCACGTTCACGCGGGCGGACACGTCGTTCGGCGAGACCTACATGCGGGTCTATTTCGACGGCGACAACCGCAACTACTGGGGCAAGGTCGTCATCAAGAACGTCAACGCCGCTTACGATTTCGACGTCCTGAGCGGCAACATCGGCACGAACCACATCGCCGCGTTCGGCGACGGCTCGATTTCGCCCTACTCCGGCACGAACTCGTTTGTCTCCGCCGCGCTCGCCACCGCCGGCGGCTACTCAAACGGCATCTGGACCGCTGCCGGCGGCAGTGGCGCGCTCAACGCCGCCGCCACCGGTGACTACTATTCGCCCGGCGGCACGCTCACGGAAACGCTCCCCCACGGCGGCGTCTATCAGTGGCCGTTCGGGCGCGGCGGCGACCTTACCATGGTGCAGACCGAGCCGCAGGCGCAGGTCGCGATGTGGCCCAACGACCCGGACAGCACCGCCAACGCCACCGATTCCGGCCGCGGCGAGGAGTTCCACTTCATCAGCGGCACCTTCACGATGGATGTCAGCGAGTGGAACGTCAAAAACAACAACAACTTGGGCAGCACCAGCGCGGTCGCCGTCCCCGTCACCGTCAACGGCGTCACCACCAACCTCACCGGTCGTCCCGACATCGTTTTCCGCATGGACTGGGCGTCGCTGTTCTTCGACGGCACGGTCATCCGCACGCTCATCGGCGGGCAGACCGTCGAGAACTGGCTCGCGGCAAATCCGACCTACTCGCTCAAAAACAACGGCGTTGATTTCACCATCCGCGCCTACGCGGACGTCCGCTTCAACTTCAACAACTCCACCTCCGGCGCCGGCTACGTGAAGACCGACAGCCGCGACGGCGGCAACCCCGTCAACCAAATCGTCTCGCAGTATCTCACGTTCGACCTCGCCTCCTCCACCGTCGCCACCATTTCCGCCCAGCAAGGCACCGACGCCGCGAACAGTTTGACCTTCCGCCGCTTGCAGCGGAGCGACGGCGGCACCAAGACCTTCGACGCCTCCATCAACAACATCAAGTTCACCGAAGGCATCTGGCTCGACTCCGGCGTCACCATCGTCCAGCGCGGCGACAACTATGACCACAAAGGCAGCACCTTCGGCGCGAACCTGCTCGACTCCGCCACGCTCCACGGCGGCGCGAACCACCCCATCAACATCGTCGGCGACATCCAGTTGGAGACCCCCGCCTTCCACCTCGCCGGCGGCTCGCTCGTCGTCAAAAGCGCCGCTGCCGGCGACACCAACGGCACCGTCAACCTCACCGGCTTCCAATACTTCATTCCCGAACAGAGCGGCGGCATGCTCAACGTCGGCACCGGCGGCATCACCTTCGGCGACTTCGCCCTGCCCAGCATCGCCTCCAACTACCTCGGCACCGGCGTCTATGCGAACGCCAGCGTCTCCATCGTCGGCGCCGTCACGGACGGCTGGGGGGTGCCCACCGCCACCGGCGAGCCGGACGGCACCGACTACACCGACCACATCACGCAGTTCATCCGCTTCGTCAACAACCCGGCCAGCACCGCCGACGGCGGCGACGACATCACGCCCTACCTCCAATACTTCATCTTCGCCGGCTACGAACCCGGTCAGGTCACCATCTACCACTCGACCGACGGCTACTACTACCTCCTGCCCGACTCCACGCTCGTCAACGAGTGGGGCGGACAGGCGGACCGCGGCAACGCCTCCACCGCGAACGTCGCGTGGGCCGTCGCCGACAACTGGACGCTCAACCGCACACCCGGCCTGAACTCCGCGCAGGGCGGCACCGGTGACGACATGCTCACCTACCTGAACGGCGCCGGCGAATGGGTCAGCATAAGCACCGCCACGTTCCGCGACATTGACACCGAACTGAACAACTCCGTCCGCAAGTCCATCGCGTTTCCGGTGGGGCAGCAGGTCACGCTCCAAACCCTCCGGCTGCTCTCCAACGTCGAAGTCCAGTTCGGGCAGAACCGCAACTCCGCCTCCTACACCTCCTCGAACATCCCCGGCATCGTCTTCCGCGCCGACAACGCCACCGCCGACCACCCGTTCGGCGAAGCGACCCTCGAAGCCCGCAACGGCCGCACGGTCCTCATGGTGCCCATCACGTTCCAGTCCGACACCACCGTCTTCGCCCACATGTCCGCCGAGACCCTCAGTTTGTGCTTCTACAACGAGTGGCGCGGCTTCGGGGACGTCATCCTCACCGGCTCCGCGGTCAAATACGAAGGCACCGACACCACCGCCGCCACCGCCGCCGGCAACTCGCGCCCCTACGGCGAGGGCTTCATTGACCTCCTCGCCGGCGACCACTCAGCGTGGACGGGCGACCTGATTTGGGACTCCCCCGTGGACCTCTTGGTCAACACCGAGGGCGCGAACTCGGTCACCGCCGGCGGCGGCATCTTCTACATCGGCGGCAAGACGCCCCTGAACGGCCGCGTCATCTATCCGCTCTACAGCCGCACCACCGCCCCCGTTAACGCGAGCAACCCGTGGCTCGAAAACAACCGCGTCGTGCTCAACACACCGGGCGGCGTCGTCATCAACGCCGGCATCCGGCTCTACGGCGCGCACAACAACCTCGACAACACCACCGCCACGTTCATCAACGGCCCCGTCGTCGTCAACCAGACCAACTCGTGGGGACAGGACCGCACCGCCTCGCGGTTCATTATCGATATAGACCGCAACAACGTCCTCGGCTTCCTCCAGCCAATCACCGGTGCCGGCGGCTTCTTCATTGATGCCGCCACCGGCAACGGCGCCGTCGTCTTCAACGCCCCCAGCACGTTCTCCGGCGGTCTCGAAATCGCCAACGTCACGGACACCGACCTGTTCATCGGCGGCGGCGACCGCGCCGGCACCGCCTCCAACCCCGTCAACCCGCTCACCGGCACCACCACCAACGACACCATGCAACGCCTCGGCGCCCTCGGCACCGGCGTGTTCCTGCTCCACTCCAACTGGCAGAGCGTCGTCATCGAGACCGCCGAGTGGGCGCTCTTCGACAACAACTTCACCCCCGGCTCCGGCAACAACGCCTCCGCCGCAACCTACAACGGACACGTGGACAAAATCACCGACTGGACCGTTACCGACAAAACCAGCCCCCTCTACATCGCCGGCGCCTACCTGCCCAATCGCCTCGGCCTCGGCACCACTACAAACCTCAACAACACAACCTCGAACGACCCCGCCCTCAACCCCGACTTCGTTTACTACCACAGCCGGCGCGACAGCGTCGCCACTTGGCGCGGCACGTTCTTCTTCGACGCCAACTCCGCCAACACCACGCGCGTCAACGCCTACGGCTACGCCGTCCCCACCGTCGGCGTCTCCTCTCTCACCGGCACCTGGTCCGCCTACAACGACGGCAACGACCGCAACGTCTTCATCTTCGGCAAAGACCACATCCTCACCGGCTCCCTCGCGTTCCGCCTGCCCAACAAGTGGATGTGGTTCCTCGGCGGCGAGAGCACCTTCTCCGGCGTCGGTCTCGCGAGCACCGACGCTTGGCAGAACATCTACGGCGACGCCTTTAACTACAAATACCACGCCGGCGCGTCCGGCACCGACGCCACCCGCCTCTCGCTCAACCTCACCGACGGCGTCAGCGAAGGCGTCACCTCCGGCATCACAAACATCGTCCTCGGCGCCTCCTCGACGCCCAACAGCGTCGGCGGCGTGCTCAAGGGACCGCTCGGCACCGGCGGCATCCTCATCAACGGCGGCAAACTCTGGCTCTGGTCGGGCGACAAGAACGACATCGTCCTCGACAACGTCTTCTACTGGAACGCCAACAACGGCTCCGCGCCGCTGCGCTTCGGCGGAAGCATCGCCGAGCAGCCCGACATCACCGGCGACACCACGCAAAGCATCGCCCAGCGGCTCATCCTCGACGCCGGCCACATCGCCGGCACCGGCGACTACACCGCCGAAGGCGCGCACATCGGCGGCACCGGCTCTTACAGCACGAACACCGACCTGATGTTCACCCTGCGCCGAAACGACACCGGCAACGCCGCCGCCGGCGCCTCCGTCTTCGAAATAGACGCCGGCGCCACGCTCCAAATCGCGAGCATCGTGCGCGACGCCCCCACCACCGGCGCCTCCGCCCAGTTGCAGAAGACCGGCGCCGGCGTGCTCGAACTCGCCAACTACGCCAGCACCTTCACCCACGGCGTCAACGCGCAGGAAGGCATCGTGCGCGGCGTCATGCACGAAGGCGCGAGCAGCATCACCCTCGGCGCCGCCGGCGTGAGCACGTTCTTCGGCGCCGCCACCGCCGCCTTCGCCACAGGCACGGGAACGAACTCCATCGCCGGCGCCGCCGCCGTCCCCGTCGGCTGGCTCAACACCTCCGCCGCCACCTCGACCGCCGACGGCGGCACCATCGAAGTCCACGCCGGCGACAGCACCGCCGCCAAGACCGTCGCCATCAAGGGCGACATCTTCATGCTCAACTCGCGCGGCACATTCGCCGTCACCGGCACCAACGTCACCACGCTCATCGAAAGCGGCGCCGTCATCCGCAGCACCGCGCCGGCGGTGGCGTGGGCGGACACGCTCGTCACCGACCCGCTCACCACGCCCAAGACCGTCATCTACGCCCCGCAAAACACCGCCGACACCGCCGGCACCTTCAAGGCCGCGCACATCGTCGCCGGCGTCAACCCCGCCGACCCCACCACCGGCGAAATCCTCCTCTCGGCGAAAATCAACTCCGCCGACTTCAAAGTGCTCGCCGACACCGTCGTGCGCGCCAACCGCGACGACATCCTGCGCGACGCCTCCATCTACCTCTCCGGCACCACCGCCGATCCCGCCGTGCTCACGCTCACCGGCACCAACGGCGTGCCCACGCACCAAGTCATCGCCCTGCTCGGAACCACCGCGCCCGCCGGCAGCACCGGCGTCGTCGGCCAACTCGTCCTCCCCACCAGCGCGGAACTCACCGCCGGCGGCTACTCCGCGAACAACCCCTACATCGTCTTCGTGGACAACTTCTCCGTCCAGCGCGGCACCATCCTCGAAATCACCAACTGGGCGAACATGTCCGCCACCGGCGCCAACTCCTCCGGCACCGGCACCGGCGACGCCGGCGGCGAGGCGGGCTACTACATTGACCCCGGCGACGGCTCCGTCTCCGCGTGGGGCACGCGAACCCTCGTCGTCACCCGCAACACCGACGGCACACTCAAAGAGGGCGCCACCGTGCCGGGCGTCAAATACTTCACCTGGTGGGGCGAGCAGAACTCCGTCACCGTCACCCGCACCGACGCCATCAAAGGCATCACCGGCAACACCACCTACAACGGCGTCGTCTATTACGAATACGTCCCCGACGGCTCCGCCCTCTACTGGCACGGCAGGCAGGACACGAACACCGCCGACGCCGACGCCGGCAAGTGGACCGGTGACAACTGGCTCACGCCCGTCCACCAACTCGCCGCCGCGAACTTCCCCGACTCGCGCGGCGGCCGCGCCATCTTCGACCCGGAGTTCTACAACAAAAACAACGTCGCCACCGGCGCCGGAGCCGCCGGAACCGCCGGTGGTGACTGGGACATCACCGGCTGGCAGGGCTATGGCTCCCCGCTCAACAACGAGACCATCTACATCGGCGAGTCCGGCGGCGGCGGAACCTCCGCAACCATCAGCCCCGACATGGACGACCCCGCCATCCCCGCGCTCATCAAAAAATACACCACCATCAACTACATCGATTTCGTCGAAGTCCCCGACAACATCACCTTCGCCCTCGACCCCACCGACGCCGCCGCCGACAAGACCCGCGGCTTCCTCTTCCGCGCCACCACCGGCACCGCAATCGGCGAAATCAACAAAAGCGGCGGCACCGGCTCCATCACCTTCAACCTCCCAATCTACCTCTTCGACAAGGACACCAACTCCGAGCACCCGTGGAACAAGGAGGTGGACGTCAACCACTACGGCACCGGCAACATCACCTTCAACGGCGTCATCTCCGGCACCAACGGCTACATCCTCGTCCACTCCGAGTTCGACACCGACCCCGCCGGCACCGGCTACGTCGCCTTCAACGCCGCCAACACCTTCACCTACGCCCTCCACGCCATCGGCACTGACCTCCGCCTCGGCGACCCAGAAGCCGCCCCGTCCGCCGCCCAACTCATCCTCGACAACACCACCCTCACCTTCACCGACACCACCAACTCGGTCCGCAAATCAGGACAAATCATCGCCGCACGAATCACCCTCCAAGGCGACGCCACCATCGGCAACGCCGCCCTCCCACTCGCCGCCGGCGAAGACCCCGCCGGCGCCGTCGTCAAACTCCCCAACGCCATCTACCTCGAAAACGTCCACAAGGACGAAAACAACGACCCCGTCGCCGTCACCCGCCTCACCATCAACGAAAAAACCTTCATCCTCGGCGACGCCGGCAACACCAACTCCGTCGTCGCCCAAGTCGGCCACGCCCAGACACTCGTCATCAGCGGCCCCGGCGGCGTCGAACTCGGCGCCCTCGTCCACAACAAGGCCGTCGTCTTCGCCACCGCCGCCGCGACCGTCTCCTCCAACCTCGGCACCAACTACGGCGACATCGTCCTCGACGGCTACGACTACCCGCTCGACGACGTCACCGGACTGCCCGTGACGTCCTACGCGAACGCCGTCCTCACCTTCACCGGCGACAACTCCATCCACCAGACCGGCACCTACTCCGCCACCAACCCCGACCCCGCCAAACTCTCCCTCTTCACCGGCACCGTCCGAAACAAAGGCGCCGGCGGCACCATCAACATCGCCGGCGACGGCGCGAACTTCCACCACATCGAGAACGACGCCGGCACCGCCGCCCTCAACTTCACCGGCGGCGCGAACATGCCCAACATCATCGGCGACCCCGCCAACCCCGCCACCACCGGCCTCGCCAACCACGCCACCGTCAACATCCGCCCCGGCAGCGTCACCGACCTCGCCGGCAAGTTCGACAACACCGCCGCCGCCACCCTCAACCTCGCCGCCTCCCTCCTCACCACCACCGCCGGCAGCGAACTCGCCAACGCCGGCACCATCAACGTCCCCGCCGGCGCCACTCCCGCCGCCACCCGCTACTTCAACCTCACCGGCGCCGGCACCTTCAACATCGCCGCCGGCGCCACCTTCACCCTCGGCGACACCAACGTCACGCCCGCCCTCTCCGGCGCCGCCAACGCCACCCTCGCCCTCGTCGGCAACGACCCCACCATCGGCACCACCGGCGGCGCCCCCGCCGGCAGTTACGCCTTCCCCAACCTCCTCGCCGGCGCCGGCACACTCGACATCCACCTCGCCACACCCCTCGCCCAAATCAACTTCACCAACACCCTCGCCGCACCCTTCACCGGCAACGCCCGCCTCTCCGCCGGCATCCTCCCGTGGAACGAAGGAGCCGTCCGCGCCCTCGGCGGCGCAACACTCACCGTCGGCGACGGCACACCCGCCACCGCCGCCAAGTTCACCGACCCCGCCACCGGCACCCCCGATTACCGCGACGGCGCCTACCAAAACGAACTCCGCATCGCCACCCCCGCAGCCACCGCCCTCAACGCCGCCGACAAAGTCGCCACCCTCGTCATTGACGGCGGCTACATCACCAAGGACGGCGCCACCGGCGACCCCGTCCTCTTCACAAACGCCGTCAACATCACCACCAACGGCGGCTACGTGGACGCCTCCCCGCTGTCCTACATGATTTTCACCGCCGACCCAGCCACACCACGCACCGAAACAATCGCCGTCGTCATCTCCGACACACCCGTCGCCAACATCAACCGCCTCTCCTCCCGCTCCGCCGCCGAAATCTACTGGATGGACCACTTCGACGCCGACACCACCGGCGGCACCGCCCCCACCACCGCCGTCGGCAAAGTCCACTACACCGGCGGCGTCCTCGCCCGCGGCACCTACAACGGCGCCGAACACGACGGCATCTTCATACAGGAAAAACTTGAGGACATCGCCGTCTATCGCGGCCAGACCCTCCACCTCGACAGCACCAACTCCGTCCCCACCCAGCACAACGACTACACCGAAACCCCCACCGGCGCCACCCTCCCAACCCGCGTCTATCTCGGCGTCGGCATCTCGCAGGAAAACAATCCCAACGACCCCGGTGACGCCACCGGCGGCGTCACCGGCAACGGCTCCGTCACCTTCTCCGGCGACAAACGCATCTCCCTGTGGAGCACCGACGGCGCCGCCGACGCCCTCAACCCCTACCGAGGCACCACCACCATCGCCGCCGGCGCCATCGTGGACAGCGGCATCATCTACGCCCCCGACGGCGTCACCATCACCGGCGCCCGCTCCGCGAACACCTTCATCAACAGTTCCAACACCGTCGTTGACGGCGCCCTCTACCTCGCCCGCCCCCAGCAGTTGAACAACCTCTCCGGCGCCGCCACCGGCGACCTCGTCTTCCACCCCGACGCCGGCGGCTTCCTCACGCTGCACAACACGCTGCTCACCGGCAGCGGCGGATACGACCCGACGAACACGGCCGAGTGGACGACATGCTTCGCGCCAACGTGGTCAACCGCACCGGTGGCGGTGGTCGTCCACCGCGTCAGCAACCCAACGGTCTATTACGGGCGAATCGACCCGCCCTACGTGGTCAAGACGGGCGACGGCGTC
>JAISSQ010000157.1 GCA_031273045.1 Puniceicoccales bacterium
TCCGGATTCGAGTCGTGGTCCGTGTAGTTTTTGCGTCCCACATCAAACACCGTTCCTCGTGCGAACGCCGTCAGCGCGCCGCCGCCGGAGGAGGTTGTGACGTTTTCGAGCGTCAGCGCGCCCGTGTTCAACCTCACCCCCAACGCCGCCACCGCACTCTCGACGGGGACGGCGAGTGCGCTGTTGCCCGTTCCGGGACCCGGGTAGTTGACGCCGGTGTCGGGGTTGGTGCGGTTTTTGTCGAAGACGAACGTGAATCCGTCGCTTGCGCCGAAGTGCCGGTGGTAGGTTTCGGAATACCAGATTTTGAGGCCTGCTTCCTGACCGGTTATGAGGGCGGAGGCGCCGTCGGCGTTTTCGGTTCCGCCGATGCCGCCGGTGCCGTTGCGGTTCCAATAGACGACGGCGGAGGCGGGGACGGCAGTGAGGAGCAGGGCGGTGGTGTTGGCGACGGAGTCGGTGACGGCGCGGAGCGTGAGGCGGGAGGCGTTCGGGTCGGCGTCGGGGGCGTCAATCGCGTCGGGGTCGTATTGGACGCCGTTGATTTCGCCGAGGCGGAGGAGGTTCGCGGCGAGGGCGTTGACGAGGGTCGCGGCGGCGGCGCTGCCGGCGGGGACTTCGATGAGTTTGTATTCGCCGGAGGGCAGGGCGGTGGCAGAGCCGCTGGCGAAGTGGAGCGGGGTTGCGGTGGAGATGGTGAGGTTGGCGGCGGCGCCGGTGATGCGGAGCAGGTCGCTGGCGGAGCCGTCGGGCGCGAGGTCGAAGCACAGTTGGGCGTCGGCGATGTTGAGGGAGCCGGCGATGGTGAGGGTTGCGACGGCGGGCGCGTCGGTGGTGACGCTTGGGTCTGCGCCGGTGCCGGCGAGCAGTCCGTCGGCGCCGATGTAGAGACGCTGCGTGTTTGCGAGGGTGACGCTGCCGGTGATGTCTGTTCGGGTGACGGACGGCGTGTGTCCGGCGTAGGAGGCGCGGTTGGAGGCGGCGGTGAGCGAGACGGCGAGGCCTGCGGCGGGGAGCAGGAGCGAGCCGGTGTCGCCGGTGCCGAAGCGGGTGACGGTTCCCGTCCAGCCGCCGGTGACGGTGGTGAGGTCGAGGGTTCCCTTGTCGGCGAAGACCCCGCCGGTGAAGGTTGCGGTGAGGTTGGTGGGTTTGGTCGTGGCGGTGCCGGTGTTGCGGACCGCGCCGGTGCCGGTGACGGGGTTGGCGAAGGAGTAGCCGGCGGCGTCGGTGCGGTTGAAGCGCAGTTCGCCGTCGTCGTTGAGGACGATTTGGGAGGCGGCGTTGATTTGCTGGGAGGCGGTGACGGCGAACGGGTTCACCGCCGGCGGCATGGCGATTTCGAGGGCGCCGCCGGCGTTGACGGTGTAGGCGTGGGAGACGTTGGAGTTGTTGCCGGAGAGGATGACGGTGGAGCCGCCTTCGACGAGGACGCCGCCGGTGAAGCGCATGACGCCCTGAAAGTCCACGGTGCCGCCGCCGTCCACGATGACGCGGGTGGCGCCGGACATGGAGGCGCTGTCGTTGTAGATGTCGTTGGCGACGTTCGCGGTGACGTTGAGGCGGGCGTTGGGGGCGATGTTGATACGGAAGCCGCCGGCGGTGTTGGCGAGGTTGTAGAGGCCGAAGTGGATGTAGTCGGTGCCGCCGGTGGTGGTGAGCAGGGTGGAGACGAGCGGGTCGTCCTTGGTGTAGGGCTGGTTGGTGACGGGGTTGATGTAGTCGGTGCCGGTGACGGGGTTGACGGCACTGACGGTGAGCGTCGTTCGGAAGACCCAGTTGCCCCAGTTGCCGTTCCAAGCGTTTCCGTGCCCGTAGAACGTGCCGCCGGCGAGGACGGAGTCGTCGCCGAGGAAGTTGAGCGAGTAGGATTCCACGATGGAGCCGCGACCGGCGATGATTTGCCCGACGGGGTTGGTGGCGCCGCCGCTGTCGTTCTGCCAAGTGTAGTTGGCGAGGATGGCGGTGGCGTTCTCGCCGAGGATGATTTTGTCGCGTCCGTCCCAGACATTGCGCATTCCGGTTTGGACGACGGATGGCGTGATGCTGGTGGAGCCGAAGACGACGCCGCCTTCGAGGATGTAGAACGTGCCGCCGCCGAGGGTGTTCTCGGTGGAATAGGTTCTTGTGCTGCCGTTGCCGCGGTCGGTGATGAAGAGCCAGCCGGCGCCGGTTTTGACGATGTTGGTCGGGTTGCCGGTGTTGGCGGATTTGAGGAGGGTTTTGACTTGGATGCCGCCGGTGGGGTCGGGGTCTTGGTTGTCGAAGACGAGGGTGTTTTTGCCGGTGAGCGCGGGGATGTCGGTTCCTTCGTAGGGGTGGGTCGAGGAGATGTAGCCGAGGTCTTGGATGATGGTGTTGGTGCCGTTGGAGGCGGTGTTCTCGCGGCGGACGGTTCCGACGTCGAGGTAGTAAGTGTTCGAGTTATCGCGCGAAATGGCACCCTCGCCGGCAAAGGTGACGGTGTCGAGGCGGACGGTCAGACCGGAGGTTGTGTTGTAGAGGCGGAGTTGGGAGGAGGCGGACGGGACGGAGAAGCGGACGGTGGTGTTCCCCCAATCGCCGACGAGGGAGAAGTATTTGGCGGTGTCCACGAGGAGCGTGCCGGTGAAGTCGGGGCTGCCGTTGGTCATGAACCAGGGCACCCAACTTTTTGTGCCGATGGAGGGGTCAGTGCGGAGCGCGACGACGCCGTCGCCGGTGAAGATGGGACCGTTGCCGTCATCCCAATTGGTGGTGATGTAGAGGGCGGGGTTGGAGAGCGTGGCGTCGTCGGCGATTTCAAAGAAACGACCGGTGGTGGAGTAGCGGGTGACGCAGTTGACGGCACCGCCGCCGTGGAGGCGGATTGTCGCGCCGGTCGGGACGGCGTTCGCGTTTTGGAAGATGAGTTCGCCGCCCTGCACGTCGGTCAGTCCGGTGTAGGTGTTGGCGCCGGTGAGGGTGAGCGCGCCGTCGCCGGTTTTGATGAGCGTTGTGGCGCCGGTGATTGCGGCGCCGGCGAGGGTGTAGGCGCCGCCGGCGGCGGTGTTGGAGACGTAGAGGACGGGCGGCGAGACGGCGGCGGAGATGGTGACGGTCTTGGCGCCGGCGGTGGCGGTGTCGCCGAAGCGGACGGTGTCGCCGGCGTAGTATTTTTCGGCGGTGCCGGCGGTGCCGGAGGGCGAGTCGGCGGCGACTTTCCAATTGGTCGCGCCGGCGGCACCGGTGTCCCAGTTGCCGCTGCCGGTGTTCCATTCGAGGACGTAGGGCAGGGCGGTGACGTGGAGGACGACGGAGTGCTCGGCGGCGTTGGCGGTGAGCGTCGGAGTGGCGCGGTAGTTGGAGGCGTCGGCGACGGACAGGCCGGTGAGCGCGGGCGTGCCGGAGGCGAATTGGAGCAGGGTGAAGTCGCCCGGTGCGGTGATGCGCGTGAGCAGCGCGGAGACGTCGAAGACGAGTTTCGCGCTGGCGTTGGCGAGTTGGAAACCGAGGACGCCGCCGGCGGCGGCGGTGGCGGCGTTGGGGATGGTGATTGCGGGTGCGGCGAGGGCGGCGGCGAGCGCGGCGGGGTCGTCGTCGGGGAACGCGAAGCGGAACGTGTTCGTGTGGGCGGAGCCGAGTTGGAGGTGCCCGAAGGTGGTGGCGCCGTAGGGGACGGTGACGGTGGTGTCGCCGTATCCGAGCCAGATTTTTCCGATGGTGAGTGCGGGCGTGTCGAAGACGATGGTCTTGGCGTAAACGGTGGCGTTTTCGTTGGTGGCGATTTTGCCGTATTCGGAGGCGCGCAGGGTTCCGAACTGCGCGCTGCCGCCGATGGCGAGTTTGGACTGCGCGTTGTCGTCGGGGTCGGCGAGGTTGGCGTAACCGATGGCGCCGGTGGTGGTGACGTTGAGGACGCCGGCGGTCTTGTGGACGGTGCCTTCGAACTGCGGCGAGGCGGCGGCAAGGGTGACGGGGATTGCGGCGTTGCCGGTGAAGTAGATGTCGCCCGCGCCCTTGATGGTGTTGAAGACGACGGACGGCGCGTCGGCGGTGCCGATGTTCAGCGTGGCGCCGTTGAGGTCGAGCGTGGTGCCGGCGGAGGCGTGGGTGGTCGTGAGGGTGAAGCGGACGTAGTGGCCGTCGCGCGCGGCGGCGACGACGGCTTCGGCGATGCGTTCGGGTGTGGCGTCGAGCGCGGCGGAGACGAGGCCGGTGACGGAGTTGACGGCGGTGGCGACGCCGTCGCCGGCGGGGTAGGCGCCGGCGTAGGCGGGCGTCGCGGCGGTGCCGGTGATTGTGGCGATGACGCCGGGGTTGTCGGCGGCGATGGCGAAGAATTCGGGGTTGAGTTTGTTGCCGCCGGCGCCGTCGGGGATGATGGAGACGACGTAGTCGGCGATTTGCGCGCCGGTGGCGGGGACTTCCATGTAGAGCCACGGGATGGTGTGCGTGCCGGCGCAGAGTTTGAGGGTGGATTCGTCGAAGAGCAGGACGTTGGTGCGGTTGAAGACCCCCGCTTTGCCGGCGGTGAGCGCGCCGTCGTCGAAGACGCGCGTGTAGAATGTGGAGTCCTTGGAGGAGTTGCGGGAGAGGTTTCCGTAGTTCGCCTGATTGTAGAGCGTGATGGTGAGGTTGCCGGAGCCGCGCTTGTCGAGAACGGCGGAGGACGTGGTGGAGTAACCGCCGTTGTGGGTGACGAGGTCCC
The DNA here is from genome assembly GCA_031273045.1 of Puniceicoccales bacterium. Lineage (GTDB taxonomy): Bacteria > Verrucomicrobiota > Verrucomicrobiia > Opitutales > UBA953 > CALNBE01. The sequence continues at coordinate 4,667 of JAISSQ010000157.1, forward strand.
AAGCGTCCCAACTGCCAATGTCGGCTTTGAGTTCGTAGTCGTCGGAGCGGTCGAACACGAGGGCGGTGGCGCCGGCGGCGCTGTTGGCGCGGGCGTAGATGCCGACCGTCCACTGACCGACGTCCACGCCGTTGTGCAGGGCGACCAGCCCGTTTTTGCGGACGAACACGGAGATGTTGTTCGAGACGGAGCCGTCAACGGCCTTGACGTTGGTGAGTTTGACGTTGGTGACGTCAATGATGGGACCGGTGGTGGCGGCGAGGTCGTTGGCGGTGTAGTCGAGACCGACCGTGTAGGAGGAGATGAGCGTGCCCTGCGCGAGGGAGCCGTCGGGGTTCACGAAGCCCGACGTGAGGTAGCCGACGTAGCCCTTCACGAAGCGGAGGCCGTTGACGTCGCCGGTGCTGGACTGACCGGTCTGCTCGGACGCGCCGCCGAAGTTGAACGTGCCGCCGTAGAGGTAGATGAACGCCTCGGTTTTGGTCTGCGTGTTGCAGATTTGGTCGGTGCCGTTCGCGCCTTCGAGGACGTTGCCGAGGCGCAACGCCGCGCCCGCCTGAATATCAATGTTGTAGTTGCCCCAGTTGTTGCCGGAGTTGCCGGTGTAGTTCGCGGGGCGCGCGAGGACGACGACGCCTTCCTTGATGTTCAGCCCAATCAGGCCGCCGCTGATGGCTTGGACGCCGGCGGTGACGTAGCCGCCGGAGCCGTTGTAGGCGTTGCCGGTGGTGCCGGTCGGGTCGTAGGTCATTCCCGCGCCGCCGATGTAGAGCGTGCCCGCGCCTTCCTTGATGAGCGGACGCGGCGCGGTGTTGCCGCCCGACCACGTGAAGAGGTCCGCGATGTAGAGCGTCGCGTCGGGGTTGGTGACGCGGACGATGGCGTTCAACTTGCTCTCGGAGGCGATGACGCGGTCGAGCACGGCGGGACCGTCGCCGGTGTATTCGAGGACGCCGCTGCCGGCGATGTAGATGCGGTTGTTGATGTAGGAGTTGGTGAACGTGGAAGAGCCGCGCAGGTTGTCCGTGTGCGCCGAGGCGATGACGACGTTCGCGCCGAGCGGTCCGTAGAGGCCGTAGAGCGCGACGGTCTCGGCGGCGTTGGCGGCGGTGATGAAGTTCTTTGCCAGCCCCGCCTGACCGGCGAGCGTCGGCCCGAACGGGTTCTGCCGGTTGCCGTTTTCGTCCAACTCCGGCCACTCGCCGACGCGCACGGTGGTCGTCCCGCCGATGACGGCGGAGGTGTAGTCCGCATAGAGCGCGCCCCAACTGCTGCCGGTGTTGCCCGTGCCGAGCGTGCCGGTGAAGGTCGAGCGGACGCCGGAAAGGTCTATGCAGCCGGCGCCGGTGAACTCGACGCGGATGCTGCTCGCGCCGGCGGCGGGCGCGCCGGTGGTGATGGCGGGGATGAGCGTGAGCGGCGCGGCGGCGGTTCCGCCGAGGTTCGTGAGGGTGAGCGTGATGGCGCCGGCGGCGGACGAGGTGATGACGCTCCGCGCGAAGTCCGCGCCGGCGGCGAAGGTCAGCGCGGTTCCCGCGAGGGTCGTGCTCGCGCCGTTGAGGTCGAGCGCGCCGCCGTTGAACACGAGCGTGGTGCCGGCGGTGAGCGAGGAGCCGCGCGTGGTCTCGGCGAGGCGAAGCGTGCCGCCGGCGTTGAGCGTGACGGTGCCGGCGAAGGCGTTCGCCTTGGCGGCGATGACGGTGCCGGCGTCAACGAGCAGGTTCAGCCCGGTGTAAACCGAGGTGGCGGCGGAGTCGTCGAAGCCCAGCGTGCCCGCGCCGAGTTTCACGAGCGTCGCGCCGGCGGTGCTGCGCTGCGTCGCGAGCGTGGCGTCGTAGCCGAGCGCGGACAGGAACGCGCTGGTGCCGGCTTCGACGCCGATGGCGGCGACGGGGTAATCGGTCGCGTGGAGCGGAATGGGCGTGGCGACGGTGTTGGCGATGGTCGGCGCGGAATCGGTGTCGGCGGTGCCGGCGAGCGCGAACCAAGCGGCGGGTTGCAGGGTCGAAGCGGTGACTGGAATTGGTGCGCCCAGAAGCGTTGGAGAAGTGGTTAGTGGCCAGTGGTCAGTGGTCAGTGAAGTGCCGGTTTCACCTTCGCTGGAAGCGGCGGCGAGAAGGGAATCCCCACTGGCCACCGACCACTGACCACTGACCACTGCTCCAAGCGGCACCGGCGCGACGGTCACCAAATTTCCCGTGCCGAACGCCGTCGGCGACGCGGCGGTCACCGTTCCGCCCTCGATGCGCGTGCCGCCGCCGTAGGTGTTCACGCCGGAGTTGGCGAGGGCGAGGTCGCCGGTGCCGCGCTTGACGAGCCGCGCGCCGTCGCCGGCGATGGCACCGTCGCCGGTGAACGTGTAGCCGGCGGCGGTCTCGACCACGATGTCGCCGGCGCCGACGATGAGGTTGCCCGCGAGCGTGACGGTGTGCGCGACGCCGGCGGTGTCGTCGAACACGACGCGGTCGGCGTCGAAGAAGTAGTCCCTCGTGGCGGTGCCGGTGTCGCTGACGCTGCCGGCGGTGACCGTCCAGTTGTTGCCGTAGCCGGCGGCGCCGACCTCCCAACTCGCGCCGGCGGTGGTGCCGTTCCAGCGCAGGTCGGCGGCGCCCGACGCGCCGCTGCCGGCGGGGGCGTAGGCGGACAGCGTCTTCTGGTCGGCGGACAGGACGAGCGAGACCGGTTTGCGCAGGTTCAGCGCGACGGTGTAGCGGGCGAGCGCGGCACCGAGTGTGCCGCCGCCGGTGACGGTGAGGAGCGGCGTCGCGGCGCCGGCGGTCGCGGCAAGGGCGTCGTTCGCGGCGAGGACGGCGACATCGAGCGCGACGGCGTCGCCGTTCGACGGCAGCGTCAGCGCGGCGACGCGCAGGTTGCCCGCCTCGAAGACGAGCGGCGCGCGCGCGGGGTCGGCGGACGCGGTGACGGCGGCGAGGTTGAGCGTCGCGCCGACGGCGGGCGTGGCGGCGGTGTTGAGGAAATGCGCGCCGGCGGCGAGGGCGACGGTTCCGGTGAACGCGCCCGCGCCGGTGAAGGTCAGCGTGCCGGCGGAGACGGTCAGCGTGGCGACGCCCGAGAGCGCGCCGCCGAGCGCGAGCGTGCCCGCGCCGGTCTTGGCGAGCAGCGCGCCGCCGCTGCCGGTGATGGCGCCGGAGTAGGTGGCGGCGACGCCGGCGGGCACGCTGATTGCGCCGGTGGTTCCGGTGACGGCGAGGGGGCGGGCGACGTCGCCGCCGTTCTTGTAGAGTTCGAGCGTCGCGCTGCCGGCGGCGGGCGCGGCGAGCGTGACGGCGCCGGTGCCGAGGTTCGCGGTGGAGGCGACGCGCAGCGTGCCGGCGTTGATGGTGGTCGTGCCCGTGTGCTGCGAGTTGTCGCCGAGGAACGTCACGCTGCCGGTGCCGTTCTGGACGATGTTGCCGCTGCCGATGAAGTTGTAGCCGACCACGATGTCGCCGTTGTCTTTGGGCAGGAGGAGGGACATTTCGGGGAGCACGCCCTCGCCTTCGGCGGCGTGGATGAGGCAGTCGCCGTTGACGTCAACGGCGATGGAGACGTCGGTGCCGCTGCCGGCGGCGCGGTTGAAGGTGAGCGTGAGGCCGCCGGTGCCGAAGTAGAAGTTGGCGTAGCGGCCGAGCGTGGCGTCCCAGCCGCCGGGCAGGTTGCCGTTGCCGGTGGCGGAGCCGTCGCCGACGTAGAAGTTGGAGGAGGTGAGGCGGCGTCCGCCGGAGGTGGACAGGTAGTCGCCGAACCAGATGTCGTTGTCGAACGTGTTGGTGTTGAGCAGGCGGAACGTGGCGTTGGAGCGGTCGCCGCCCTCGCTGCAAATGACGAGGATTCCGGCGTTCGCCGCCTGACCGGGAATTCCGGCAAGCGTGCCGTTCATGTTGTAGGAGGAACCGGCGGTGTCGTAGATGAACGTGCCGTTGTAGGCGGCGGTGAGGCCGGAGACGACGGAGACGCCGACGACGGGGCCTCCGACGAAGGTGATTTTCGAGTTCAGGTTCACCGTGGCGACATTGTTGTCTATGCGGATTGCGCCGCCGTCGGAGCCGCCCGGAATGAGCCAGAAATACTGCGCGTCCACCGTGTAAGTGCCGCCGCCGAGAATGAAGCACGACGCGCCGGTGCTGTAACCGGAGTTGCCGCCGGTGAAGCGCAAATTTTCGAGCGTGTCCCACTGGTCAACATTGTTGGTTCTGCCCGTGGAGTAGTCGTAATCCGTCGCCCGCGCCGACGGGACGAAAATGCCGCCGCCGCTGGTGGTGCCGGTGGTGCAGGCGGTGCCGCCGCCACCGCCGCTGTTTCCGGCGAGCGCGACCGCCGCAATCACCGCCGCCGCCCGCAACAGCCGGCGGACAGAAGTGCCGCCGCCGGCGCGGAACGGAAGGGAGGAATTAGCAAGGGGGAGAGAAGCGATTCTTTTCATGTTCAAACGAGAGAGGGAGAGAGCAGGGGGTTTCGGACGGAAAAGGGGGCGGCGGCGGTGGCGGCGGGGAACAGCGGGGAGCGGTGAAGTGGGATGCGGCGGCGAAAGCGCGTCGAGGGTGGTGGCGGGGGTCGGGAAACCGGGCGGCGGCGAGGCAGCGAGGGTGCGAGTGGTATTGCGGCAGGCGGGGCGAGCGCCGGCGGTGCAGGGGGAGTTCGAGAGGGGGACGCCTTTTCAGGCGGCGCGCGAAGGAAGTGTTTTCGCCCGTTTTAGGAAGTAAAATTTTACCCAAGGGAGACGGTGGCGGCAGTGGCGGTGCCGGCGGCGGTGCTGCGCGCCCGGCATTGCGCTCCCATCCGTCCTACGCGCCGATACACACATGGAGCACCGCCGCATGGAGTGCCGCCGCATGGAGCACCGCCACATGGAGCGCCGACTTTCAAGTCGGCTTGGGGGAGGTGCGGCGCAGCCGCCACTCTTCTTTTAAGAGAAAGCAAGGCGGCTACGCCGCACCTCCTCCGAGCCGACTTGAAAGTCGGCGCTCCCAGAGCGTGAGGTCGCGCCAGTTGGCGGGCGCGCCGGTCATGGTGAGGGAGACGTGCGGGCTGGTGGGGAAACTCTCGAAGAGGCGGGCGACGGTTTCGCGCCACGGGAAGCGGTATTGCATCGCCAGCAGCGTATGCGTCGCGACCGCGATGACGGCGTAGGGGCGCGCGCCCGGGGCGGAGACGCCGCGCGCGGTGAGGTGGCGCAGGGCGGGGATGGGGTTGCGCTGCGCGAGGCGGGGCTGTTCGACGATGTTGCGGTTCCACAGGCGGCTGTGGTGCGCGCAGACGTTGCGGACGTAGTTGAACGAGCGCAGCCAACTGGCGAACAGTCCCGGGTCCTCGACGCCGTAGAGCAGCGAGACGGCGCGCTGGTCGTTGTAGCGCATGCCCGCGTAGAAGCGCGACAGCAGCCCGAAGTCCCACAGTTCGATGGCGACCCAGATGGGGATGCGCGCGCCGTATTTGTCGAGGAAGCGGCGAACGAAGTCCTCCTGGTCGCCGCGGGCGAGCAGGGCGCGGTATTTTTCGAGCCAGACCTGATACCAGGTTTTGCCGCGCCACGTGCTTTCGCGGTGCGTGAAGGCGTGGGCGAGCAGGCGCGGGTTTTCGTGGGCGAAGATGTCGCGCTGACCGAGGTGGTGGGCGATGGCGACGCGCACGGAAATTTCGATGGCGCGCAGGCCGGCGAGCATCAGCGTGCGCAGTTGCTTGTCGAACTCGTAGAGCCGCGCGACCTCGCCGAAGTCGGCGCCGGCGCGGAAGGCGTCGCGCAGGTTGCCGGCGGCGTCGCGTTCGAGGAACGGGTGGAAGTAGGCGCTGAGCCGGTAGTAGCCCTGGTGGCGCAGGTAGTGCTCGGCCTCGTCGCGGTCCTCGACGCGCAGCCCGCGCTGTTCGAGCAGTTCGCGCTGGGCGGCGATGGTCAGGAAGGGCTTGTCGTAGGGGATTTTGGTCATCGTTTCGGGAGGCGGAGGAAGGGGGGGGAATTGAAAAACCCGCCCTTGCGCTTTGGGCGGCAGAGGGGCGGGTCGTATTGTTTCTGACTACTAACAACTGAACTTGCATTGGAGCCACTACCGCTCCTCTGCGTCTTTCTGCTATTTCTACCTAAACACCGTGGTAACCAATCACGGTGCGGGCGAAGGTGGCGGTGGCGGCGGCTGCGTCAAGCATCCGTTTTTGGCGCGGAAGCGGCGGCACCGGCACCACCGGCGGTGGCGTCTTTTTGGGGAAAGAGCACGGAGGCGAGCATAGTGAGGGCGAGGACGCCGCCGATGACGCCGAGCGAGAGGCCGGTGGGGACGTGGATGTCGGGGATGTTCAGCCCGAAGGCATCGAAGGGGGTCGCCTCGGTGATAATCATTTTGACGCCGATGAACGCGAGGATGAGCGCCAGCCCGTATTTGAGCAGGTGGAAGAATTTCATGACGCCGGAGAGGGCGAAGAAGAGCGAGCGCAGTCCGAGGACGGCGAAGATGTTCGAGGTGAAGGCGAGGAACATTTTTTCCTCGTAGTCCATTTTCTTGGGCAGAATTCCCAGCACCGCCGGTATGGAGTCCACGGCGAAAATCACGTCGGACCCCTCGATGACGAGCAGGGCGAGCAGCAGGGGCGTGGCGAGCGTTTTGCCGTCAACGCGCGTGAGGAAATGCCGTCCGTCGAGCGTCGGTGCCACGCGGAAGAAGCGGCGACCGAGGCGCACGAGCAGGTTCTTTTCGAGGTCCGGCTCGTGCTTTTCGGGGAGGAGCATTTTGACGCCGGTGACGACGAGGAAGATGCCGAATGCGAGCAGCAGGATGGAGAATTTTTCGACGAGCGTGATTCCGCCGAAGATGAACGCCGCCCGCGTGAACACGGCACCCAGAATGCCCCAGAACAGGACGCGGTGCCGGTGCTCCTCCGGGATTTTGAAGAACGAGAACACGAGGAGGAACACGAAGAGGTTGTCCACGCTCAAACTGAGTTCGAGCAGGTAGCCGCCGGCGAAGATGGAGGCGGTTTTCGCGCCGAGCATTTGCCAGACCCAGACGCCGAACGCGCCGGCAATGCCCACCCACAGCGCGCTCCACGCGAGGGCGGCGCGGAACGACGGGGCGGCATCGTGCCGGCGACCGAGCACGCCGAGGTCGAGCGCGAGGAAAAACAGCACGAGCGCGGCGAAGACCGCCCATTCCCACCATTCAATGACGTCACCCGGCGCGAGGTGCGCGGGCGCTTTGGCGAGGATGAGCGGGGCGTGCGGCAATGCCGCGAGCAGGGCGAACGGAAACATGAAGGGGCTTTTTTGACGCGCAAGGGAACCGTTCGCGGGGTGCGCTGGAAAGGATGAAGGGTGAAGGATGAAGGATGAAGGATGAAGGATGAAGGATGAAGGATGAGGGATGAAGGATGAGGGATGAAGTGGACGCCTTTGGGGAAAGGATGAAGGTTGAAGGATGAAGGATGAAGTGGCGCGGGGCGGTTAGGTTTTTTTGGGGGCGGGCGGTGTTTTCGGTGGTGCCGGTGGTGTGGATGGTGTTGGTGGGGAGGGCTTTTTTTCCACGGGTTTCGCGGCTTTCGCCGCCTTCCGCTGCTCGGCGGCGCGCTTTTGCTCGGCGTCGAGCAGGGCGCGGGCGCGGGCGCGGACTTCCGCCGCCATACGTCCCTGCTCGGTTCCCTGACCGAGGGCGATGATTTGGTTCATGAGGCGCAGGACGGCGGCGTGGTCGCGCGAGCCGCCGCCGCCGTAAACGGCGAGTTTGAGGAAGAGGGTGCGTTGGAGGTGCTCGCCGGTCGGGGCGTTTTTGGCGATGAACTTGTCCACGGCGTCGAGGGCGGCGGCGGAGTTCTTTCGCTGGCGGATTTGGCGGAAGACCTCGTTGCGGAGTGCCTTGATTTTGGGGACGAAGTCGAGGTCGGCGAGCAGTCCGGTGGAGTCCTGCGGGTCAACGCGCTTGAGCGTCGCGAGTTCGGCGCGGTAGTGGCGCTGGAGGATTTGCTCGTCCATTTCGCGCAGCCCGTTTGCGAGTTGGGCGGCGTGCTCGGCGTCGGTGCCGGCGGCGGCTGCTGCGGCGAAAAACTGGTCGCGCCGCTCGCGTGCGGATTGGAGCGCGAGCAGGTGGGCGGCGTAGGCGGCTGCGTCGGTCTGGCGGTAGCCGGTGATGGCGTAGGGGCGGCCGGAGGAGTCGGCGAGGATTAGGGTCGGGAGCGTTCCGACGTCCCAGCGGCGGCGCAGCGCCTCGTTCGCGGCGCGCTCCTTGTCGGGGAGGCGGTAGGTGCGGGGGAAGTCGAGGAAGACGCAGATGAATTTCCCGGCGACGGCTGCGGCGAACGCCGGATGGGAGAAGACCTCGGTGTCGAGGCGGTGGCTCCACACGCCGGAGTCCACGCCCATGAAGGCGACGAGGATGTCGCGCTTGGCGGCGGCGGCGGACTTGGCGGCGGCGTCGAAGTCGGCGAACCAGTCCACGAGGACGGTGGACTCGGCGGCGGGCAGGTAGGATTCGAGGGGGGCGTCGGGGGCGGGGGCGGGCGGTGCCGGTGCTGGTGCCGCCGCCGGTGTCGGCGTGAACGCCGACGCTGCAACTGGATTGGGTGCCGGTTGCGCGGCGGCGGTGGTTGCGGGCGGCGGGAAGAGCGGGAGCAGGAGCGTTGCGGCGGCGATGGCGGCGGCGCGGCGCGTCCGTCCCCAAAATCGCGAGTGAGTGCGGCTCATGGAGTCGTGCGTGGTTTTGGCGCGAGGGGACACGCTCGGCAAAATGGTTGTTCCGAACGGGGCGGAAATGGCACCGGCGGCGCGTCTTTCCGCGCATGAATGCACGGCACAGGACTTTGGCGGTGGGGCGCTGCCGGTGGCACCGGTGGCGGCACCGGCAGGGGGAGTATATTCTTGTCAAGGGCGGTTTTTTTCGGGAGCGTTCCGCGCGTTCCCCAAGGACGGAGCGGGGCTGGAATTCGCGCCGCGGCCCCGCGGGCATTTTGCAAAACAGTCACCGTCAACAGATTTTCATGAGTTGTTCATTTTCAGACCTCGGTCTCAACGAAAGCATCCTGCGCGCGCTTGAAACGTGCGGCTACAAGGAGCCGACGCCGATTCAGGAGCAGGCGATTCCGCTCATCCTGCAGGGGCGCGACATCATCGGCGCCGCGCAGACCGGCACCGGCAAGACGGCGGCGTTCGCGCTGCCGACGCTTCAGCGGCTCGCCGCGCACAACCCCGACCATCCGCGCGCGCTCGTCCTCGTGCCAACGCGCGAACTCGCCATTCAGGTCGAGGAGAACTTCAAACGCTACGGCGAGTTTGCCGCGCTCAACATCGTGCTGCTCTACGGCGGCGTCGGCTACCACCAGCAACTCCACGGGCTGAAGCACGGGGCGGACGTCGTTGTCGCCACGCCCGGCCGCCTGCTCGACCTGCACGAGCGGCGCCACGTGAACCTCTCGCAAATCGAGGTGCTCATCCTCGACGAGGTGGACCGCATGCTCGACATGGGGTTCATCGAGGACGTCTCGCGCATCATCAACCTCTGCCCGAAGGAGCGGCAGACGCTGCTGTTCTCCGCCACCGTCGAGAAGAGCATCCTCAACATCGCCAAGTGGGCGTTGCGCGAACCGCAAATCATTGACGCGCGCAGCGGCGCCACCGCCGCCGAGACCGTCGCGCACTACGTCTATCCCGTCGAGAGTTACCAGAAATACGACCTGCTGCTCGCCATCCTGAACAAAATCAACTTCAAGAGCGTGCTCGTCTTCACGCGCACGAAGCGCGACGCCGACCGCATCACCGAGTGGGTCGAGAGCACGAAGAACAGCGTCGCCACGCTTCACGCCGACCGCTCGCAGAACGAGCGCGCCGAGGCGCTCGCCGGCTTCAAGTCGGGCAAGTATCAGGTGCTCGTCGCCACCGACATCGCGGCGCGCGGGCTGGACGTTCGCGGCATCACGCACGTCATCAACTACAACGTCCCCGAACACGCCGAGGACTACGTTCACCGCATCGGGCGCACCGGTCGCGCGAGCGAGGAGGGCGAGGCGTTCACGCTCTTTTCGCCCGACGAGTTGCTCTACTTGCAGGCCATCGAGCGGCTGCTGGGGAAGAGCATCGAGCGGCGCAAATTGGAGGGCTTCAAATACCGTTTCGAGCCGATGATGGGCGCGAACACCACCGGTGCCTCCGCCGGACCGGTCATCCGCCGGCGGAACCGGTGATTTCCCTCACGCCGCCTTCCCGAATGCGGCGGCGCGGCGCGCCTCCATTTCGTCGCGGGCGTTCTGGACGATGAAGTGCATGCGGTTGAACAGGTTCGCCTCGCTCACGCCGCCGTCGAGGTCGAGGAAGAGCAGGTTCATGCGCGGGTAAAGTTGCCGGATGCGCCGTTCGACGCCTTTCGCCACAAGGTGGTTCGCGATGCAGCCGAAGGGTTGCAGCGAGACGGCGTTGTTCACGCCGCTCTCCGCGAACGACGCCAACTCCGCCGGTATCAGCCAGCCCTCGCCGTATTGCGCCGCCAGCGACACGACGCGCGACGCGCTCTCCTGCTTCGCGAACACGTCCTCCTGCGGCCGGTAATAGGCGAAGTTCGCCGCGATTTCCGCGTAGATGTTCTGCCAGTGGCGCACGACGCGGTAGGCGAGTTTGTCCACGAGGTCGGTCCACGAGCGGCGCGCGAGCGCGTTGCGGCGGTTGAACTGCCGGTTCGGGATTTCCTGCAAAAAGAAGTCGCCCAGCGGCGGAACCACCGGCTCGACGCCCTGCCGGACGAGCCAGTCCACGATGTTGCGGTTTCCGGCGGCGTTGTATTTGACGAAAATCTCGCCGACGACGCCCACGCGCGGGCAGTCGCGCCGCTCGACGGCGGCGTTGAACTCGCCGACGGCGCGCCGCAGCAGGCCGCGAAAGCCGGTGACGTCGCCGCGCTCCATGCACGCGACGCCCTCGGCGATGAAGCGGTCGCGCAGCCGCGCGGCGAGGCCGGGTTCGCGCTCGCGCGGGGCGGCGGCGTTGAAGAACTGCCCGATGTTGTCCGCGTAGAGCAACGCCTCAATCAGCCCGTGCAGGTGCGCCGCCCACTTGACTTGGAAGCCGGGCTGGTCGTTCGCGACGGCGCCGGCGACGGTGCCGACGGCGACGACGGGGATGTCCGCGTAGCCGGCGGTGAGCAGCGCGCGCTTGATGAGCGCGAGGTAACTCGTGGCGCGGCACTGGCCGCCGGTCTGCGTGATGCCGAGCGCGATTTCGCGCCGGTCGTAGCGGCCGCTTTTGAGTGCGCGCATGAAGTCGCCGATGACGAGCGTGGCGGGGTAGCAAATCTCGTTGTTCGCGTGCTGCAGACCGAGGTCGGCGGACTCCGGGTCGGCGGGAGGAAGGGTCTCCGCCTTGTAGCCCATGAGGCGCATCAGCGCGGGGATGAAGGGCGAGTAAATCTCCGAGAAGAACGGGATGAGAATCGTCCGCCGGCGGTCCTCCGCGAGGAAGGGCGCGACCTTGTGCGGACGCGCCGCCGGTGACGCCGGCAACGCGCTTTCCGCCGCCGGTGCCGTCACCGGTGCCGCCGCCGCGAGGGACTCAATCAGCGAGCGGGCGCGCAGGCGCAGCGAGCCGGGGTTGTTGATGTCGTCCACTTTGAGGACGGTGTGGCTTTTTCCGGCGCGACGCAGACGCTCGCCGACCTCGTCAATGATGAAGGCGTCCGGTCCGCAGCCGAACGAGGTGAGTTGGACAAAATGAACATTCGCCGGCGCGGTGCCGACCCACGCGGCCGCAGCGAGGATTCTGTTCGGATACGCCCACGGGGAAGTGCATGGGTCAGTGGTCAGTGGTCGGTGGTCAGTGGATTGCGCCGCCGGTGCCGTTATCGCCGGTTGCCGGGCTGGTCTTTCCGCTCCGAAAGCGCGCGCCGCAACCCCGCGAGCATTCGCCCCGTTTCGGCTGTCAACGCCTCCAATTCCCGAAGTTGGTTCTCCAGTAGGAAGCCCAGACGTGTCGCGAGCAGCAACTGCGTCTCCACCTCCGCCAGCGAGCCGTTGGCGATGGAGAGGAAGTTCAGAAACTCCGCCGTGTTCCTGCGGGCGCTTCCCTCCGCTATGTTCGAGGGAACGGAAACCACCGCCCGCCGAATTTGATTGGTCAGCCCGTATGTCTCCTCCTTCGGGAACGCACGGGTCGTCGCGTAGATTTTTTCCGCGAGCGTCATCGCCATCTGCCAAACGTTCAGGTCTCGGTAGGATTTTACGGGGTTCATCGCCGGCGGCAGACCTTGGCGCCCCCGCATCGGTTCCGCCGGAGCGAAACGCCTGCCTTGCGCCTTTTGATTGTGACCCGCTGACCACTGGCCACTGACCACTGGCCACTGACCACTCTTGGAGCGAAGCGGCTCTGACAACGTCTTCGCTGATAACGTCCGCGCCGAAGGCGGCGAGCATGTCGGAGACCTTGTGCTGGATGAGCGGGTCGGCGTGGTAGGGGCGACCGGCAAGGACGATGAGCGGACGGGCGGCACCGGCAACAACGGCGTTGGCAGCGGTAGCACCGGCACCGGCGGCGTTCGCGGCGTTCGCGGCGAGGTTGGCGTCGAGGATGCGGCGGGCTTCGGCGGCGAGGGCGTTCTCGAACTCGTCGCGGGCGGCGAGGGCGGCGTCGAACGCGGCGGCGGCGGTGGCGCGGGCGACGCCGAGCGTGCCGGTCAGGTAGGCGAGGACGGCTTTGCGCAGCAGCACGGGGTCGGCGAAGGTCACCACCGGTGAGTCGAGCGGCACGCCGCGTGTGGCGGCGGTGTCCACCGCGCTGCGGATGACGTCCGAGTAGCCGCTGACAATCGGGCAGTTGAACTGGCGCACGGAGCCGCCGCTGGCGGTCGGGGGCTTTTTCGCGCCGGTGTTCGTCGCGGTGTCGCCGGCGGTGTTCGCCGCGCCGCCGCAACCGCCGGCGCCGCAACCGGCCTCCTGCAGGATGAAGGGCATGAAAATCCGCGACACGCCTTTCGCCAGCAGGTCGAGGACGTGCCCGTGGACGAGTTTGGCGGGGAAGCAGATGTTGTCGGACATGATGCTTCGCGCGCCGGCGCCGTAGAGGTTGAAGGTCGAGGGGGCGGAGAGGACGACGTTGAAGCCGGCGCGGGTCAGCAGCGCGTGCCAGAACGGGAAGTTCTCGAAGAAGTTCAGCGCGCGCGGCACGCCGATTGAGGGGGAGCGGGGAGCGGGGAGCGGGGAGCAGGGAGGAAGTGCGGCGGCGTGAACGCCGCCAGCCCGACTGGAACCTTGCGCGCCGGCACCACCGGTGGCTGCCCTCTGCCCTTTGCCCTCTGCCCTTATCCCTTTGCCCTTATCCCTTTGCCCTTCTGCCGCCGCACTTCCTTCCCGTTCCCCGCTCCCTGTTCCCCGCTCCCCTTGGAGCGAAGCGGCTCTCTTCCACAGCAGCCGCGTCTTGAAGGCGTGGAAGTTCGCGCCCTTGGCGGCGGCGGTGCCTCGGTTCGAGAAGACGCGCTCGCACTTGTTGCCGGCGTAGAAGGTGTTGCCGTTGCCAAAGACGTGCTTGCGCACGACGCAACGGTTCTCGCAACCGGCGCAGACGCTGTCGGCGGTCTCGCGCGCCAGCGGCTTGCAAATCTCCGCCAGCGGACGACCGGCGGCGGCGGCGTTCGCGGCACCACCGGTGGCACCGCCGGCGGCGGACTTTCGCCACGAGGCGAGCGCGCGCAGGGCGGCTCCGTAGGCGCCCATCAGTTCGGGCGAGGGCGCGATGGTGATGTCCAGCCCCGTGAGCAGTTCGAGCGCGCGCGGAACGGCTTGGTTGCGCATCGCGCCGCCCTGCACGACGACGCGCGGGCCGAGTTCCGCCACGCTCTTCAACTTGAGCACCTTGTAGAGGCAGTTCTTGGCGACCGAGTAGGCGAGACCGGCGGCGATGTCGGCGCGCGTCGCGTTCTCGCGCTGCGCCTGCTTCACCTTCGAGTTCATGAACACCGTGCAGCGCGTGCCGAGGTCGCACGGCCGGCGCGCCTCCTCGCAGGCGAGGCGGGCGAACTCCGCCGCGCCCATCCCCAGCGAGCGCGCGAACGTCTCGATGAACGAGCCGCAGCCCGACGAGCACGCCTCGTTGATGTCGAGCCGCGTGATGGCGCCGTTCTCGATGAAGACCGCCTTCATGTCCTGACCGCCGATGTCGAGCAGGAACGAGACGCCCGCGTCGAGCGAGCGCGCCGCCTCGTAGTGCGCGAGCGTCTCGACGACGCCTTCCTCGAACCCGAACGCCGCCCGCAGCAAGTCCTCGCCGTAACCGGTGACCGCGGCGCGGATGACGGTGACGGGGACGCCGGCGGCGGCGTCGCGGAAGCGTTCGAGACCGGCGCGGAGCGCTTCGAGCGGGTCGCCATTGTTGGGCGCGTAGTGCGTGAAGACCACGCGGCCGAGGGCGTCGAGCGCGACGATTTTCGTGGTCGTCGAACCGGAGTCCACGCCGAGCACGACCTCGCCGCGCGGCGCGCCGGCAACGCTGCCGGCGGGCAGTTGACGCTCCTTGCGCGCGCGCCACGCGGCCAGTTCGGCGGCGTCGCGGAAGAGCGGCGCGAGCGTTCCCGCCGGTGCCGGCGCCTCGGGGCGCGAGCAGTCGTCACCGGTGCCATTGGCACCGCCGGTGCCGGCGCAGGCGGCGCGGGAAGTTTTGGGTTGGACGGCGGCGGCGGCGGTTTCGTCCGCGCCCCCGCGACAGCCGTCGCGCAGTTCGCCCAGCGTGATTGCCTTCCGCTTCACGCCGGCGGCGACGGTGCAGCCCAGCGCGGGCACGAGTTCGGAGTTCGCCGGCAGCGCGCACCGCTCCGGCGGCACGCCGAACGCGGCGGCGAGCGACTTGCGCAGCCCTTCGAGGAACGTCAGCGGACCGCCGCACAGCAGCACCGGCGGCTCGATTTCGCGGCCGCGCGCGAGCGAGGCGACGATTTGCCGCGCCACCGCGTCGAAGCACGACGCCGCGATGTCCGCCTTCGGCACGTTGCGCGCGAGCAGGTTCTGGATGTCGGTCTTGGCGAACACCCCGCAGCGCGACGCCACCGGGTGCGTGTTCGTGGAGGCGCGGGCGAGCGCGTCGAGGTCCGCCGGCGCGCAGTCGAGCAGCGTGGCGATTTGGTCAATGAACGCGCCGGTGCCGCCGGCGCACGAGCCGTTCATTCGGATGTCGGGCGCGTTTCCCGGAGAGAGAAAAATCAGTTTCGCGTCCTCGCCCCCGATATCGGCGAGCGCGCGCGTTTCGGGGAAGAACCGCTTGGCGAACGCGGCGGCGGCGACGCTTTCCTGGATGAACGGCAGCGCGCGCTTGTCCGCGACGCCCATTCCGGCGCTGCCGGTGACGGCGATTTCGATGGAGGTGTCCGCGCCGAGTTTCGTCGCCGCCTCGCCGATGACCTCGCGCAGCGTCGCGCCAATGTCCGCGTGGTGCCGCCTGTAAGCGTGGAAGAGCACCGTCCCGTCCGCGCCGGCGACCGCGAACTTCACGGTCGTTGACCCCGCGTCCAAACCGGCGCGCAAGATGTTGTTCACGCTGCTGTCTGTCATGATTTCCGAAAGAGTGACTTCGCTGCCGGCGGCGTCGTCTTTTTTTTGGTGTTTTCGCTTTTGGGACGTTTCGGCGCGCGAATTTCGAGGGGAGTTTGGACAGCGCGGCAGGCGGAAAGTGCCACCGGTGGCGAACAATGGCGTCACCGGCGGCGCGGGCGGCGGTGGTGGTGGTTTTCGGCGTCCGCTGTTGCCGGTTTGGGGGGCGGTGCGTTCAGTGGCGGGCATGAAATCCTTTGGGCGAGTTGCGCTGGTTGCGAATTTTGCGAAGGCGCAGGTGCCGGAACTTGCGGCGGAGTTGCGCGGGGTCGCGGAGCAGGACGGCGTGGCGGTGGTCACGCATTCGGAGTATCCGCTGCCGGTGGGCGCGCTGGCGGGGTGCGACTTGTGCGTGACGCTCGGCGGGGACGGCACGTTGCTTGGCGCGGTGCCGGAGGCGGCGGCGCGGGACGTGCCGGTGCTGGGCATCAATCGGGGGAAACTTGGGTTTCTGGCGAACTATCCGGCGGAGAATGCGGCGGCGGAGTTTCGGGCAGTGCTGCGCGGGGAGTTCCAGTTCTCGCCGCGCGCGTTGCTCGAATGCGCGGACGCCGATGACGCCGGTGGTAGCGGTGCCGGTGCCGCGCTGGCGCCGGCACCGGCGCTCGCGTTGAACGATGTGGCGGTGTCGGCGGAGAACCGTTCCGGGATGTCGCGTCTGCGTGTTTTTCACAACGGGGAGTTCGTTAATTCGTTTCTGTGCGACGGGTTGGTTGTCGCGACGCCGACGGGTTCGACGGCCTACAACCTGTCCGCCGGCGGTCCGCTGATAGAGCCGCAGGCGGACCTTTTCGTGCTGTCGCCGATTTGTCCGCACACCTTGTCGGCGCGCCCGTTGCTGTTTCAGCGCGGCGGCGTTCTGCGCATTGAGGAGGAGTTGCCCGGGCGCGGGCGGTTGGACATCGAGGTGGACGGTTCGCGCTCACAGGCGGTGCTGCCGTTAGAAATCCGGCTTTCGGAGCGGCGGCTGCGCTTGGTGCAGCCGCGCGGCTTCTCGCACTTCAACCTGCTGCGGACGAAATTGCGCTGGTAGTTCTTCGAGGGGAGTGCAGCAGCGCGACGGGGAACGGAGCGCGCGAGATTTTTTTATTGCCCGTTGCGAGAAATTCGGCACGGTTTCGCGCGTCGTGCGTCGCCGGTCGTTTCTTGACGGAGGCACGAGATGTCCGCCGGAATCAGAAAACTAAAAACCATCCACGTCACATGAGCCGCAAAAAACTTTTCAAAGCAGCGACCCTCCTCGCGCCGCTGGCACTTGCCGGCCTTGCCCCCCGTGCCGCCGCAGGGATTCCGGCGCTGTCCTCGCCGCTGGTCGAACTCGGCGACCGTTCGTGCGGCTACTTCGTTTTGGACACCTCGGCGACGTGGAGCGACAACATCTACGGGGCCGGGCTGCGGATTGATGACATGATTTACACCGTCAGTCCGGGCTTCAATCTGGACTTCGGGCGCGACAGCGTGAACACCCTGAGCATCGCGTTCCGCGAGACGTTTGTGGACTACATGCAGCACAGCGGCATCGACACGCAATTGGCGAGCGGGAGCATCAGTTGGTCGTTCGACCCGCAGAGCCGGTTGCGCTTGGGCGCGAGCGCGTCGTTCACGCAGGTGGCGCAAAACGACCAGACGATGTGGGTGCCGGCGTTGCAGCGGGACGCGAGTGGCGCGATTCTTTACGGCGTTGACGGGCGTCCCATCCAAGCCACGGACGCGAACGGGAACGCCATCTACGAGGAGGAGGGGCACATTTTGCGGCGCGACCTTTACAGTGCCGGCGTCCATGCGAGTTACAACATCTCCTCGAAGGTGAATGCGGACGTCTCGCTCAACTGGAGCATGGAGCACTACCGCGACTACCGGACCATTTACAACGACCGGCAAACGTTCACGGTGCCGGCGTCGCTGTTCTACCAGATTTTTGAGAAGTATTACCTCGGCATCTCCTACAACTATTCCTACACGGACATTCAGCAGAAGGAGAACGACAACTATGACCCGGGCTACCAGCACTCGCACTACGTCGGCCTTTCGACGAAGGGACCGCTGACCTCGCGCCTGACGTTGCGCGGCAGCGTCGGCTGGGGCGTGACCTACTACGAGGGACGCTCGGTCATGTATGAGGACACGTTCGCGTTCCAGTCCTACCGCGTCCAAATTGACGACTACACCTACTCGACGCTGAACTTTTCGCTGGCACTCGACTACGTCGGCAACAAGTGGCGCGTGTCGCTCATGGGTGCGCGCTCGTTCCAGTTGAGCGGGACGGCGAGTTCCTACACGAACACCTACGGGCGGCTGAACTTTCAGGCATGGCTGACCGAGAAGTGGAGTTACTACGCCTATTTCGGCTACGCCTATCAGGACTACTACTACTACAAACGGCACGACCAAGTGCTCACTTACGGTGGCGGCATTGACTACCATCCGAACCGCTACTGGCGCATCGGCGTCGGCTACGCCGGTTTGCGTGACATTTCCACGCGCATCAAGGACTTCTACATCAACAGCATCAGCATTAACGCCTCGCTCAAATACTAACCCTCCGTCACTCCCGCCACGAACCGCCGCCGGCGCACCCTTGCGTCCGCCGCAACCCGACCGCGCCGAAGCCCTCCACCTCTCCCAAAAATTTTGTGATGAAGCACTTTTCCCTTCTCAAAGCACTCCCGTTGTTCGCACTGGCACTTTCCCTGACCGGTTGCCGGACTGTCGTTGACGGCGCAACGGAACTTGGCCAGACCATCGGCGTTCTGGAACGCGACCCGACCAAGTGGCCTTCCAACTACCCGCCGCAGGAGCCGATTGCGACGACCGAGAACTACCGGTTACACCCGCTGGACGTCATCCAAATCGAGTTCTTTCAGGACATTGAGGTCAACTCGCGCCAAGTCATCGGTCCCGATGGTTACGTGAACATGAAGTTGCTCGACCGCGTGAAACTCGTGGACATGACCTGTGACGAGGTGAAGGCGTTCCTCACCGAAAAATACAAGAAATACTATCGCAACCCGCAGATTTCGGTGCACATCGTCGGCTACGCCGGCAAGAATGTCCTCTTCCACGGCACCATCAGCAACGGTCCCGCCGCGCTCTTCATGGAAGGGCGCGTCCTGCACCTCTCCGAAGCCATCGCCGCCCGCGGCGGCATCCCCGCGCGCGGTAACAAAAACTCCGTCAAACTCACCCGCCGCTTCGAGGTGCGTGACGAGAACGGCGTCATCAAGAAGAACCCCGACGGCACCGACAAGGTCCGCGTGGAGACGTTCACCATAGACGTCGGCCTCATTGAGGAGGGCAAGGCGCCCGACATCCCGCTGAAGGACGGCGACCGCATTTTCGTCCCCGAAAGTTTAATTTAATCCAAAAACCAACTGAACGACACGCCGCACATGCCAGATTATCCCACGCAGAACACGCCTCCGCACGACGCCCCGCCGCCGTCGCCGCCGCCGCCCCAGCAGGGCGGCTACGCCGGTTACGGCTATGGCTACGGTTACGGGCCGGGCTACGGCTATTACGGTGGCTATCCGCAATACGGCGGCTACTACGGCGGTTACAGCGGCTACGGCTATGGTGGCTACGGCTATGGCGGCGCGCGACCCGACGCCAACGCCGACGCCGGCGGCGGACGCATCCTCACCATTCAGGACTACCTGCTCATGCTGCGTGAGCGCGTCTGGTATCTCATCCTCGCCGTCATCATCTGCACCGCGTGCGCGCTCGTTTATGTGAGCAACAGCACGAACGTCTATCAGGCGGCGGCGAAACTGCGCGTGCTGCGCCGCCCCTACGTCATGCCCGTTGCCGGTGCCGGACAGGAGGCGGACCCCGTTTCGTCGCCCGACGACCTGATGACGCAGGTCGAGGCGATGCGCTCCCAAGCCATCACCGAGCGCGTTCTGCGCCGTCTCACGGTCGCGATGAAGACCCGGGTGCTCGAACCCTACCGCAATTCGGGTGGCGTGCTCTCCGGTCCGTTGCGCGCCGTGGACATCCTCGACCAGTGCCGCTCCATCGTCCCGCGCCCCTCAACCCTCATCGTCCTCGTCGCCTACACGCACCCCGACCGCGATGTCGCGCGCGAGATGGCGCGCCTCTACTCGGAGGAAATCGTCGAGGCGAACCTCGACGCCCGCACCAAAATCATGAACCCCATGCTTGAGAAGGTGCGCTTCAAAATCGAGGAGAACGCCAACGCGCTCAACGCCCTCTACGCCGAGCGGCAGCGGCGTCTCAAGGAGAACCCCGACCTCTACAAACTCTCCGACATGCTTGGCTTCGGGAACGCCGAACTCGCCTCGCTCAACACCCAACTGCTCAACATTCAGGTCGGTTTCGAGACCGCCACGACGCACTGGAAGGAAATGCACGCCCTCAAGGACAAGGGCGAGCCGACCACCAAACTCGCCTCCGTCGCCGGCGCCCCGCGCGTCGCCGCCATGGAGTCCCAACTCGCCGGCCGCCGCATCGAACTCGCCGGCCTGCTCACGCGCTACAACGAGGACCACCCCGCCGTCATTGCCGAACGCCAGAAAATGGCGCGCGCCCAACTCGAATACGACGAGGCGGTCCGCGAAAAGGAAATCGAGATAGACAAGAACTACGAACTCGCGAAGGCCGACCTTGAGAAAGCCCGGAGCCGGCGCGACGCCAAGGTGGCTGAACTGACCGCGCTCAACGAGAAGCAGTCGAGCATCCGCGACCTCAACCAGCGCATCGCCGAGAAGGAGGGCGCGAAGGTGCGCTACGAGATGATTTACCAGAACGAGCAAATCAAGGCCGCCGGCGGCATGCTCCCGAACATCGAAATCCTCGACCCCGCCGAACTCACCACCACGCGCCCAATCAACAAGGACTACATCAAGTCGGGCATGCTCGGCTTCGGCGCCGGCGTCGCAATCGGCCTCGTCATCGTCTTCGGTCTCGCGTTCCTCGACGACCGCGTGAAGTCCGCCGCCGACATCGAGGGCTACCTCGGACTGCCCCTCATCGGCATCCTGCCGGTGGCGCGCCGCTCCAGTTCGTTCGTGAAGGCGCGCCTCGTCGAGACCGACCGCGACCGCCCCGTGAAGGAGGCGTTCAGAACCATCTACTCCGCGCTGCGCCTCAACGACACCGCCCGCAACGCGCGCGCCATCCTCATCACCAGCACCGCGCCCAGCGAGGGCAAGTCCTTCGTCGCCACCAACCTCGCCCTCACCTTCGCCTCGCACGGCGAGCGCGTGCTCATCGTGGACGCCGACCTGCGCATGCCCGTCGTCGGAAAGACCCTCCGCCTCGAAGGCGAGAACGGCATCACGCAATACTTCCTCGGCAAGGTGCCGCTTGAGGACGCCATCCACTACGGCGTCGCGAACAACTTTGACGTCCTGCCCGTCGGTGCCGCCTGCACCAATCCGACCCAAATCATCAGCAGCCACAAGTTCGTGGAAATGCTCTCCACGCTGAAGACCTGCTACGACCGCGTCATCATTGACTCGCCGCCCATCGGAGCCGTTTCCGACGCTCTCAACATGCTCTCGCTCGTTGACGGCATCATCTACGTCGTGCGCTTCAACACCGTCAAAAAACGCTTCATCCGCTCCAACATCTTCCGGCTGCGCGAGTCGAAAATCCCCATCCTCGGCGCCGTCCTCAACCAGATTGGAATGCGCGTCGTGCGCTACTACACCAACACCGGCGAGAAATCTTACAGCCGCTACTATTCCAAGCCCGGCAAAGGGTCGGTCGAAGTCCCCGCCGAACGCCTCTCCCGCCCCGCCGAAAAAGCGGCGTGACCGACAAAAAAAAGACCAATCAAGAAATTCATGAAAACGACACTCGGACAAAGCGCCCGCGAAATCATTGCCGGCGCGCGCATCGGGCACCTCGCCATCATTCGCGGCGACGGCACCCCGACCATCCGCCCAATCGGCGCCTTCGCCGGCGTCGGCGGCGACTCGCCCGACCTGTGGTTCTCCACCCCGCGCGAGTCCGAAAAATTCACCGCCCTCACCGCCGCCCCGCGCGTCAACTTCTACTTCGAGGACACCACCGGCGGTGCCGCCAACTACAAGGCCGTCTCCCTGCTCGGTCTCGCCGAAGCCGTGACGCCCGGCACGCCGGAGTTCGCCACCGCCGCCGCCGCCATCGCCGCCCGTAGCCCGTTCTTCAAACAGAAACTCGACGCCGGCGACCTCGCCGGCACCGCAATCGTCCGCGTCCGCGCCTCCGAAGTGCGCGTCTCCGACTACGCCCTTGCCCGCGGCATCCAGAAACTCGTCCTCTGACCGGAGACCTGCATTCCCAGTTGGGGGGCTCCGACCCGCCTCTGGGAGCGTCGACACATGGAGCGCCGACTTTCAATTAGGCGTGGCGATGGTGCGGCGATAGCCGCCACTCTAAAAAGAGAAGAGAAAGCAAGGCGGCTACCGCCGCAACACTGCCGAGCCGACTTGAAAGTCGGCGCTCCATGTGTGGCGCTCCATGTGTGTATCGGGCTTACGCCGCCGCCGCCGCCACCGGTGGTGTTTCGGCGTCACGTCCCTCGAAGAGCGCGCGGCGCGAACGCTCGCGTCCGATGCGTTCCTGCAAGCGCATCATGCCGTCGAGCAGTGCCTCCGGCTTGGGTGGGCAGCCGGAAATATACACGTCCACCGGCACAATCTGGTCGGCGCCTTGCAGCACGGAGTAGGTGCGGAACATGCCGCCGGAACTCGCGCACGCGCCCATCGCGACCACCCACTTCGGCTCCGGCATCTGGTCGTAGAGCCGGCGCACCGTCTCCGCCATTTTGTAGGTGATGGTGCCGGCGATGACCATGCAGTCGGACTGGCGCGGCGAAAACCGCATCACCTCCATGCCGAAGCGCGAGATGTCGAAGCGCGAACCGCCCGACCCCATCAACTCAATCGCGCAGCACGACAAGCCCATCGGAAACGGCCAGACCGAGTGTTTGCGCACCCAGTTGATAACGGCGTCGGCGCGCGAAACGACGACATCCCCGCCGCCTTTTGCTCCGCGCGCGGCCGCGCTCACGATGAAGTTCACGGGGGCGAGAAGATGAAAAAAGCCCGCCCGCCGGCAAGCGGCGAAACGTCCGGCGCACAGGGCAACCTCGCCACCGGTGGCGGCGGTGTGGCATGCTTCGGCACCATGCTCTCCTTTGACGGCATCCACCTGCGATACGGGCACCAACTGCTCTTCGACGACATCTCCGCAGCCGTCGGCTCGCGCGAGCGCATCGGACTGGCGGGTCGAAACGGCTCCGGCAA
>JAISSQ010000165.1 GCA_031273045.1 Puniceicoccales bacterium
CGCTTAATGTGCCGGAAAAACCGGTTCGCGAACAGCGCATCATTTTCGGAGACAATGTCCTCGTCCGGGTCGATGAGCCAAACTGGGCACGTTGGCGGCGCGTAGTTAACCAGTCCGGCCGCAGGATAAACAACGAGTGAGGTGCCGATAATGACGAAAAAGTCCGCTTCTTCGGCGACCGCGCTCGCCTCCTCAAAGAACATCACACTCTCGCCAAACCACACGATGTGCGGACGCAGTTGCGAACCGTGCGGACAGGTGTCGCCCAGCACAATGTCGCGCTCGCCCAACTCGACAACGGTGTGGGGCGGAAGCGTCCCGCGCGCCTTTGAAAGTTCGCCGTGCAAGTGAATGATGTTCGTGCTGCCGGCGCGCTCGTGGAGGTTGTCCACGTTCTGCGTGATAATGCGCACATCGAATTGCTTTTCCAACCGCACTAAACCGCGATGACCGTCGTTCGGCTCACAACTCCACATCTTGCGCCGGCGCTGGTTATAGAAATCCAGCACTAACGCCGGGTTGCGCCTCCAACCCGCCGGCGAGGCGACCTCTAAAATGGGGTGATTTTCCCATAAACCGTCGGCGGCGCGAAATGTCTGAATGCCGCTCTCGGCACTCATGCCCGCGCCGGTAAGGACGACGAGCAAGGGCTTGCGGCGAGAAGTTTGTTCGGTTGCTTCAAGAGTTGTTTCAGCCATGCGCGAACAATATGCCACCGACGACCCCATCGCAAGACCAACTTTTGAATTATTTTCTTCCAACATCCTTGAAGGGAACGCGAATGAACCAGAAAAATGCACACTTTATCCGGCTATTCGACCAGTCCGGTCTCCAACTGTTCTTCGACCTTGTAGTCGGAGACGCATTTCTTTTCGGTGTCGAACGCGATGGCGAACAGGATGATTTTCTTGCCTGTTCCGCGCCATTTGGCGGCGTAGTTATTCCGATGGATTTGCGCGAGCGCGGCGGCGGCGGTCTTATCTATCTTGAACTCAAAAACATAAACGAGGTCGCCGACGGTGACCGTGTTGTCAATGATTCCTGTGGAGACCCATTCCTCAATCCGCACCGCCGCGCCGGAGTAGCGCAACGCCATCGCCGCGACAGAATGGTAATACGCCTCGGATTGCTCGTGCAGTTTTCCCGGAATGAAAGCGAGTTGCGCGTTGAGTTCGGAGATGACCGCCGCGTAATTCCGCGAGGCGAGCGCGGCATGCATCCGTTCCGCGCAATTGTCAATTTTCTCCTCGCGCGCCCCCGGCAAATAGAGATTGAGCAGGTTTTGCTCAAAAGATGTTTCCACCTCAAAGTTTGGAAAACCGATTCTGTAATAGGTTTTTCCCATCTTCTCCTCCGACTCCTTGATTGTGAAGTAGCCGGATTGGAAAAGCAGCGGCAGCACGTTAACATTCTCCACCGTGAATTGATTAAGGGTGCTTGCCCGAAGCGGTTGCGAGATTTCCTCGCTGAAATCCAAACTCTGGTTCCGCGCGATTTCAACGAGTATTTTTGAACTGCCGGTCTCGACCCAAAACGGTTGGAATTTCATTCCGTATTCAAAAAACTGGGCGACGGAGACGGGGTTGTAAACCGTCGGCGCGTTCCCCTCAAACCGGTAGCCATTATACCAAATCTTGAATTCCGCAAGGAACTCCGCGCGGGAAACATTGCGTTTTGAGGCGGCAAGGTCAATGTATTCCGAAAAGTTCTTCTCCAACTCTTCCTGCGTGTAACCGAACATCGTGGCGTAGGCGGGATGCTGCGAAAGTTGCATGACATGGTTGAGTTCGGAGAAAAACGAAACCTTCGCAAAACTTGCGACGCCGGTGATAAAAAGGAAATGCTGCAAGGACTCGGTTATTTTTGTGACGCCGTAAAATTTCCGCAGTTCGTCACGGATTTCCACAGCGTTGGGGATATCATTGATGTTTTCGAGAACCGGCCGGTCGTATTCGTCAATGAGGATGACGACGGGGCCATCGCGCTCGGCGAGGGTTTCAATAAGCGATTGGAAGCGTTCATCCGAGGCATCGCCGGAAACTTCAACGCCGTGTGTTTTTGCCTCCCTGTTCACCGTATTGAGGAGGCGCCGGCGAACCTTTTCCGCCGTCGTGTCGGCGCACAGCGTCATGTCGAGGTGAATGACTGGGTGTGTCTTCCATTCGTATTCGAGCGAGTCAATGGCGAGTCCCTTGAACAAGTCGCGCCGCCCCTGAAAGACCGATTTGAAGGTCGAGAGTGCCAGCGATTTTCCAAAACGGCGCGGCCGAGCGAGGAAGAAAATACCCTTGGGCTGCGTCGTCACGAGACGGTGGATGAACGCCGTTTTGTCCACGTAGAGCGTTCCGGTCTCACGCAACTTGGAGAAGGTGTAGGAGGAACTCGTGATTGGTTTCATGACAGGAAAAGAGAAAGAAAGTCGGAAGGGCGCAAGCAAAAACAACACAGCGCGGCGAAAACTCTTGACATTATCCCATGCGTTTCCGGACGCGCCGCATCGCCCAGTGCAGGGGGTCGAGGAAGAAGAGCGGTTTGTGCAAAAGGTATGCGAGGAAATTTTTTGCTCCCGTGAGAAAACTTTCCGCCGGTGGTGCGCCTGCCCGCGCGTATTTGAAATACTCGCCGGCGTAGGGCGACGCGCCCGGTCCGCTTGGGAGCAACCACGGTTTGCGCTTTCCGACAAAGTGGACAACCGCCGGATTTTCGCGCGCGGCGACGACTTCCTCCATTTTCGCCGCCACCGCCGGCGCAAGTTTGCGCGGCGGTTTGAAAAAGAGAACCGTGACATTCCATTTGAACGGCAGATAAAAAACACCGCCTTGAAACGCGAAATTCAAAACATCCTGGCCTTGGAACTTGAAATCGCCCTCGTGTTTTCGCGCGATTTCAAAGAAGTCACCAAGCGTGAAACCGGTGCGGATTTTCGCGCAGTCCAGCAAGAGAACGCCGGCGTTAAAATAACGGTGGTTCGGGAAGAGTGACGCATAGTTTTTGAATCCCTTCTCCGGTCGCGCGGCATCCTCGACTGCAGCAAGATAATTTCCGTCCAAATCCGTGTTCCAAAGTTCGGAGATGTCGCCGCGAACGACGAGGTCGCAATCGAGATAGATTGCGCGCCCGACGGCGGCGGCGTGGAAGGGAATTAAAAAGCGATACCACGTTTCTATTGAGATGTGCGGAAGGGTGAGTTTTAACGATTCAAACTTACTGGAATCCACCGGGGTGAAATTGATTTCCACAGAAAATTGTCTTTGCAATTCGCAAAGTGTCACGCGCGCATTCTCCGAAAGGTTTGTGTGCAGGATGTGAAACTGAAAACGCGCGCCGGCAGCGGCGTTTTTGAGCACCGACAAAATTGTGGCGCGCGCATGCTCGACGTAATTTTCTCCAAAAGAGAGGAAAATCACAATGGGCGCGCCGCCGCTCTGCGGCGCCGCTGCCGGCGCGTTGCGCACCGGTGGCGTGCGTGCAGAAAGGATTTCCGCGCAGAGCGCGTTGTATTGCGCGAACATGCGGTCGGTGGAAAAGAAGTCGCGCGCGATAGCGGCACCGGCGGCGGCGAGGGCGCTGCATTTTTCCGTATCTACAAGCAATGCTTGCAGTTGCGAGGCGAGTTGCGCGGCGTCACCGGCAGTGAAAAGCAGTCCGTTGACGTCGTGTTTAAGCACATCGCGGACGCCGGCGACGTTGCTGCCGAGACAGACGCACCCGGCGGCAAGATACTCGACGAGTGCGAGCGGAAGTCCTTCGTAGTGCGAGGAAAGCACAGCGAAACGGCACCGGCGGAGCAATGCCGGCAGGTCAGCGACGGCACCCATGAAAACAATCTGTCCGCTGTCTTCGAGATCGAGTTCGCGGACGAGCCGCCGGCACCGTTGCAAGGCGGAATTCTTGCCCCCGCCGGCAAGGAACAGTTTCCCGCGCCAGCCGCCATCCGTCAAAATTTTGAACGCTCGGACAAGCGTTGCGTGGTCTTTTTGGCGGGCGAAGCGCGCCGCCATCACGATGTCCGCCTCGCGCGCCTCCGGCGGCGGCACCGGTGGTGTCGCAAAGCGCGAAATATCCGCTCCGTTGGGAACAACGCGCGTGTCCGCCGCCGCGACCCCAATGGCGCGGACGCGCTCGGCGACGCTTTCCGAAACGCAGACGGTGGCTGTCGTTTTCGCGGCGAGTTTGCGCGCCAGCCACCGGCGGAGGGGCGAGTATTTTTCGAGATTGTGCTCGACGTGGATGATGAACGGGACGCGCGCCCGCAACGCGGCGAGACGTCCCCAAAGGTGCTCGCTGAACCCGTGCGCAAAGAAAATCTTCGGGCGGAATTTTTCGCATTCCGCGCGGATTCGCGCGACAAGGCGAAATTTCGGCCAGAGATTGGGAATCCAGACGACGCGCCCCGCGAGTGCGCCGAGAACGCCGTCGAACGACGCCGGCAACGGTTTGCTTTTCCGGCGCAAGAAGACGCGCACGTCGTAGCCGGCGCGCAATTGTGCGGCGGCGACATCAAGCAGGACGCGCGTCGCGCCGGAACCACCACCGGTGCCGAAATGAACGATGCGCGCCGGTTCGGCGGCGGCGGCGGCGGGGACGAGCGATTCGGCGGCGGTGCCGGCGGGAATGCCGGCGGGGATGACTTGGTTTGGCGGGGCTGCCATTCGCGCCGCAAGGAACCCGCCGCCGGCGCACCAAGCAACCCCAAAGCCCATGGCGCACAATGCGGGTCAGTGCCCCGCGCTCCCAGTGGCACCGGCACCGAGCAGCCATCCGCCACACGCCATGCGGCTACATACATGGAGCGCCGCACACATGGAGCGCCGACTTTCAAGTCAGATCGCATGCTCTATGCGGCGCAGCCGCCTTGCTTTTCTTTTTTAAGAGTGGCGGCTGCGCCGCATCTCCACCGAGCCGACTTGAAAGTCGGCACTCCCGGAGACCCGCACTTACACCAAGCCCGCAGTTTCCGCGAAGCCGGCGGCGAGGTTCATGATTTGCACCGCCTGACCACCGGCGCCTTTGAGCAGGTTGTCTATCGCCGACGTGAGCACGAGGTTGCCCGTGCGCGGGTCGGCGACGGCGGCGATGTCCGCGCGGTTCGTCCACGCGACGTGCCCCGTTTCGGGGAACAGCCCAGCCGGCAGCACGGAGACAAACGGCCGTCCCGCATAGGTGCCGCTCCAAACTTCGCGAACGCGCTCCGCCGTGACGCCCGCCGCCGGCGCCGTGATGGTCGTCAAAATGCCGCGCTTCATCGGCGCGAGGTGCGGGCTGAACTGCACCACCACCGGCGCGCCCGCCGCGAGCGACAACTGCTCCTCAATCTCCGACAAGTGCCGGTGGCGCGGAATTCCGTAGGGCTTCGCCGAGCCGTCGCGCTCGCAATAAAGGTAGGCGACGTCCGCCTTTTTGCCCGCGCCGCTGACGCCCGAATAACTGTTGATGACGAGCGCGCCCAGCGCCGGTTTGCCCAGCAGCCCCGCGCGCAAGAGCGGCGTCAACGCCACCTGAATGCTCGTCGGATAACACCCCGGACAGGCGATGAGCGGCGCGTCGCGCCACGCGGCGAAATCCGCGAGTTCGGGCAGCACGTAGGGCGCGGCGGCGAGCAGTTCCGGCGCGGGGTGCTCCGCCCCGTAATACTCCTTGTAGAGCGCGGCGCTGCCGAGACGGAAGTCCGCCGACAAGTCAATGACGCGCCGGCCGGCGGCGACAAACGCCCGCGCGTATTCGGCGGCGACGCCGTGCGGCAGCGCAAGAAACCAGAACGCGATGTCCTCCTTCGCGAGCGCGACGGGGTCGGCGCCGCTGAACACGAGTTCCGCCGGCAGCGTCTCGCGGCAATGCGGAAACGCCTTCGCGAGCGGCGTTCCGGCGAGCGAGCGCGACACCGCCGCCGCGAGTTCCACTTCGGGGTGCCGCGCCAGCAACCGCACCAACTCCTCGCCGGTGTAGCCGGACGCGCCGACCACGCCCACTTTCAACTTCGTCGTCTTCGACATGCCGCGCAAAGAAACCCCCGCCCCGCCCCACCGTCAACGCGCGCCACCGGCGGTGCCACCGGCGGCAACAACGCGCGCGCCACCGGCGGTGTTCCGCGCTACTCCGGCGGCAGTTCGTCGAAGCGTTTCCCGCCGTCAACCACCGGTGGCGACGGCTTCCAACCGGCGCGCAGCGGCGAGGGCGGCGAGGGACGTCCGGGCGTCTCAATGCCGAGCCAGTCGCGCAGCAGGTGGTAGTTTTCGCCGGTCGAGTAGGGCGCGTTTTCGACGCCAAGACGCGGCGGCTTCGCCACCGGTGGTGCCCACCAAATCCAGAGCGGGATTTCGTAGGCCTCGCGGACGCCGCCGCCGTGCCGGTATTTCCAGCCCCAGAACTGCTTTTTGCGCACGAGTGCGTGGTCGGCGTAGTAGAGCACGGAGCCGCGCTCGCCGCGTAGCCGGTCGAAGATTTTGCCCAGCAGCGCGTCGGTGTGGCGCAGCGAGTTGTCGTAGTCGTCCTCGCGGGAGTCGCCGCCGGTGAAGAAGCGGCTCGTTTCGGGGAAGCGCGACGCCACCGGTTCATGGCTGCCCATGAGGTGCAGGATGATGAGTTTGCGCCCGGGCGTTTTCAGCGCGGCGTCCAACTTGGGCAACAGCACGTCGTCGTCGCCCCTGTGGTTCCACGCGACCGTTTGCGCCCGCGCCGCGATTGCCGTGATGACGGCGAAGTTCGGGTTGAAGTCCTCCTGATTGCTCAACCAGAACGTGCGCATGCCGGCGAGGTTCGCGAGGACGACGATGTTGTCGTCGGGGTGCGCCACGAAATTTCCGCGCGCGTCGAGCGGGCGCAGCGTTCGCGGAATGGCGGCGATGGTGTTCCCCGCCGGCGCGACGGCCTGCGTGAACACGAGCATTCGCGACCGCTCGGCGTCCTCGCGCGGCGAGGTGTCGCGCGCCGCGCCGTAGAGATGCAAGTGCCGGCGGCGGACGCTCTCGCCGATGATGAGCACGTGCGCTTCGACGCCAGTGTCGGTCGCGACGCGCGCCACCACCGGCGGCGGCAGCCCGCCGGCGGCGTTCTGCGCCTTTGCCGAAGCGTGCGCGCCGAGCAGCGAGGCGGCGTGGAAGAACGGCGTCTTCGTCGTCGTGCGCAGCGTGACTTGAAGCGCGCTGCGGTGGCGGACGCCGTGGACGACGCACAGAACGCCGAGCAGCACCGCGAGTGCCAGCGCGCCTCCGCGCAAAACCCGCGCCGGCAGTGTCCGCGAGAGCGCGGCGAAGAGCGCGAGAAAGCCCGCCAGCAGGGCGGCGAACGCCGGCAGCCATTCAAGGTTCGCCCAAAACATCTCCGCCGCCTCGGTGCGGTTCGTCGCCAGAATCGCCTCCGCGATGTAGGTCGAGGGCAGACCGGAATAGACGATTTTGCTCACCGCCGTCGTCATGATGTTGAACGACCACGCCAGCGCGAGCAGCACGCTCACGGCGCGGCTCCACGGCGAGCGCCAGCACAGCGCGCCGAGGGCGAGCAATCCGGTGCCGGCGGGCAAAACGAGCGGCATCGCGTCCGGCTTCGCGCCCCAAATCGAGAGCAGCAACGCGACGGCGGCACCGGCGGCGGTCAGCGTTTTCGCGCGCTTGGAAAGAGGGCGGGCGTCTTCCATCGCCGGCACGATAAAAGACCGCCGGCGGCGCGCAACGCGGCGTTGCCGGCGCGGGGGAAATCAGGCGGCGACGTCCGCCCGTGAACAGACGGCGCAGAACCCATGGACGCCGGCGTCCTCATCGGCGGGCAGTTCCGTTTCGACGAACGGACACGGGGCGCCGGCGGGGCAATGCAGGCGGGCGCAGACGCCGTAAATGCGCGAGAGCAGTTCGCACGTGAGCGTCTCGCGCGGCGCACCGGCAGCGGCGACCGCGCCGTCAGCCAAGAGCACGACGTGGTCGGCGTAGCGCAGCGCGAGGTTCAGGTCGTGCAGGACGGCGATGACGCCCAGCCCGTCGCGTTTCGCCAGCGAGCGAGCGAGCGCGAGCGTCGTGTGCTGGTGGCGCAAATCGAGAGCCGACACCGGCTCGTCCAACAGCAGGAAAGAGGAGGCGGCGGCGCTGCCACCAACAGCGCCAACCGCCAATTGCGCGAGAACGCGGGCGAGGTGGACACGTTGCTTCTCACCGCCCGAAAGCGTCGCGAAACGCCGGTGATGAAAAGCGTCCATGCCCACTTGCCGGAGCGTCCGGGCGCAAATTTGTCTGTCGCTCGCGCTCTCCCAAGCGCGGCCGCGCAGGTGCGGCGTCCGGCCGAGGGCGACAACCTCTTCGACCGAGAACTCAAGCCACGGCGCGTTCTCCTGCGCCAGCAGGGCGCGGCGTTTCGCGAGCACGTCCGGCGCGTAGTCGCGCAGCGGCGCACCGTCGAGAAACGCGTTGCCGGCGTCGGGGCGCAACGCGCCGGCGAGCACGCGCAGCAGGGTGGATTTGCCGGCGCCGTTGGGACCGAGGATGACGCCGAGTTCGCCGGCACGGAACGCGACCGAGACGTCCGCGAGCAGGGCGCGTCCGCCGCGCCGCAGGGTGACGTTTTTCGCGGAAAGGGAATTCATCGGGCAGCCCTCCGTTTGGCGATGAGCGAGAGGAACACCGGCGCGCCGAGCAGCGAGGTCACGATGCCCACCGGCAGTTCGGCGGGGGCGACGATGACGCGCGCGGTCATGTCCGCCGCGAGCAGCAGCGCGGCACCGGCGAGGGCGGACGCCGGCAGCAGCAACCGGTGGTCGGCGCCGAGCGCGAGGCGGGCGATGTGCGGTGCGACGAGCGGCACGAAGCCGAGCATGCCGCACAGCGCGACCGTCGCGCCGGTCAACGAGCACGACAGCGCGATGAGCGCGCGCTTCACGCGGGGGACGTTCACGCCGAGCATCGCGGCGTCCTCCTCGCCCAGCGCGAGGGCGTTGAGCGCGCGGGCGTGAAAGGGCAGCGCGACGAGCGGCGGCACGAGGAACAGCGCGCCGGCGGCGAGCAATTCCCACGTGGCGCGGCCGAGCGAGCCGAGCGTCCAGAACGCGAGCGTCTGCACCTCCTCGGCGGTGGCGACGAGCGCGTTCACCAACCCGATGAACGCGCCGCTGGCGGCGTTGACGGCGATGCCGCACAACAGCATCGCCGGCACGTCAACCTGACCGCGCCGCAGCGAGAGCCGGTAAATCAGCGCGGTCGCCGCGCACGCGCCCGCGAGTGCCGCCGCCGGTGCCAGCCACAACGCGAGGTGTTCGAGGACGGCGGGCGTGACGAACCTGCCGGCGAGCACGAGCGCGCTCACCGCACCGACCGCGCCGCCGGCGCTCACGCCGATGATGCCCGGGTCGGCGAGCGGATTGCGGAACACGCCCTGCATCACCGCGCCGGCGAGCGCGAGACCGCCGCCGGCGAACACCGCGAGCAACGCGCGCGGAAACCGGATTCCCCACACGACCGCAGCAGCAGCGTCACCGGCGGTGCCGGCGGCGGTGGAGATAACGTCACCGGCGGTGCCGGCGGTGCCGGTGGCAGCGGTGCCGGCGGGATTGCCGGCGGAGAAGAGGATTGCGAGGACGCGCCCAGTGGAGATGTCGAACGGTCCGACGGTCAGCGAGAACACCGCCAGCGCGAGCACCAGCGCGGCACCGGCGACGACGACGAGTTGCCGGCGGCGGATGAGGTGGTGCGCATGCCCCGCCCCGCTCATTTCGCCGCCTCCTTGTTTTCCACCGCCGGTGCCGATGCCGACGCCGCCGGCGCCGACGCCGGTGGTGGTGTTGTTGCCGGTGTTGTCGGCGCGGTGCCGAAAAAGATGTTGGCGAGTTTGAGGGTCGTCGCGCCGGCGCGGGGACCGATGATGAGGAACTCGCCCATGTCCACGCCGACGAAGCGCGTCTTCGCGCCGAGCAGTTTCAGCGAGCGCAGTCCGCGCCGGCGCAGGAACGCTTGCGGGTCGGGCGGCGCGGAGACGTCACCGGTGGCGGTGTGCGTGGCGACGAGGATGAAGTCCGGCGCGGCGGCGAGCAGCGCCTCCTCGCTCACCGGTTTGTAGCCACGGAACGCGCCGAAAATGTTTTTGGATCCGGCGAGCGTCAGGGCGCCGTCGGCCTGCGTGCCGGCACCGGCGGCGGAGAGTTGACCGCCCAGCCCCATCAGGAAGACGACGCGCGGCGCGGGCTTGCCGGCGACGAGTTGCCGCACTTCGTCGAACTGCGCGCGCAGTTTCGCCGAGAGTGCCGCCGCCTCGCGCTCGCGACCGAGTTCGCGCCCGAGTAGCGCGATTGCCGCATGAAGCGTCGGCTCGTCGCGCGGATTTTCGACGGTGACCAACGGCGTGCCGGAATCGCGCAGTTGACGCGCCGCCGCCGGCGGTCCCAGCCCGCTGCCGGCGAGGATTTTGTCCGGCTTGAGCGCGAGCACACTTTCGGCGGCGAGCGCGCGATAGACGCCGACGCTCGGCAGTTTTTGCGCGCGCGGCGGGTGAATGCTCGTGCGGTCCGTGGCGACAATCGCCTCCTCCGCGCCCAGCGCGAACGCAATCTCCGTGATTGGTCCGCCCAGCGTGACAACGCGGCGCGGCGCGGTGGCGGTGGCGGGGGCGGCGGTGGATTGGGAATGCGGGTCGGAGACCTGCGCTCCCAGCGCGGTAGCGGTGGCACCGGTGACGGAGAGTAAGGCGAGAATGAGGAGGCGTTTCATAGCGCGTTTTCGTATTGCGATTGAGATTTGTTCTCAAAAGCGAGGCACAAGAAACACCCGCCGGCGGTGTGCGTCAAGCACCTATTTGGGAGCGCCGACTTTCAAGTCGGCTCGGCGGAGATGCGGCATAGCCGCCACTCTAAAAAGAGAAGAGAAAGCAAGGCGGCTGCGCCGCAACACTGCCGAGCCGACTTGAAAGTCGGCACTCCATGTGCGGCGCTCCATGTAAGCCCCTGCCTATGGTATGCCGCCCCTTCGGGGCTGGTGCCACAACGGAGCGTTGCCTTTATTCCGCGACGGCGGCGGGGGCGTCCTCGGCGGCGGGTTTGGCGGTGTCGGCGTCGGTTTTGCGGGGGCGACGCTTGAATTCGCGTTTTTTGCGGCCGGCGGCGTCGGCGTCCTCCTCTTCCTCGGCGGGCTTTTCCTCGATGGGGTTCTCGGAGACGACTTCAAACTCCAACTCGTGGGTGATGGTGGGGTGCAACTTGACGTGCGCGACGTGTTTGCCGAGGCCTTTGACGCTGCCGTGGGGGAGGTGGACTTTCTTGCGGTCAATCTCCACGCCGGATTCGGCGAGTTTGGCGACGACTTCGGCGACGGTGACGGCGCCGAACATTTTGCCGCCTTCGCCGGTCTTGACGGCGAAGACGAGTTTGACGGTGGCGAGTTTGCCGAGTTCGTCCTGCGCGGCGGCGAGTTCCTTGGCTTCGCGGGCGGCGCGGGCGGCTTTGAGGGCCTCGATGTGCTTGCGGTTGGCGCGGCTGACGGGGAGCGCGACGCCTTGCGGGAGCAGGTAGTTGCGGGCGTAGCCGGCGCGGACTTTGACTTGGTCGCCTTCGGCGCCGAGTTCTTCGACGGGCTTGAGGAGCAAAACTTCTGTTAATGCCATGTTCGTATGTGTGTTTGCGTGGTTTGCGGTTGTGGTTTGTTGCTGTGAGTTGCTGTGAATGGGTGCTGCCGGTGATGGTGGTGTCGGTGGTGTCGGTGATGCCGGTGGCGGGTGAAATCAGAATGGGACGTCTTCTTCGACGCCGTCGTTGGGGGGCGGGGGCGGCGGGGGCGGGGCGCTGCTACGGGGGGCGGAGGCGGGGGCGGGGCGGGCACTGCCGGCGGCGGCGCGGGGGGCGGGGGCGGCGGCGTAATTGTTGCCGGCGGGGGAGGCGGCGGCACCGGCACCGGCGTCACCGGCACTGCTTTTGCCGTCGAGGAAGGAGAACGTTTCGAGGACGACGCCGAGTTTGGAGCGTTTTTCGCCGGTGTTCTTGTCGTCCCACGTGTCGAGTTTGAGGCGGCCTTCGACGAGAATCGGGCGGCCTTTGGAGAAGTAGCGGGAGATGGTCTCGGCTTGCTTGCCAAAGGCGTCCACGTCCACGAAGAGGACTTCTTCGCGGCGTTCGCCGTTTTTGTCGATGTAGGTGCGGTTGATGGCAAGTCCGAGTTTGGTGACGGTGGTGCCGTTGGCGAAGGACTTGAGTTCCGGGTCACGGGTGAGGTTGCCGGCGAGGATGACTTTGTTGAAGGAGGCCACGGGAGGAGAAGGTTGAAGGATGAAGGATGAAGGTGGATGGCGGGAGGCGCGGGCGGCGGTGGGGGCGGCGGTGCCACCGGTGGCGGTGCCGGTGCCGGCGCGCGGCGCGTTTAGACGGATTGGACGAGGAGGCGTTTGATGGTGCGGTCGAGGCGCAGTTTTTCGCGGAAGGCGGCGGGGGCGGTGGTGGGGCCGTTGAA
Organism: Puniceicoccales bacterium; assembly: GCA_031273045.1. Taxonomy (GTDB): domain Bacteria; phylum Verrucomicrobiota; class Verrucomicrobiia; order Opitutales; family UBA953; genus CALNBE01. The sequence continues at coordinate 12,411 of JAISSQ010000165.1, forward strand.
CGTGATTTGCACGTAGATGCCGCTGGGGTTCTTGCGGTCGGTGACGCGCACGAAGGTTTTTTGTCCGAGGGACTCTTCGCGGAGGACTTTGGCGCCGACGGCGGCGAGGGTGTCCTTGAGGCGGGCGAGGACGCTTTCGACGGGGACGGTGACGCCGCGCAGGTCGAGGATGAGTGTGGCGCGGTAGTCGTGGGTCGCCACGGGGGCGGCCGCGGGGGCGGTCGTTTTCTTGGTGTTTGTGCTCATTGTGGAGGTGTTGTGGTTGTTGTGTGTGTGTTGTTGGTTAAAAGGGTTGGTGTCGGTGTGGATGTCGTTGTGGATGTGGTTGGTGCTGCGGTGATGGTTGTTTCGGTTTTTGGCGGTTTTGGCGCGTTTTCGGCGCGCCGGCGGTTGATGTGGTTTTGCGCGGCGGCGGTGCCGTGGGCGAGCCAGTGGCGGATGTTTTCGAGGTGCGCGGGGAGCGCGGCGGTGTGCGCGGCGCGCTCGGTCTCGGTGAGTTTTCCAAGGACGTGGGCGGCGAGGTCCTGCGTCGGCCAGTGTTTGGGGCCGATGCCGACTCGGTAGCGGGCAAAGGCGTTCGGGCAGTGCGCCAGAATGCTTTTGATGCCGTTGTGTCCGCCGTCACCGCCGCCGGTGGTGAGTTTCGCCGTCCCCGGGGCGAGCGTGATGTCGTCATAGACGACGAGGACGTTCGCGTGAGGGATTTTGTGAAACGCGGCCAGCGGACCGATGCTCAATCCGCTGTCGTTCATGAACGTGAGCGGTTTGACGAGCCAGACGGGGCGACCGGCGACGCTCGTCTTGGCGACGAGGGCGCGGTGGCGCGTGTCGGGCGCGAAAACGGCACCGCCACCGGTGGCGGCGGCAAGCGCGTCGAGGACGCGGAAGCCGGCGTTGTGGCGCGTGTCCGCGTATTCCGGTCCGGGGTTTCCCAGACCGGCGATGAGCGCGGGCGTTTGCGGTGTCACGACGGTTGCCATTTCGGGCGGGCGTTTTTGCGCGTTGGCGTTTCGGGCTGGCGGGCGACAGCGTGAGTGTGTCCGAGGAAAAATCTGTCAAAGAACGGGGCGCGGTTGAACGCGCCGTGCAAAACCGGAGAGCGCGCCGGAAACACCGCCGGCGGCGCCGTTCGGGGCGCGTTGCCGGCGGGCGCGGCGGCGGCGTTATTTCTTGGCGTCGCCTTTCTTCGCGTCGGCGGCGGGCGCGGCGGCGGTTGCGGCGGCTGCCGGAGCGGCGGCGGCACCGGCGGCGGGAGTTGCGGCTGCGGCGCCGCCGGCGGGCGTTTCCGCCGCCTTCTCCTCTTCCTGCGCCGTGCAGACGACGACCGCGCGCAGCGGGTCGCCCGGATACGTGACGCCTTCGATTTTGGGCAGCGCGCCGACGTGGATGGACTGGTTGACGTGCAGGTTTGTCACGTCAACGGTGATGGAGCCGGGCAGGTCCTTCGGCAGGCAGCGCACGGCGACCTCGTGCAGCATGATGTCGAGCGTGCCGTTTTCGAGTTTCACGCCGACCGGCTCGCCCGTGAAGCGCACCGGCACCAGCACGGTGAACTCCGCGTCCGGCTCCACCGACTGCAGGTCGAGGTGGACGATTTTGAGCGAGAGCGGGTCGCGCTGGTAGTCGCGGATGAGCGAGAGCGTCTTCGCGCCGTCCTCAAGCGTGAGTTCGACCAGCGCGGCGTCCGTCCCCTTGGCGCGCAACAGCGCGCGCAGTTCGACGGCGTCAATGCTCACCGGCTTCGTGGACACGGCGGAGGTTCCGCGCTTGGCGGCCTCGCGCGCGCCCTTGGCGACGCCGTAGATAATCCCCGGAATGAGACCCGCCTTGCGCAGCCGGCGCGCGGGACCGCGCCCGATGCCGTCGCGGTTTTTGACGGAGAGTTTGAGTTGTTGCTTGGACATTTTGTTTTGATTTCCCGCCGGCGAGTCGCGGACCCGCTGTCATCGCGGCCGCGCCGAACCGGCGGTGGTTGAAAGGGCGCGGAAGAATGCCGCCGGCAGCGGTGCTGGCAAGAGGAAATTTCGCGCGGAAATCTCAAACCTTGCCGCAAGGGGGCTTCCTTGGGAGAGTGCGCCGGAAAGCAAAGCCCCGCGCGGCACAGCGCGAAATCCAAAGCGAGAAAACAGCGAAAAATGTCCATTCACAAAAAACCAGAGCCGCCGGCGCCGGTGTGCTCGTTCTGCGGGCGGCCGAACACGATGGTCGGCCGCCTCATTGCCGGCGACGGCGCGAACATTTGCAGCGAGTGCGTGAGCCAGTGCGCCGCCCTGCTCAACAAGGCCGACGCCAACGGTGTGCCGTGCAACACGCCGCAGGGATTGCAGGTGTCCGGCGAAAACGCCTCCGCGCTCGCCGCGCTGCTCGCCGCGCTCACGAGCGGCAAGACGACCATTTCCGACCTCAATGCCGCCGCCGCCAATGGTGTCGGCGACGGTGCCGCCGGCGGCACTTCCGACAGCGGCGCGCGGGGCGGCAAACGCGGTCCCGTTGACGCCTCCACCGCCGGCGCCGGCAGTGCCGCCGGCAGCGGACGCGGTGGCAAAAAGTCCGCCGGCGGCGTGAGCGTTGTCGAGCCGGACAACGCGCCGCCCAAGCCCGTGAAACTCATCCCGCCGGCGGAGATTCGCGCCGTGCTCGACGATTACGTCATCGGGCAGGACCAGGCGAAGAAGGTGCTCTCGGTCGCCGTCTATAACCACTACAAGCGCCTCAACGCGAAACTCGCCGCCGACGCGCGCAAGAAGTCCGGCGAGCCGGAGCCGCCGCCGGTGGAGCCGTTCGCGGCGGACCTCGCCGGCGTCGAGGTCGAGAAGTCGAACATCCTCCTGCTCGGCCCCACCGGCTGCGGCAAGACGCTGCTGGCGCGCACACTCGCGCGTGTGCTCGACGTGCCGTTCGCCATCGCGGACGCCACGACGGTGACCGAGGCGGGCTACGTCGGCGAGGACGTCGAGAGCATCGTGCAACGCCTCCTCGCCGCCGCGAACTTCAACATCGGGCGCGCCGAGACGGGCATCATCTACATAGACGAGATAGACAAACTCGCGCTCAAGGGCGACTCGCCGCACGTGTCGCGCAATCTCGGGCAGGGCGTGCAGCACGCGCTGCTCAAAATCGTCGAAGGCAGCGTGTGCAACGTCCCCCCGCAGGGCGGCCGCAAGCATCCCGACCAGCAATACGCGCAGGTCAACACCGAGAACATTTTGTTCATCTGCGGCGGCGCGTTCGTCGGGCTGGACGAGATTATCGCGCGCCGCGTCGGCAGCCGCTTCCTCGGCTTCGACGTCACCTCCGCCACCACCGGCGGCGAGCCGCTCACCGCCGAGCAAATCATGGAGAACCTGCAGCCGGAGGACCTCTTCGACTACGGCCTCATCCCGGAGTTTGTCGGCCGCCTGCCGGTGGTCTCCGCGCTGAGCGAACTCACGCAGAAAGACCTTGAGCGAGTGCTCACCGAGCCGCGCAACTCGCTCACCCGCCAATACCGCAAACTCTTCGCGCTCGACGGCGTGGAACTCGTGTTCGACGCCGGCGCCGTCGCCGCCATCGCCGCGAAGACGCTCGCGCTCAAGACCGGCGCGCGCGGCCTGCGCAGCGTCATCGAGCGGCTCATGCTCGACACGATGTATTCGCTGCCGCAGGAGCGCGACGCGGCGCGCGTCACCATCACCGCCGACAGCGTGGAAGGCAAAGCGCCGCCGGTGGTGGAGCGGCGGAAGTAAGGCGAGCGCGGCGGTGCCGGCAGCGGTGCCGGCGGCAACGTCGATGCCGACGGCGACGGCGGCGCCTTCGCCGAACAAAGGTGTTGACGCCGGCGGCGTGCGGCGGCTTACTGCGCGGCGTTTCAAGTTTGGCTGGGTAGCTCAGTTGGTAGAGCAGCAGACTGAAAATCTGCGTGTCGGCGGTTCGATTCCGCCCCCCGCCACCATTTCAAAGAACGCGCCGTCCGCTCCCTGCGGACGGCGCGTTCGTTTTTGCGCGCTCACGGTCTGCGCCACCGGCGGCGGGCGGACTTTATCGTTTCAGCAGGATGTCCACGGCGTTGTTGACGAGCGCGGTGAAGTTCGGGTTCGACCAGTCGTCCCAGTGTCCGAGCGAGGTGTAGATGACGGCGGGGCCGTTCGTCCACAGCACCGGTTCGCGCTTGTTCTTCGGACCGGGGTCCTTGCCGGTGAGCAGGACTTCGGCGCGTTTCGACGCGAGCGGGGTGTTCTTGTAGAGCCACGCGGGGGAGTTGAATTCGGCGGCGACGCCGCGCAGCAGCGGATGCTCCTGTTTGCCGGCGGCGACGCTGATTTGCGTGCCTTCCTTGTAGTGGCCGTAGTGGCCGGTGTAGTTGCCGCCGAGGACGTCGCGGTCGAATTCCTGCCACGCGGCGAGTCCTTTCGGCACGGGTTTGACGCCGAAGGCGTGGCTCGCGGTGCGGATGGCGAGCAGGGGTTTGCCGGCGGCGAGGTAGTTCTTGATTTTCGCCATCTGCGCCGGCGGCAGCGCGCGGCGGCGGACGGTCAGCACGGCGAGGTCGGCGGTGTCGAGCGCGCGGAGGTTTTCGATGTTGTGGCGGCCGGGGAGGTTGGCGTTGCGCAGGGGGATGCCGGTGGCGAACTCGACGGCGATTTCGCGCCGCGTGAGCGCGTCGCCCCACTGCTGGAAACGCTGGCTGGTGCGGTATTCGCCCTCGGCGGTGATGAACGCGAGGCGCGGGCGCGGGTCTTCCTTGAAGCGGAACGGCGCGGTGCCGGTGAAGTCGGTCGAGAGGACGGTCGGCGCGAGCCACGCCTCGATGTAGGCGAGCGTGAGGTCGAGTCCCGCCCAGTGGCTGACGTGCGGCGGCTGCCCTTTGCCCTTGGGCGGCGCGGCGTTGTAGTGGTTGTTATACATGAGGTCGGTCATGTCGCGCATGAGGGCGGTGTTGAACCCTTGCTTTTTGAGCGCGCGCAGTCCGAACGGACGCCCCATGACGCACATGTTCGTGTGCACGCCGAGCAGGACGATGTTCTTCACGCCGCGGCTTTTGCAGTAGTCAATAATCTCCTTGTAGTCGTCGGTGAGGATGTCCGCCGCCTTGATTTCGAGCGCGGGCGTCTGACGCCAACTGACTTTGTTCGACGGCCACGCGGGGTCTTTGCCGCAGGTGTCGCAACCGCCGTCGCCGGCACTCACGGGGAACGGGTGCCCCTTCTCGCCGGCGGAGCCGTGCTCCCAAGCCGGCCAGTGCGTGTTGTTGCCGAAGCCCTTGCGGAACGCCTTCGAGTTCTCCCGCGCGGCGCGCATCGCGGGGTCGGTGTTGTTTTTCAACTCCGGGTAGAGGTTCTCGAAATTCGACAGATCGCCGCTGGGCGCGTGGATGATGAGCACACCCTTCTCGCGCGCGGCGGCGATGACGCGGTTCATCACCGGCGCCAGTTCCTCAATGCGCCTCGTGGCGTGGCGGCAACCGTGCGACGCCCACATGTCGCAAATCAGGAACGCCGTCTCGCGCGGCTCCCAGAACTCGACCCGCTGGCGCGCGCTCAAGTTTTTCGCGTCCGCGCCCGACTTGGCGAGGTCGGCGAGGTCGCCGCGCGCGGTCTTGGCGGACGCGGCGGCGGCATCGCGCACGCGCTTGTCGAGCGCGGGATTCTTGGCGTCGGCGGCGAACTGCTTTTCGAGTTCGGCGACCTGCGCGTCGAACGGCACACGGTCCTGCAACACGACGCGCACCGGCGCACCACCGGCGGCGGGAACAAGGGCGGGAACGAAAGCGGGGACAGCACCGGTGAGAGCAGTGCCGGCAACGACCGCCGCGCCCACAGCAACGGCAACACCGCTACGAACGGAACCGAAAACGCCAGCGGCGCATTGAAAGAGGGTTCTAATCATGCCCAACAGAGACACCCACCGCCGCCGGTGGTTGCGCGGATGGACGAAAACGCCCGAAACTTATTTTGTTTTTAGATTACAGAGTTTTTCAATCCATTCATCAAAATGCCGGCACTTTTGCCGAAGGACGGGCAAGGTAATTTGAGCAGTGATTTTTACGCCGCTGGAAACTTTGTCATATTCGGGAATGACATTCAGGATGCGCTTGGAAGGTGCGGTTTCGGAACCGTCGTCAATTTCTTCTGGGAGCAAATTTC
>JAISSQ010000197.1 GCA_031273045.1 Puniceicoccales bacterium
CCGCCGGCGGTGACACGGCTCGCCGGCGACGTCCAAAACTCCAACACGCCGCCGCCGCCGACGCTCCACGCGATGCCCAGCACCGCCGCCAGCAGCAGCGCGTAGCGGGGCGTCGCCCGCAGGTCGCCGACGCCGTGCAACCGTCCCGCGAGCACGCTGCCCGCCATCACGCCGACGCTCAACACGAGCGCGAGCAGCGAGATTTCGGTGTTGTTCGACAATCCCAAAATGCCCTGCCCCCACGGCTGGAAATGCGTCTTCATCGCGGCGCCGACGAGCCAGAACGCCATCGTGCCGCACAGCAGCAAGCGCGTTCGCGGCGCGCGCACGAGCAGGTCGCGGGCATGTCCGAAAAACGCGCCGGCGGTGGCGGCGAGGCGCACGGCGGGGTTGTTCGGCAGGCGCGACATCGCGGCGTTCAGCGCGAGCGACACGCCGAAGATTCCGAGCACGCCGAGGTGCGGCACCACCGCGTCGCCGGCACCGCGAAAAACGTCCGCCGCCGCGCTGCCGGCGATGAATCCGCCGAGCACCGCGAGCAGCGTCAGCATCTCGACCGTGCCGTTTCCGCGAACAAGTTTTTCGCGCGGCAAAATCTCCGGCAGCGCACCGTATTTCGCCGGTCCGTAAAAACACGTGCCGGCACCGACGCAGAAGTAGCCCGCGCCGAGCAGCAACGCGCCGGCACTCCCAAAACGCGGGTCCGCGCCCGCCACCGGCGCCGGCAGCAACGCGCCGGCAGCGCACAACGCGGCACCGGCGAGTTTGATGGCGTTGGCGCCGACGAGCAGCCGGTTCTTTGAAAAACGGTCGCCGGCGTAGCCCGCCAGCGGCGCGAACAGCACGCACGGCACAAAGAGCAGCGCGGTGTAAAACGTGTTCGCGTCGCGCAACGCCGCCTCGGTCAACTCGCCCGACTGCCGGCGGAACAGCAGCGGCCCGACAATCACGGCGAGCAGCGCGTTGTCGCCGAACGCGCCCAAAAATTGTCCCGCAAGCAGCAATGGATAATCGCGCCGGCGGCGGACGGACGCGGCGGCGGTGCCGGCGGCGGCGAGAGCGGCGGCGAAAGCGGCGTCTTGGGCGTCTGGGTCGGCGGTCATGCTGGCGCACACTACCACCGGTGGCGGTCTTTGCAATGGGCGCGCGCCATGTGTGTATCGGCTTGGCGCACCGGTGGTGTGCCGGCAAACGCCGTTGCCGGCGGGGCGTCTTTTTTCTAACTCTTCCCCAACTCTTCCAAACAGCATCCCGAACCTTTCCAAAATGCGCACATCCTCCGCTTCCGTTTCCGCCTCCATTTCCGCTTTCATTCCGAATTTCGCTGCCGCGCTTCTGCTCGCGGCGTCGGGCTTCCTTTTCGGAAGCACGGACACCCTGACCGCTGCGCCGGCACCGGCACCGGCGCAGGACAACACGATTGTCGGCGTGGTGCGCGAGAAGCCCGTCTGGGTGGAGTCGTCCTCGCCCGAAATCGCCGATTTGGCGCGGCGCGCGTTCGGCGCGCACGGGGACTACCGGCTCGCCAAGGGCGCGGCGGCGCGAATCCGCCTCGTGAAAACGGCACCGGCGACGGTGAGCGTGACCCTCGAATCGCAGGGGGCGCGAATCGCGCAGAGCGTCACCGGCGCGGACTGGCGCGACGCGACGCTCCGGGCGTGCGACGCCGTGCTTGTCGCGGAGCGGAAACGGCCGTTCTTCGCGGGCAAAATCACGTTCATCAGCGACCGCACGGGGCGCAAGGAGGTGTATGCGGGCGACCTGTTTTTCGGAACCGTCCAGCAACTGACTTCCTACAACTCGATTTGCTCCTCGCCGCGCTGGACGCGCGACGGCTCCGAGGTGCTGCACACGACCTACCACAACCACAACTACACGGACATCTTCGCGGTGAGCGCGGACGGACGCCGCCGGCGCGGGGTCATCGTGAACAAGCGAGGAACCACCACCGGCGCGGTCTCAAACCCGCGGACGGGGCAGTTGGCGTTCGCCAATTCGGGACGGGGCGACATGGACATTTACACCGCCGCCGCCGACGGTGGCGGAATCCACCGCGTGACTTCGGCGAAGGGCGTCGAGAGTGACCCGGCGTGGTCGGCGGACGGGACGAAACTGGCGTTCGCCGGCGGCTCCGTCGGTCGTCCCGGAATCCACGTGATAGCCCTGCCCGGCGGGACGCCGAAGCGCGTCGCGACGCAGGCGAACTATTCGACCGAGCCGTCGTGGAACCCCGTCTTCCAAACGAAAATCGCCTACACGTTTCAGGAGGGCGGCTTCCGCATCGGGGTCGTGGACACCGCCACCGGCAGCGTCGAAAAAATCGCCGTAAACCTGCGCGGCGGCGGGCGCGTCAGCGGGCTGTCCAACCCGTCATGGTGCGCGGACGGGCGGCACCTTGTCGCGACGCTGCGCAGCGGGGTGACGACGCGCCTCGTTCTGGTGGACACGAACACCGCCGCCGGCAACAAGGCGACCGTCCTCAGCGGCGCGACGATGGCGAACTGCGCCGAGGTGGATTATTTCTGGTCCGGGAAGTGAGCGGCGGAAACGCGGGCGCGCCACCGGTGGCGCGTCCGGTGGCACCACCGGCGGCGTCGTCACGCGCCGGCACCGCCGAGGTGGCGGGTGAAGAAGGCGCGCATGATGGCTTCGGGGGTGGTGTTGTTCTTGTCCTTGTTGATGAGTTCGACGAGGAGGCGGGAGAGGTCGAGTTGGATGTCTATGAGTTGGCGCAGGGTGAACTTCCTCGCGCCGGCGGCGAGTTTTTCGAGGTAGAACGGGTGCTGCTTGAAGACGTGAAACTCCGATTTCACCGTGCCGGTCTCGCCGAAAAGCGCGGCGTAGCGCGCCTCGGCTGCCTCGGCTTTGCCGCGAAGACGGGCGTCGGTGAGCGCGCGCAATTGGAGGCAGATTCGGTTGCGTTTGACGAAGTTTCCGAGCAGCGCGCGGAACGCTTTTTCGTGGTTGGCGGCGGGGGCTTTGAAGAAGTGCCGGTGCAAGGCGGAGAAGGCGTAGTCGGCGTCGCCGGAGTAGAAGGCCTCGGCGGCCTCGAAGGCGTCCGCCTCGCCGAATTCCGGCACGAGTTCGTGAATCATGGCGGTGGTGATGCGCGGACGCCCGTCACCGGCGGTGGTGGTGATGTCCGCGCCGCCGTCGGGTGTTCCGACGCCGACGTAGATGGCGAGTTTGCGGATTTCCTCCGTCGCCATGCGGGGGCTGTCCCCGACCTTTTCGAGAAGCACGGCGCGCACGCTGCCGGACATGGAGATGCCCTGCCGCTCGCACTCGGCCTCAAGCATTTCGTCGAGGTTTTGGGTGCGCTCCCGACCCTCCTTGCCGAGTTTGATTTCGACGGCGGCACCGTCCTTTTTAAGTTCCTTGACGTCTTTGCGGACGCCGTTCGGGGAGATGGCACTGATGACGATGCTGGTGGCGGCGGGGTCGTTTTTTTTGAGGACTTCGAGCAGGTTCGCGGCGGCGGTCTTGGCGTCCTCGGCGGTGGAGGTGCGGTCCAGACCGAGCCAGTTGATGCCGCGCAGCCAGACGTGCCGCTTGTCGCCGAACATGGAGACCGTGAGCGTGGCGTCGGCGAAGCGGCGGACGAGTTCGAGGGCTTCCTCGGCGCGCAACACCGCGCCGTCAATGACCTCGCGGGAAAACGCATCGGCACCGGCGGCGAGTTTCTCGAAGCATTCGCGGGCGGCGTTGTTGACGAGGAAGTCGTCGTCGCCGCAAAAGAAGCGGAAGCGTGGCGTCGAGGCGGCGGACATGGAGGCGGTGGCGGAAGCGTTGCCGGCGGCGGCGGCGTCTGTGCGACCGGCGGCGGCGGGCGTTATTGCTTGGCGTAAAACTGGTTGATTTTGTCGGCGACGTCCTTGTAGGAGGCGTCCACCTTGTAGATGGACTTGTATTCATCGAGCGCCTCCTCGCGTTTGCCGAGTTTTTCGTAGGCGCCGGCGAGTTCGTAGATGATTTCCTTTTTGATGTCGGACATCACCGGCAGTTCGCCGCGGGCGTCCTTGAGTTGGTCCACGGCGAGGTCGAACTTGCCGCCGCGAATGAACGCGCGGGCGAGGTAGAGCATGGCGCTGTGGCGGTTCTTGGGGTTTCGCTGGGCGATTTGGAGTTGCTGGATGGCGTCATCGTTGCGGTCGTTTTCGTAGAGCAGGACGCCGAGGTTGTAGCGATAGCCGTAGTCGTTGGGGTAGCGGTCCACGAGGTCCTGATAGACCTGCAGGCGGTAGGCGCGGGCGTTGGCGGCGAGTTGCTCGTATTGACCGCGCAACTCGGCGTTCTGCGGGTCGGCCTCGGTCTGCTCTTTGAGCGCGGCGACCTGCTGGTCGTAGAGTTGCATGTTGAGTTCGTTCTCGTGCTTTTCGAGGGCGGCGTCGGCGCGCCCAAGATTGGTCTCGCGGGCGCGCTGAAGGGTGCGGATGGCGGACGAGAGGTCGTTGAGGACGAGGTAGTTTTTGACCGCCTCGCGGTAGTAGTCCACGTTTTCGGGGTCGGCGGCGATTTTCTGCTCAAGTTCGGCGACGATTCGTGCGGCGGCTTCGGCGTCCTGCACGATGCGGCTCTGGTTGTCGAGCGCGGCGGCGCTGCCCAAGTCCTTCGCCTTGGACTTGAAGTCGCCCTCGTTCTCCCAGTTGCCCTTTTTGACGGTCTTTTGGACGGAGGCGCGGCGTGCGATTTCCTGCAGGTCGCCGTTTCCGGGGAAGCGTTTCAGCCCCTCGTCAATGACCTTGATGGCTTCGTCGTAGTTCTCGTCCTTGAGCAGGGCGTTGCCCCACGAGGCGAAGTAGTCGGTGTTTTTCGGGTCGGCGATGACGAGCGATTCGTAGGCGAAGGCGGCGAGGTCGAACCAGCCGAGTTTTTCGCCGGCGGCGGCGAGTTGCTTGTTGGCGGCGATGTCGTTGGGGTTCTGGGCGAGTTTTTGCTCGGCGGTGTCAATGGCTTTGCGGGCGGATTCGGCGTCCTTGATTTTTCCGCCGCCGAACAGTCCGCCAAAGAGTTTCCCCAACCCGCCGGCGGCACCTCCGCCATGGACGAGACGCTGGGCTTTGCGCAACAGTTTGCGCGCTTCGAGGCATTCGGGGTTCCGGCTGACAATGCCGGCCATGATTTCGGCGGCGTATTGCGGGTTGGTGCGAAGCGCCTTCTCGGCGTTGTCCGCCTGACGCTGCAAACGCGGGTCGAGGGTTGAGAGTGTAACTTTGGAGGGCATGGAGTTTATGGCTTGGTTTCAGGAAATGGGTTCGCGAAAGTGCCCCGCGCCGGCGCACGGGGCAAGACGGAACTCCCCCCCCTCTCTCTCCTTCGGATTTCTTCGAATTCCCGCCCTCGCGGAAAATGGTCGGGCGGGCGGGACTCGAACCCGCGACCCCCTGCTCCCAAAGCAGGTGCGCTAGCCAACTGCGCTACCACCCGTCGTCGCCGCTCGCTGCCGGTGCCCGTTGCCACCGGCGACCGTCTGTCGCGGACGGGCGGCAGTTTTTTGTGTTGCGGCGCATTGTCAAGGCGTGAATCCTGCGCGCCTCTTTTCCAACACACACACCCTCAACCCGAACTCATTATCATCATGGATGAAACCCAGAACCTTGAACCGCAGGGCGAGTCAAAAGTGCCGCTGATTTTCGCCGGCTTCGCGCTCGTTGTCGCGGTCTTCGCGATTTTCTTCGCTATTCGCTCGAAAGGCAAAGTTGACGATTTGGAGGCAAAGGCCTCCGCCGCCGTCACGAGCACCGCACTCGACCCCGAACTCAAGCAAAAGATTGAGGCGTCGAGCCAGACAATCAACGCCCGCGTCGCCGAAATCGCCGCCCTGCGCGAGACCGTTGACCGCTTGGAGCGCGAACTCTCCAACGAGAAGACGAAGAACGAAAACAAGTTCCGTGTCGTGGTGACGGAGACCACCAAGACGTTCAAAAAAATCAATGACGACCTCGCCGCTCTTTCCGGCGGTCGCCGCCTCTCCTCCCGCCCCGCCCCGCAACCGGTGCAATCGAACCGTTCCGCCACCACCGGCACCACCGCCGCCGCCCCCGTCCGTTCCGCCGGCGGCACACACAAGGTCAAGAAAGGCGAGAATTTCGGCATCATCGCCGGCATCTACGGCGTGAGCGTCGCCGAAATCGAAGCCGCCAATCCGGGCGTGAAGTCCAACAAACTCAACATCGGTCAGACCCTGAAAATCCCTGCTCGCGGCACGCCGCCCGCCCCGCGTAGCACACCTCCCGCGAACCGCGCCCCCGCCGGCACCGCCGCCGGCGCGCCGGTGGTGATTGGCGGTCAGCCCGCCGCCAACTAACGCGCCTCCGGCGCAGGAACCACCGGCAATGGCGACCCCCGCGCTCTGGAACATGGAGGACGAAAGCGTCCTCGCCGAATGCCACGTCTTCCGCGTTCTCAAACGCCGCTTCAAGCATCCCCGCGACAACCGCGAGGGATGCTTTTTTTGCGGTCAACAGCCCCGACTGGGTGCAGACCCTCGCCGTCACGCGCGAACGCCAACTCGTCTTCGTGCGACAGTTCCGCCACGGCACGCGCACGCTCTCGTGGGAGCCGTCCGGCGGCATCGTCGAAGCGGGCGAAAACCCCGTCGCCGCCGGTGTCCGCGAACTCGCCGAGGAGACCGGCTATCGCGGCGCGAACGCCCGCGCCATCGGCTTCTGCGAGCCGAACCCCGCCATCTTCAACAACCGCTCGCACTTCGTCCTCGTCGAGGACTGCGCCCTCGCCGGTGCCACAGCGCCCGACCCGAACGAGGAACTCGAAGTCGCGCTGTTCTCCCCCGCCGAGGTCGAGGCGATGATTCGGCGCGGCGAAATCCGCCACGCCCTCGCCCAACTCGGCATCTACCACCTGCGCCTCGCCCGCCCCGACCTCTTCGCAGCGTGAGCACCGCCGGCAGCGCGAAAATTCAGTAGCGCAGACCGAGTTGGCGGGCGAAGAAGAGCCAGACGTCGGCGGTGTCGCGAACCTGCATGTCGAAGGATTTGCCGGCGCCGTGTCCGCTGTCGAAATCAACCCAGAGCAGGACGGGGCGGTCTTGCGGATTGCCGGTGGCGTGTTGCAGGGCGGCGGCGAATTTGCGGGCGTGGAGCGGATGGACGCGGGTGTCGTTCTCGCCGGCTTCCAAGAAAACGGCGGGGTAACGGACGCCACCGGCGGCACCGGCAGTGCTCTTCGCGCCGGTGCCGGCGGCGCGGATGTTGTGGTAGGGCGAGTAGGCGCGGAGCCACCGGTAGTCGGCGGGGCGGGCGCTGTCGCCGTATTCGGGAACCCAGTAGCGGGCCATCAGGAAGTGCTGGTAGCGGAGCATGTCGAGCAGCGGGACGGCGACGCTGGCGGCGGCGCACAGTTCGGGGTGTTGGACGAGGGCGGCGCCGGTGAGCAGTCCGCCGTTGCTGCCGCCGCGAATGCCGAGGCGGTCGGCGCGGGTGTAGCGGTTCGCGACGAGCCAGCGCGCGGCGGCGGCGAAGTCGTCGAAGACGTTCTGCTTGTCGGCGAGCATTCCGGCGCGGTGCCACGGTTCGCCAAACTCGTCACCACCGCGCAGGCCGGCGACGGCGTAGATGCCGCCGGCTTCGAGCCACGGGACGACGCTGGCGGCGAACGCCGGCGCCATTCCGATGCCGAAGCCACCGTAGCCGTAGAGGACGCACGGGGCGGTGCCGTCGAGCGCGACGTCCTTGCGGCGGGCGATGTAGAGCGGGACGCGCGCGCCGCCGGTGCTGGTGTAGAAGTGCTGTTCGACGGCGATGGCGTCGCTGTCAACGGCGTAAGCGGGGCGGAAGTAGAGTTCGCGTTCACCGGTGGCGAGGGCGACGCGGTAGATGCTCGGCGGGATGTTGTAACTGCTGAACGCGAGGTAGCCGGTGTCGTCTTCGGGGTCGGTGTGAAGGTCGGGCGTGCCGATGCCGGGCAACGGCAGCGGGCGCGGGCGGGAGCCGTCGGGGTCGCGCAATTCGACGCGGTTGAGCGCGTCCTGTTTCCACGCGAGCGCGAGGAAGGAGCGCGAGAGCGAGAAGCCGTCGAGAACGGCGCTGGCGTGCTGCGGAACGATTTCGCGGAATGCGGCGGGGATGCCGGCGGTGGCACCGGTGCCGGCGGCGGCACCTTCACCGGTGGCGGCGCGGGCGGTCTTGACGAATGCGGCGATGTCGGCGGTGAGGAGGCGTCCGCGCGGCGCGCCGGCAGTGGTGTAAAGGTAGAGCGTGGAGCCGTCGCGAACGGTCGCGTGGAACAGCGCGTCGGCACCCTCGCTGATGATGAGGCGGCGCAGTTCGCCGGTCTCGCGCCAGAGTTTGAAGTCGCACAGGTAGAGGTCGTTCGAGGCGGTGCCGGTATGGTAGGTGAGCAGCAGCCAGCGGCCGGAACGGTCGAGCGACGCCGCCGGTCCCCACGTGTGCGCGAGCGGTCCGGTCTTGTATTGGGCGAAGATGAGGCGGTCGGTCGCCGGCGGCGCGCCGAGGACGTGGAAACGGATTTCGCCGGAGTAGGGGTCTTTGATGTCGGCGAGTTTGTGATAGACGAAGCCGGAGCCGTCGGGGAGCCAGTTTACGCCGCCCGCCTTGCCGGTGATGGTGTCGTCGAGCCACGCGCCGGTGGCGGTGTCGAGCACGCGCAGCGTCGTGTTTTCGTCGCCGCTCTTGAAGAGACCGAAGGCGACGCGCGCGCCGTCGCGGCTGACGCTTGTCCACGCGAGCGTCGTGCGTCCGTCTGGGTAGAGTTTGTTGACGTTGAGCAATTCGCGCTCGGCGGCGCCGGCGGTGTCGCGCGTGAAGAGGACGGCGTTGCTCTCGGTGCCGCGCCGGCGGAAGTAGAAGTGGCGACCGGCGCGGACGGTCGGCGCGGAGAGCGAGTCGGTGGCGAGCAGTTGGCGCAGGCGGCGTTCAAGCGCGTCGCGGTTCGGCACGGCGTCGAGGACGGCGCGTGTTCGTGCGTTCTGCGCGAGCGACCAGTCGCGGACGCGCTTGTCGAGCGCGGCCTTCGCGTCGGCGGAGGCGCCGGCGAGTTCCGGCGCGGCGGAACCTTCGAGCCACCGGTAAGGGTCGGCGACGCGCTCGCCGTGGTAGTTGTCAAAGACGGCGGTGTCGCGCGGCGTCGCCGGCGGCGGCGGAATGACGGCACCGGCGGCGGTGCCTGCGGTGGTGCCTGCGGAAATGACAGCGGACATGGCGAGAGCGGCGTGAATGGCGGAGAATTCGGATAAGAATCTCATGTCGCGCATTAAACCGCGCACCGCGCCGCCGCGCAATTCAGCCGGCGGCGTCACCGGCGTCGGCACCACCGGCGGCGCGTAACTCGTCCTGAATGGCGAGAGCGGCGGCGGCGGGGTCGGCGGCTTTCAAAACGGGGCGACCGACGACGATGTGCGTCGCGCCGGCGGCGGCGGCTTGGGCGGGCGTGAGCGTGCGGTTCTGGTCGTCGGCGGGCGCGTCGGCGGCGCGAATTCCGGGCGTGACGAGCAGGGGCGCGGCGGCGGCGAACGCCGGCAGCGCGCCGAGTTCACGCCGCAGCAGCGGCAGTTCGAGCGGCGAGCAGACGAAGCCGCGCAGACCGGCACCGGCGCCCATCGCGGCGAGCAGCCGAACCTCATCGGCGGGCGCGAGCGGGACGCCGATGGCGGCGAGTTGCGCGGCGTCCATCGAGGTCAGCACGGTGACGCCGAGGACGGTCGCCGCCGGCAGCGCGTCACGGGCTTCGCCGACGGCGCGCTTGAGCATTTCGGGACCGCCGAGGGTGTGGACGGTGAGCAGCGAGCAGGGGCGGCCGCGCAGCGATTTGACGGCGGAGCCGACGGTGTTCGGGATGTCGTGCAGTTTGAGGTCGAGGAAGACCTTGAAGCCGAGGTCGGCGAAGGCGTTGACGATTTCGGGGCCGTGGCGCGTGAAGAGTTGAAGTCCGAGTTTGACCCAGCGGACACTGCCGGTGAGCGGGCGGACAAGGGCGAGCGCCTCGTCTTTTTCGGGGACGTCGAGGGCGAGGATGAGTTCGGTCATGGCGCGGGAAGAAGCCGCCGCGCCACCGGTGCCGCAACGGAAAAACCGCGCGCGGCGAAAACGCAAAACGTCGCGCCGGTGGCGCTCAATCGGCAACGTCCGCAATCTCCAAACCGCGCACCCAAAACCGCCCGCCATGAAAAGAACCACCGCCGCAATCACTTTCGCCGCCCTGCTCGGCGCGCTCGCCGCCGCTTGCCTCCTCGTGGGGCAACAAAGCCGGTCGATGCGCGCCGCCGGCGACGGACAGCCGCACGGGACATCTCCCGAAACCGCCACCGCCGGTGCCACTGCCGCTGACGCCGCCGGCGCGCCGACGCAGCGGAAAATCCTGTTCTACCGCTCGCCGATGCACCCGTGGGTCACGTCGCCCACGCCGGGGAAATGCACCGTCTGCGGCATGAACCTCGCGCCGGTCTTCGCCGAGGAAGACGCGCCGCCGGCAGCACCAGCAACACCGGCGGCGTCAGCGAAAACTCCGTCGTCGGCACCGGCACCGTCGGCACCGACACCGGCGACACCGGTCATCCGTCTCTCGGCGGCGTCGGCGAGCGTCATCGGCGTCGAGACCGCCGTGGCGCGCGTCGCTCCGTTGCGCCGGACGGTGCGCGTCGCCGGCGTGGTGAGCGACGACGAGACGCGCCGGCGCGTGCTCTCGGCGCGCGTCGCCGGTCGCGTCGAGAAACTGCACGTCAACCAGACGGGCGCGCGCGTCACCGCCGGTGAGCCGCTGGCGGTGATTTACAGCCCGGAGTTGCTCACGGCGCAGCGGCTCTACTTGGAGAACCGGCGCGTGGTGGACAGCGGAGCGGTGTCGCGCTCGGAGGTGGCGACGAGCCGCGAGCGATTGCTCGCGCTGGGAATGGAGCGCGAGGATGTGGCGCGTTTGGAGCACGACGGACGAGCGGACGCGCTGCTGCTGGTGCGCGCGCCCTACGCCGGCACCGTCATCGCGCGCTCCGTTTTCGAGGGGCAATACGTCGCCGCCGAGGCACCGCTGTTCGAGATTGGCGACCTGTCGGCACCGTGGGTGCTCTTCGACATCTACGAGCGCGACCTGCCGCTCGTCGCGACGCGGCAGGCGGTCGAGGTGACGTTCGCGAACGGCACCGGTAGCGCGCCGCTGCGCGGGGAGATTTCGTTCATTGACCCGAACATTGACGCCGCGAGTCGGACGGCGCGGGCGCGCGTGGTCGTGCCCAATCCGACCGGAAAAATTTTCCACCGGCAGACGGCGGAGGGCGTGCTGCGCTTGGAGACGCCGCCGGTGCTGCTCGTGCCGCGCTCGGCGGTGTTGCGCACCGGCGGCGCGCCCGTCGCCTACGTCGCACGCACCGGCGGCTACGAGCCGCGCGCGCTCTCGCTCGGACGCGAGGGCGACACGGAGGTCGAGGTGCTCGCGGGCGTCACCGCCGGCGAGCGCGTGGTCACGCAGGCGGCGCTGCTGCTCGACAATCAGGCGCGCATCGAAGGCATCGCGCCGGAGCCACCGGCGTCACCGGCGGCGTCACCGGCACCGGCGAAGCCCTGTCATTGAGCGAGCGCGCGGGGGCAATTCTGTTGCAAGCCGGCGGCGGCGGTCGTAAATCCCGCGCCTTGATTGGGACACCCGCCGGCGTCCCGTTCCCGATAAAACCCAACTCACTCCCACCATCCGTCATGGCAATCCTCGTTAATGAAAAAACCAAGGTGCTCGTTCAGGGCATCACCGGCGCGTTCGGCGCGAAGCACACCGCGCTGTCGCTCGACTACGGCACGCAAATCGCCGCCGGCGTCACGCCCGGAAAGGGCGGGCAGTTCTTCGAGCACAACGGCGCGAAGGTGCCGATTTTCAACACCGTCGCCGACGCCGCGCGCGAGACCGGCGCGACGGTCTCCGTCATCTTCGTGCCGCCGCCGTTCGCGGCCGACGCGATTTTGGAAAGCGCGGACGCGGGGCTTGACCTCGCCGTCGCCATCACCGAGGGCATTCCGATTAAGGACATGGTTCGCGCGAAGCGTGCGCTCGACAGCGCGGCGAACAAGATGCGCCTCGTCGGTCCGAACTGTCCGGGCATCGTCACACCCGGCACCGGCAAGGATTCTCACGGTGGATGCCGCATCGGTATTGCGCCGGGCTACATTCACAAAAAGGGCAAGGTCGGCGTCGTGTCGCGCAGCGGGACGCTGACCTACGAGGCGGTGTATCAGTTGACCGTTCGCGGGCTTGGGCAGAGCACGAGCGTCGGCATCGGCGGCGACCCCGTCAACGGCAGCAGCCATCTCGACATCGTTAAACTTTTCGACGCCGATCCGGAAACCGCCGGCATCATCATGATTGGCGAAATCGGCGGCACCGCCGAGGTCGAGGCGGCGCGTTGGCTCGCCGCGAACAGCAAGAAGCCCGTCGCCGGTTTCATCGCCGGCGCGACTGCTCCGAAGGGGCGGCGCATGGGGCACGCCGGCGCCGTCATCGGCGGCAAGGAAGACACCGCCGCCGCGAAGATTGCCATCTTCCACGAGTGCGGCATCGAGGTCGCCGAGACGCCGAGCGATATGGCAGACGCGCTTATCCGCGCCGCGCAGAAGAAGGGCGTCGCGCTCGACTAACGCGCCGGAGGACGCGCCATGAACCGCCCGCTCCGCGCCACCCAACCGTTCGCGGCGGTCGAACGCCGCCGCCAGCGGGAGTGCTGCCGGTGGCGGTCGCGGCGCGGCGGAATGCGGGTCGGCGACGTGTTCCTGCTCGGAACGTTCGGCGTCGCCGCCGCGCTCTTCGTGCTGTGGAGCGGCAGGGAGGGATTTTTCGGCGACGCCGTGCCGCCGCCGGTGGTGACTCCGGCACCGGTGGCGCGGACGCAACCGGCGCGAACGCCGCCGGTGGTTCCGGTCGCGGAACCGGTGAAGACGCCGGTGCCGCCGATAGCACCACCGGCAACGGCGACGGACGCTACGGCGGCGAATGCGGCGGCGATTCGCGCGAGGCGGGAGCGTTCGCGCGCGCGCTGGAGTTCGCGCCTCATCCCGTGGTGGTGCTACCGCGACGGCTACCCGCCGTTCAAGGGCTTCCTCGCGCCGGGCACCGGCGTGCTGCTCCCGCACGACACCGCCGGCGGCGGTGGTTCCGTCTTCACGCACGAACCGATGGAGGACGTCGCGCACGCCGCCGCCGAGGTCATGGCGGCGTCCGCCACCGGTGACGGCACCGGTGCCGAGGTCAAGCCGGTCTTCGCGCACCAGCAGACGCGCTCCGTCTGGGACTGGAACGTGAGCACCGAGAGCATGCACTCGCGCGAGCAGGGCAGTTCGACGCTCGCGACGCTTACGCCGGTGACGTTCACGATTTCGCGGGTCATCGCCCCGCGCGGCTGGCGCGTGTTCCGCCCGACCGTCACCGCCGGCACCGGCGTTCTGCGGCACACTTTGGAAGGGCGCGATGTCGGCGACGAAGGCATGAAACAGGAACTGCTTCCGCTCGTGCGCGCCGGTCTCGGCGCCGAGTGGAACTGGAACGACAACGTGATTTTCAAACTCAACTACGACTACACGCGGCTGCCGGTGGAATCCTCGCTCGTGCCTTCGATGCCCGAACGCCAGCATTCTATCAACCTCGGCGTGGAACTGCGGTTTTGAAATCCCGCCGGCGGTGGCAGTCGTGTGGGGTAGTGGTTTTGTGGTCTATTCCTTTGGTGCGAGACCGGTGCGGCGGTGCCATTCTTTGAGCAGTGCCGGCGGGAATTCGGCGCGTGCTTTCCATTCGGGGTCGCCGTAAACACCGGCGGCGGTGTAATCGAAGGGAACGAAGTCAATCGCGCGCAGGGCGGCGTCGCGGGCGGCGTCGGGGCGGAAACGAAAATCATCGCGCTTGGGAGCGGCAAACAACGGGTCGCGCCAAATGGAGTTTTTGTCGAGACCGGCGGCCTGCCATTCAAGAAAGGTTTTCTTGGCGAAACCGGCGGTCTCTTTCTTTGTGAGTTTCCGCAAGTCCCAGAACAGATTCTTGTCGCTGAAAACGTGCGCCGGCAGCGTGTCGGATTTTATGCTTGTCCAGCCGAGGCGGAAGGTTTCGCCGGCATCGTAAAAGAGGATGTTGTTTGTGAATGAGAACGAACGGTGTTTTTCGAGGCGCGTGAGTTGCACTTGGGCGAGTTTTGCGAACGCGAAGATGTTGTTGCGAATGATGTTTTCGCGTCCGTAGTGCTGGTGAAACGAGGAGTCCTTGCAGCGGTAAACGAGGTTGTTCTCCATCAAAATTCCAAACGAACCTTCGTCGGTGTAAAGTCCCCAGCCGCCGTAGTTGTGCGAGTGGATGTCGTGAATGCGGTTGTTGGAAACGGAGGTTCCTTCGGAGGCGCCGAGTGTATAGACGCCGCCCATGTCGCAGAGTTCGCCCCAGCCGAGGTGGTGAATGTGGTTGTGCGTTATTTTGTTTCTCTTTGAGGGGCTTTCCGCGTAGCCCCAAACCCAACCGGCGGAGACGCCGCTGTAGCGAAAATCACCAATGTCGTTGTGCGTTATTTGATTGTCGGACGTGTGCGCGAGAACGACGCCGACGGCGCACGGGAGGACGTTGCCGCCGTGCTGTATGATGTTGTTGTTCAACGTGATACGTCCGGTGAGCGAACCGTCGGCGACTTCCTGTTTTGTCCACGCGGTCATTCCGATTTTAACGCCGCCGGCACCGAGGTCGTAAATGTGGCAGCGTTCGATTTTCGCGTCGCGGCAATTCTTTTGGAACCAAATCGCGTAGGAGCCGGTGTGCGCGATTGCGCAGTTTTCAAACACAACGCCGCGCGTGTGGTTGAGCATAATCGCGGCGTCCGCCGGCGACGCCGCCTGCATTGGTTCCTTGCCCGCCGGCGGCGTGTTGTAAGCGGTGTGCTCAAAGCGAACGTTGTCAAAAACAACATTGCCGGCGGGTTTTTCTTTGGTGCCGGTGATGATTAACAACTGGCGCAGCGCGGGCGCGACGGCGCGCGTGTTTTCGGGCGTCTCGCCGGCGAGCGGAATGTAGTAAAGCCAGCCGTCGCGCCGCAAAAACCATTCGCCGGCGGCGTCAAGCGCACCTTCGTAATTTTCCACAATGTAGCGGCTGCTCGCGTTGATTTTGTTCCACGGTTTCATGCCCTCGCCGGCGATGAAAAAAGCATTCTCATTCGGGACGACGTGCACGGGCGTTTTCTTTGTCGTGTCCCAAGCGTGGTAGAACGTGACGAGCGCGTCGGACTGCGGTGTTTTTCCCGGCACGGTGCCGGTGGCGATGTCGGCGGGCGTCGCCCACGAACCGTTCGCGTAAGAGTTGAACGGGCGGAGCAGTTCGGGCAGGAACGCGGCGTCCTTTTTGTGGACGGTTATTTTTTGCAACGCGAAGTCGGGGCGTTTCTTCGCGGCGTCACCGGCGGGATTGTCGAGGCGCGTTTCGGTGACGGACGCGACGCGGAAAAACTCGCCGCGATTGGGTGTTTGCGCGCGGAACCGGCGCTCGCCGTTGACGTAGAGTTGCTCGAAGCGAAAGCCGTAGTGGACGGTCTCCGGCACACGCACGCGCCAAAGATTTTCACGGACGACCTCGAATTTTCCCAGCGGCACGCCGCCACTGATAACGGGCGGATTCGCGGGGTCGCCGGCGGTAATGCGTAAGCGCGGCGCGGCAGCCGTGCTACCGGTGCCGTTTGCGAACGGCAAGTCGTCGCCGGTGAACGTGAGCGGCTCTTCAAGAAAATAAGTGCCGGCGGGCAGTCGAACGACGATTTCTCCGCCACCGGCGGCGTCACCGGCGGCAGTGCCGGCGGCGGCGCGGGCATCGCGAATGGCGGCGCGAATGCGCTCGCCACCGCCGGCGAACTCGGTTGCGCCACCGGCGGCGAAGACGTCGCCGGTAGCGAACATCACCGCGCCAAGCGCGATAAGACCAGTAGCGACAGCACTGCCAACAGCACTGCCGGCGGCGCGGGCAAAGGACGATTTTGCGCACCGATGCGCGAACGGAATTTTGGAGCGAGCAAACGCAGACATGCGTGTCAGAACAAACCCTCTCAAAGCAAGTTCCCCAAACAAATCCGCTATTGTATTTTGATTTCATCTTGGTTTCCTGCGCGCATCCCTTCGCGTTCCTATTCCCTCACCACCTCTCGTCATGCGCACACGCCTGATTCCGCGTCTTTTCACGCGCGCTACCAACTCCGACCAATTCCTCGGTCTCTGTCTGCTGGTTGGATGGATTGCGCTCGGCGCAATTTGGTTCGTCCAGTGTTGGTGGCAGCAAAACCGGGTTGTTGCAACCGGTGGTGCTGCGTTTTTCGGATGCATGGATGTCCTTTTGTGCCCGCAACTTCGGCGGATTCTGGAAAATCCTGCTCGTCGGCGCGCCGCCGAAGACATTGCGACCGTTTTGCTCGCGCTGGCATTCTTCGGCACCGTCATCGTTTCCGCCAATATTGGGGGCGAAGGAAGGGGTATCCATGTTGATGAAGCGCCACGCTTCGCCATCCTTTTTCCGCGATAATTGACTTTTGCGCGCGGGACACGCACCCGCCGCTCTTCTACTTGTATGCGAAATGCTGGCGTGAGATTTTTGGTGAGAGCATCCCTGTTTTACGACTGTGTTTGTTGCCCCCATGTGCGGTGTTATTGTTTGTCGTGATTGGTTTCCTGCGCAGGGAGTATTCGCGGATGGCCGGAGTATTTTTTCTGTTGGTATGGAACGCATCGGCGTTAATCTGTTATTACGCCGCCGACCTTCGGGACTACACGCTGGCACTTTGCTTTGTGTCCCTCGCATGTGTCAGTGCCGCACGCATCGTAAAGGATACTTGCGACGTTCCGTCGAAAAAACCGTATCTTGTTCTCCTTGTTTGTGTTTCCGGTGCCGCTTACACGCATTATTTTGCGGCCTTGCTCGTTGTCATCGGGTGCGGGATTTTGTTTCTGCACCTTTGGATGAACGACCGACGGAAAGTGCCGCTTCTGCTTTTGACCGGCGCGGCCTCCATTCTGTCCATCCTGCCATGGATGAAGACCTCGCTCGCGGTTGTGTCCGCGGTTTCGGGGAATTATTTCTTGCCTCCGGCAGTTTTCCGGAATGTGGTTAATTTTGCGAGTTGCGTGTTGACAAGCGGAATTGAGCGCATCATAAACTCTTGGTGGGAGAAGGGTTGCTATGCCGGCGTGTCTTTCGGTCTAACGTTTGCGTTTATTGTTTCAATCATTGTGTTCTGCCGTAGCAAAAAGACGCAAAATCAAAAGTTCGCGTTCTGCTTTTTGGCTCTCTTCATCTTGTATTTCCTGTTTCTTGTCTCATATTCTTTCGCTGTTCGGAACATCATGCTTCCGCGCTACATTTTGTTTGGAGTTGTCCCGTTCTATGTCTTTGTGGCGACACAACTCGCGCGCGTTCGCAAACGTGCAATCGCGGCATTGATGGGTGCCTCGCTTTTCGCAAGCATGGTTTGCAATTTTGGATGGACGATACAACACCGGCGATTCGCAAACTGGCTTTTCGACTATTATTTCATAAAAATCGCGAAGGAGAAGGGACCGGATGATGTGTTCTTCATGGATTGGGGAAACATTCTTGTGGACCATGAACGTCTCATTTATTCCGCCTTTTACCCCAAAAGCCGGCACTTGCATCGCGGGAATTTCCTTCCAAGCCCGGACGGGCTTGGAGACCTTGAGCATTATCAACGTGTTTATAATGTCTCTTTTGTGAACGTTGAAACGCTTTCGGACTGGTCGCGTTTTGATTCGGTGTCCGCTTATGTTTTTTTGTGGCCGGACGCCCAACTCCAACGGTTTGAGCAGGTCCTTGGCGACCACGCACGCCTCTTGGGCGAGGTAAATTCGTGCCGCCTGTATCGGGTTTCCCCTGCCTCAAAACTCAGGGGATTTTTCAACGGCAAGGGCACGGTATCAAATCGCTCGCGCGAAGGCGGCGATGTCCACGGTGCCGGCACCGGCGTCGAGTAGCACGGTGGCGCAGGCGTTGAGCGTCGCGCCGGTGGTGAAAACGTCGTCCATGACGATGTGCCGCTCGCCGGGGGCGACCTTCGCGTCCGGTGCGAGCGCGAAGGCGTTGCGCATGTTTTTCGCGCGTTCCCCGCGATTGAGATGCGTCTGCGTCGGCGTGTCGCGCCGGCGTTCGAGCAGCATCCGCACCGCCGGCCGACCGCGCTCCGGCAGCAGTTCCGCGAGGTGTTCCGCCAGCGCGCGCGCCTGATTGAAGCCGCGCCAGCGTTGCCGGCGCGGGTGCAGCGGGACAGGCACGATGACGGCGTTGGCGAGGAATTCGGGGAAGCCGGGCGTCTCCGCCATGACCCGCGCCATGTCCTCCGCAAGCCACAGTGAGCGGTGGTATTTGAGTTGGTGGACGAGGTGGCGTCCCGCGCCGCCGGCGATGACGGCGACCTTTCCGTGCGAGAAAACGGGGCGCAACCGCGCGCAGTGCTCGCAGGTTTGCTCGGGCGCGGCGAGACCGTGAAAGGGCGAACCGCAAACGGGGCAACACGCGCCGACGATGGGCGTCAGCAGGTCGCGACCGGCGGCGGAAAGGTAGCGCCACGGGGCGTCCGCGACCGGTTCGCCGGTGACAGCGCAGTCGCGCGGAAACACAAGGTCGAGCAGCCGCGCGGCAAGCGTTGCGAACGGGGATTGCGGCTTCATTGCGCGGACGAGATTGGCGGCGCGAAACACCACCGGCGACGCCAAAACCGGTGCCGGAGTCGCCGGCGGAACCCTCCCGCGCCGGCACCTGCGGGGACTTGCGGGTTGTCGGCACCGGCGGCGGCAGTTTCCCTGCCGGCATGTCAGACGAAGACGCACGGGGGCGAGGCGCGGACGGCGCGGTCACGCTCCTCACACGGGGAAGCGCGCTCGCGCTGCGGCAGGCGGACGAGAGCGCGCGCGTGCTCGCCGCCGGTTTCGGCGGAACGGGGCGGGTCGCGCGCAAAATCGTCGAGACCACCGGCGACCGCCAGCAGGCGTGGGTGCTCGAAAAGACGGGCGGCAAGGGACTGTTCACGGGCGAGTTGGAACGCGAACTGCTCGCCGGCGGCGGCGACATCGCCGTGCACAGCGCGAAGGATTTGCCCACGGACTGCGCCACCGGTCTCGCGCTCGCGGGCTTTCTGCGCCGCGCCAATCCCGCCGACGTTCTCGTGCGCCGCCGCGATACGCCGTCGCCGGCGCGAATCGCCACCGGCAGTCCGCGCCGGCGCGCGCAGGCGGCGGCGTTTTTCCCGAACGCGGTGTTCTGCGAGTTGCGCGGAAACGTCGAAACGCGCCTCGCGAAAATCGCCGACGGACGCGCCGGTGCCGACGCCACGTTCCTCGCCGCCGCCGGGCTGGCGCGGCTCGGCATTTCCTCGTGGGACGGTTTGGTTTTCGAGGAGTGGGGCGTCGGACGCATGGTGCCGGCGGCGGGACAGGGCGCGATTGCGTGGCAGACGCGGGCGGCGGATGCGGCGCGGTTCGGCGTGTTTTGCGATGCGGCGACGACGCTCGCCGCGCGCG
Source organism: Puniceicoccales bacterium (assembly GCA_031273045.1). GTDB lineage: Bacteria > Verrucomicrobiota > Verrucomicrobiia > Opitutales > UBA953 > CALNBE01. Next base: position 19,494 of record JAISSQ010000197.1, read on the forward strand.
TCGAGCGCGCCTTTCTCGCCGCCTTCGGCGAGGGCTGCCATTCGGCGTTCGCAGCCCATTGGCGCGACGGGCGGCTGTGGCTCTTCCACGAAAAATTCGGGCGGCGCGAACTCAATTTCCCCGCCACCGGCGGCGAGGAGGACGCCGTGCTCGGCGAACGGGCGCGCGGCGTCGTCCGCGAAATTGGCGTTTGACACCGCCGCCGGCGGAGCGTGTTCTCCGCGCACCCGAACGGAGAGGTGGCTGAGTGGCCGAAAGCGGCGCTTTGCTAAAGCGTTGTAGGGACCAAAAGCCCTACCGGGGGTTCGAATCCCCCCCTCTCCGCCATTTTTTGTCCGCCGGCGGTGTTCGTCGCGCGGTTTTTTTGCGGCGTGCGGCGCGCTCCGAATTTTGCGCTTTCACAGGGGAACCTTTTCGAGAATGAAGGGCGACCTATGGCGAGCACCACGAGCACGAGCGCGGGAACCGCATTCTTGGCGTCGGCGGCACCGACTGCGGCGGCGGCAACGGTGGCACCGGCGGCGCGCGGATTGTTGCTCGCGGGGGTCGGCGGCGCGGGCGCGGAAACGCTCGACGGTCTCGCCGCGTTTCCCGACGTTGGCGCGGTGCTGGTGGACACGGACGCGCGGGCGCTGGAACGCGCGGGGGTGCCGCGAAAACTGCTCATCGGGCGCGACGTGACGCGCGGGCTGGGCGCGGTCGGCGAGCCGGTTCTTGGCGAGCGGGCGGCGCAGCACGACGAGGCGCGTCTGTCCGCGCTTTTCGCGGAGGCGCGCGTCGCGGTGCTTGTCGCCGGACTTGGAGGCGGCACCGGCGGCGGCGCGTTGCCGGTGCTGGCGCGCCTCGCCGCCGCCGCCGGCGTGCCTGTCGTCGCGTTCCTCATCTACCCTTTCGCGTGGGAAGGGTCGCGGCGCGGGCAGCAAGCGAAGACGCAGTTTCTTGAATTTCGCCGGCACTGCGAGGTGGTCGTCCCCGTGCTCAACGACGCGCTGTTGCGCGCCGTCGGGGGGGCTGGGTTCGCGCTTGAGGCGTTCGCGCTTGGCAAGGCGTGGGTCGGGCGCGCGTTGGCGGCGTTGTGCGCGGCGCACCGGAGGCGGCCGCTCGCGCGCGAGGATTTGCAGCGGTTGCGTGCGGCACTGGCTGCGCGCGACCCTCGGACGTATTTCCCCGGCGTCGGCGAAGGGGAGAATGCGTTCTGCGCGGCACTGGCGGCGGCGTTGAAGGGCGCGCCGGCGGCAACGGCGGTCTCACCGGCGGCACTCGGTTCGGTGGTCGCGCCGGCACCGGCGACGGCTTCGGCACCGGCGGCGGCTTCGGCGGGCAAGACGGCGGGCAAGACGGCGTCAGCGGCGTCAACACCGGCAGTGCCGGCGGCGTCCGGCACGGTGACGATTGGCGGCGGCGACGGTGGCGGCGTGCGCGTCGCGGCGAAGGCGTTGCGTCAGGAGGAGTTTGACTTTTTCGCGAGCACAGCCGACGCGCCGGAGGAGAAGGAGCACGACGTGGTGGACGGGCAGAACGTGGACAAGCCGGCGTTCGAGCGTCGCGGCATCGTGTTGGACTTTTCGTGAAATCGTGCTTTTTTCCGCGCCATGTTTGAGTCGCAAATCCCCCGCCGGCGGTGCCTGTCCGCCCGCCTGTTTCCCGCCCGTTTGCCCATGACCGCCGCCGGTGGCGCGCGTCGCGCCGCGACGCTCGTTAAGGTCGTCGTCATTGCCGCCGCCGCCGTGTTTGCCGTGGTGCTCATCGCCGGTTCCGTCATGAGCGGGTTGCGCCTGAAAACGGAGCGCGACATTCGCGCCAACCTGCAAACGGTGTGGATTGAGGCGAACCGGCACTTTTTGGAGACCGGTGCCGAGGATGTCGGCTACGACGAACTGGGCAAAAACCCCGTGGTGGCGCAACTGCGCGCCGTTGACCGCGAGGACTATTCGCGAATCAACGATGGCAAACGCCTCTCGCGCACGGAGAAGACGCTGACGCTCAAATACGGCGCGAAGAAAAAGTCCGAAGTGGTCTATGAGACCCCGTGAACAGCGCGAGTGCGGCGGCACCGCTGCCGGTGCCGTCCCTTGACCGTTTTGGACGCGCGGACTACTTTGCGCGCATGCTTCCCGCCGCCGCTGTTGCCGCCGCCAATGCCGCCTTCACCGGCACCGCCGTTGCCGCGACATTTCCGAGAGCGACGCCGGAGCCGGTGCCGGGCTACTGGGTGCACAACCTCGACCCGTTTCTAATCCGCTTCTCGGAAAACTTCGGACTGCGCTGGTATGGGCTGGCCTATCTCGTGTCGTTTTTCATCGGGTCGTGGTTGCTCGGTGTCTATTCGCGCCGTGGCAAATCCCCGCTCACTTCCGCCCAAAACTCCACGCTCCTCTTCGCGCTCATCCTCGGCGTCATTTTCGGGGCGCGCTTGGGCGAGTTCCTGCTCTACCAGCGCGAAGTGCTGGCGCACGACCCGCTCGCGGTGTTCCGCGTCTGGGAGGGCGGCATGTCGAGCCACGGCGGGATGGTCGGCGTGTGGCTCGCGCTGGGGATTTTCGCGTGGTGCCAAAAGATGAATTACTGGCGGCTGCTCGACATCGTCGTGACCCTCGCGCCGCCCGGCTTCCTCCTCGGACGCATCGCCAATTTCATCAACGGCGAACTCCCCGGACGCGAGACCGACGTGCCGTGGGCGGTGGTCTTCCGCGCTCCTTACAGCTCCGGTGGCGCGCAGTGGTATCTGCTTCCGCGCCATCCCTCGACCCTTTACGCCGCCGCGCTCGAAGGCGCGCTCATGGTCGCGTTCACGCAATGGCGGTTCTGGCGGTTCAAACTCCCGCCCGGGCAACTCGTCGGCGAGACGATGGTCGCCTACGGCGCCGTGCGCGTCGCGGACGAATTTTTCCGCGAGCCGGACGCCTCCGACGTGCTGCCGGCGTGGCTCACGGACGTGCTTTCGCCCGGGCAGTTTTACTCCGTGCTACTCGCGCTCGCCGGTGCCGGCGTGATTGTCTGGGCGCGGACCCGCAAAGTGCCGCCGCCGGCGGTGTCACCGGCAGCGGAACCGGCGGCGTCGCCGGCAGTGGAGTGACGGAGGGAACGCCTTCGCCCAGCCGCGAGCACTTCCTCACAGCAGCCCGACGGAGCAGTCCTTGCGGTTGCGGTATTGGACATAGACCTTGCCGTAGGGCAGGCGGCGCGGGAGGAGATTGGCGTTCATCGGAAAGTTCGCCTTGACCGTCCAAAGGTTCTCCCCGTGCCCGTGCTTCCACCCGAAATTGTGCTGAATCTCGTGCGTGAACGAGGTCGGCCACTTCCCCTTGCCGACGACCGAGTAGATTCCCGGCGTGTGCGCGACACCGCCGCTGCTCTTCAACACAAACAGGCAAACCAAGTCGGCGCCGAGCCGCTCGCGAATCGCCGAAACGCTCTCCACGCCGCTGCGCAGCCCGTGCGCGCGGTTCAAGTCGGTGCTCTTGTTCGTGTCGGCGTAGTCCACCTCGACCACCCCGACGAGCCGCAGTTTCCCCATGACCCCCTTCTCGCGAAAACGCTTGTTGGCGTCGGCAACGACCCCGTTCGCGCGTTCGAGCAAGCCCTTCGGTCCGCCGTAGCCGGAACTGTCGAAACGCATCCGGTTGACATAGACGACGCAGATGTCGGCGACGCGGTCCTGCTTGAATTCCTCGTATTCCCTGATGTCGCGCTCGCTCAACCCCGGGTTGGCGATGATTTTGCGAACCATGTTGTCGGCGAGCGGCGGACGCCAGCCGAGTGCGGCGACATCCGGCGGAACGCCGCCGGCGCGGGCGAGCGCGCGCGTCGGGTCGGTCTCCTTGTTGTCGCCGGACGCCGCCGGTGCCGCCGGTGCCGTCGTCGCATTCGGCTCCTTGCCGTTCGTTTTCACGGCATCGGCGGCGGTGGCGGACGCAGTCGCCGAGGTCCGGTTCGAATGCGTTTTTTGCCAGTAGTAGAAGCCGCCCCCCCCGCCCGTGAGCAGGAAGAGCACGAGCAGGATTACGGCGACGCCGCCCGGACCGATTCCCGATGGTTGCCGCCGTTGGTAATAAACGGTTCCCGCCGGCGGCGGCGCGGGGCGGAACGGCGACGGTGCCGGTGGACGCGCCGCTGCCGGTGGCGGCGGCGGAAACGGTCGCGAATACGGCGGCGGTTGCGGCGCGAACGTCCGCGCCGGCGGTGGTGCCGGATACGGCGGAGGTGCCGGAAACGGCGGTTGGGAACGTGGCGGCAACGGCGGCGGCGGGTTCATCGTGCGGATGGAATTGGGCGCGGAGAGGCGCGGTTGAGCGCGAAGAGGCGCGGTTTTGTTCCGAGGTGAGAAAGCGCCGGCGGTTTCTGGTTCCGAAACGTGCCAAAACCGTTTTTCTGCGCGCAGACATGCCACGACTACCGGAGATGCCCGCCCGCCTCGCGCGCCGCCTGCCGCGCCTTCGCCACCTGCCGCTCTACCTGCTCGTCTTTTGCATCGCCGCCGGTGCCACCCACGCCGGCGCAACACTCTGGTTCCGCCCCGAGGCGCGCCTGTGGCTGAGCCCCGATTTCTGGCGCGAATGGCTGCGCGTCGGCGAAGTCATGCGCCGCGCCGCCGCCCATTACTACGAGCCGGCGGACGCCGTTCCGGCGCGCCTCGCGCAGGGCGCGCTCACCGGTGCCGCCGCGCGGCTCGACAAATACAGCGCCTACCTGCCGCCGGAACGCTTGGAGGAAATGAACGACCGTTCGGAGCAGACCTACACCGGTCTCGGCTTCGGATGGGAGACCCTCGACCACGCGCCCGTCGTCGTGCGCGTCTTCAAGGGCGGCGGCGCGGCGGAAGCGGGACTGCGTCCGGGGGACGCCCTGTTGAGCGTGGACGGCGTCGCGCTCGACGCCTTCGACCGCGAGGGCATTCAGCGCGCGATGCGCGGCGAAGCGGGGACGAGCGCGCTGCTGCGCGTCCGGCGCGACGGCGAACCGGCACCGCTCGAACTGCGCGTCAAACGCCGCCGCGTGCGCACCCAGACCGTCACCGACGCGCGCGTCCTCGCCGGCGGCACCGGCTACCTGCGCGTGACCAACTTCGAGAACCACACCGCCGAGGAGGTCGGCGAGGCACTCGACGCCTTCGCGAAGGAGGGCGCCGGTGCCGTCGTGCTCGACCTGCGCGGCAATCCGGGCGGCGTCATCTCGACCGCCGTGCGCGTCGTCGGCCTGTTCTGCCCGAAAGGAACCGTCGTCACCACCTCGCGCGGCCGCCACAGCGAGAACGAGCGCCGCTACGCCACCGACGGCGACCCGCGCGCGCCCGAACTGCCGCTCGCCGTACTCGTTGACGGCGAGTCCGCGAGCGCCGCCGAACTCGTCAGTGGCGCGCTGCAAGACCTCCGGCGCGCCGTCGTCGTCGGCGAGCGCACCTACGGCAAGGGCGTCGTGCAGACCATCTTCCCGCTCTCCGGCAAGGACGCCCTGCGCCTCACCACCGCGCGCTACTTCCTGCCCGGCGGACGCTGCGTCCAAGGCACCGGCGTCACGCCAGACATCGCGCAACCGCTCGACGCGCGCTCGCGCGGTCTGCTCGCGCTGGCGCGGGCGTGGCGCGAGGCCGGACGCGCCGACGCCGCCTTCGCGCGCTGCTACGGAGTCGCGCCGCCGCCCGACCCGCAACTCGCCGCCGCCCTCGACGTGCTCGCCCTGCTGCGCCGGAACCGCCGCGTCGCCGGCACCGCCATCTTCGACGCCTCCCGCACGACCCGCTGACCGCCGCAAGCGTCCGAAATCCGCGTTGCCGGTGGTGCCGGAACGCGCAAACTGCGCCGCCGTCATGGCACTTAAAAAAGTCGCAATTCTCACCGCCGGCGGGCTGGCGCCTTGCTTGTCGTCCGCCGTTGGCGGTCTCATCGAGCGCTATTCGGAAATCGCCCCCGATGTCGAAATCATCGCCTATCGCGGCGGCTACAAGGGGCTGTTGCTCGGCGACAGCATCACCGTCACGCCCGCGATTCGCGCCAAGGCCGCGCTGCTGCACGACCTCGGCGGCAGCCCCATCGGCAACAGCCGCGTCAAACTCACGAACGCCGAGGACTGCGTGAAGCGCGGTCTCGTCAAGGAGGGCGAGGACCCGCAGAAGGTCGCCGCCAACCAACTCGTCAAGGACGGCGTGCAAGTCCTCCACACGATTGGCGGGGACGACACGAACACCTCCGCCGCCGACCTCGCCGCCTTCCTCGCGAAGAACAACTACGGCCTGCAGGTCATCGGGCTGCCCAAGACCGTTGACAACGACGTGTTCCCGATTCGCCAGTCGCTCGGTGCCGCCACCGCCGCCGAGCAGGGCGCGAAGTATTTCGCCAACGTCGTCGGCGAGCACAGCGCGAACCCGCGCATGCTCATCGTCCACGAAGTGATGGGGCGCGGCTGCGGTTGGCTGACCGTCGCCACCGCGCTCGAATACCGCCGGCGCCTCGCCGCCCGCGAACTGCTCGGCGAAATCGGCGACGGCGCCGAGCAATACGACGTCCACGCCGTCTATATCCCCGAAGCCGTCATTGACATCGAGAAGGAATCCGTCCGCCTCCGCGCCATTCTCGACCGCGTTGACTGCGTGAACATCTTCATCAGCGAAGGTGCCGGCGTGAAGGAAATCGTCGCCGAGATGGAAGCCGCCGGCGAAGAAATCCCGCGCGACCCATACGGGCACCCGAAACTCGACGCCATCAACCCGGGCAAGTGGTTCGGAGATAAATTCTCCAAGAAAATCGGCTCCGAGAAGACCCTTATCCAGAAGAGCGGCTACTTCGCCCGCGCCGCCGCCGCGAACGCCTTTGACCGCTCGCTCATCAAGAGTTGCACCGACCTCGCCGTGCAAGTCGCCCTCGAAGGCGGCAGCGGCGTCATCGGGCACGACGAGGACAAGGGCGGCGTCCTGCGCGCCATCGAGTTCCCGCGCATCAAAGGCGGCAAACCCTACGACATCACCCGCCCCGAATACGCCGCGTTGCTCGCCGCCATCGGTCAGCCGCTCACGCCGGCGACCACCGGTGGTGCCGCTCACTAAACCATGAAGCCGCCCGCGCCGTCCGCCGTCGCCGCCGCTCTGGGGATTACCCTCGCGGCGGCGTTGCCGGTGTTGCCGGCACTACCGGCGGCACCGCTTAACACGCGCGGTCTGCCGCCGCAGACACTCGGACTGGCGCACCTCGACTTGGAGGCGGCGCGCAAATCCGCGTTCGGTGCCGCCGCGCTCGAACGCCTCCTCCGCCCGAACGACGACGACGGCACCGCCGGCGTCCTCAAACGAACCATCGGCGTCGCCTTCGACAAAGAGGTCGCCGACATCACCGTCGCGTTCCTGCCGGCGGCGGAGAAATCTCCGGCGGCGGAGACGGCACCACCGGCGGCGGCAAAATCCCCGGCAACGCCGCCGCCCGCCGCCTTCGTCTTCGCGCGCGGCACCTTCGACGCCTCGATGAGCGTCGCCTTCGCCGGTGCCGGTGCCACGCAAAAACCGCGCGTCCTGCGCGCGCGCCGCTTCGTCTCGCCCGACGCGCTCATCAAGAAAATCAACTTCGGCGCGAACGACGCCCTGCTCGGTTCGCCGGCGGCGGGAACGCTGCTCTTCGGCGACGCCGTCGCGCTCGACACCGTCCTCGCCGCCTTCGACGCCGCCGGCAAGCCCGCGCCGCTTCCGTTGCTGCCGCCGGTGCCGCTGAAGTCCGGCGCGCCGGCACCGTTGCTCCTCGTCCGCCTCGGCGACGGCGTCGTCGCCGGCAACGCCGCTGCCGCCGGCGCGTCCGTCACGGCGGGACGCCCGAAGAGCATTGCCGCCGCGCTCACCGACGACGAAAAAGTTCTCCGCCTCCGCCTGTGCGTCGAGTTTCCGACCCCTCCCGACGCCGTCCGCTTCCGCGCCGAAATCCAGCGTCTTCTCGGCTACGCCCTGCTGCGCAAAGCCGAATTGACCGCCGCCGGTGCCAAGCGCGAAGCCGCCCTCGTCGGGCAATTCCACGAGAGCGCCCGCCACGAAATCCGCGACCGCACCGTCACCTTCGACGCCGAACTCCCCGCCGCCAAGGGCGCGCTCCTCGCCCGCCTCCTTCTTGCCGGCGCCGCCGGTGCCGAATAGTTTCCGCCGCCATGCAAAATGCCGCCAATTCCGACGCCGCCCGCTATGCGGGGCGCGGCGTCTCCGCCTCGAAGGGCGAGGTGCACGCCGCCGTTGATAAACTCGACCGCGGTCTTTTTCCGGGCGCGTTCTGCAAAATCACCGAGGACTTCCTCACCGGCGACGCCGCGCTGTGCAATCTCATTCACGGCGACGGTGCCGGCACGAAGTCGTTGCTCGCCTACTTGTGGTGGCGCGAGCACGAGGCGGCCGACCCGCGCAGCATCCGCGTCTTTCGCGGCATCGCGCAGGACAGCATCGTGATGAACGTTGACGACCTGCTGTGCGCGGGCGTCACCGGCGGCGTCCTGCTGTCGAGCACCATCAACCGCAACGCGCGGCGCATTCCCGGCGCGGTTCTCGCCGAACTCATCGAGGGCACCGAGGAGTTCCTCGAAACGCTGCGCACGCACGGTTTCGGAATTCGCAGCGGCGGCGGCGAGACGGCGGACGTCGGCGACCTCACCGCGACGCTCACCGTGGACTCGACCGCGACGGCGGTGTTGCGGCGCGACGCCGTTGTTGACGCCGCCCGCATTCGTCCGGGTCTGGCAATCGTCGGTCTCGCGAGCGGCGGTGCGCCGTGCATTTACGAAAAAAACGAGAAAAACACTGCCGGCGGTGCCGTTGAAAACAGCGGCATCGGCTCGAACGGGTTGACCAGCGCGCGGCACGAGTTGCTCTCAAAACACTACGCGGAGTTTTTCCCCGAAACGTTCGACCACACGACCGACCCCGCGCTCGTCTATTGCGGACCGCACCGGCTCGACGACGCGCTCGACGGCTCCGCGCTGTCCGTCGGCGCCGCGCTGTTAAGCCCGACACGCACCTACGCGCCGTTCGTCATCGCGCTGTTGAAGGAACTCGGCGTCGCGCCGAACGCCGGTGCCACCGGCGGCGTCTTCGGGCTGGTTCATTGCAGCGGCGGCGCACAGACAAAGTGCCTGCGTTTCGGCGGTGGCGACGGTGCCGGCGTTCATTTTGTCAAAGACAACCTTTTCCCTGTGCCGCCGGTGTTCCGCGCCATTCAGAAAGCGAGCGGCACCGGCGCGTGGGAAATGCACAAGGTCTATAATATGGGGCACCGCTTGGAAGTGTTTGTCGAAGAGCGCGACGCCGACCGCGTCATCGCCATCGCCGGCGACCTCGGCATCGAAGCGCGCGTCGTCGGCCGCACCGAACCCACGCGCCTTCCCGACGGCAAAAACCACGCGACCGTCACCCCCGCCGCCGGCGGCGCGGCGCTGGAATACCGGCTGTGAAAGCCCCACAGAACTTGGGCTAATCGCCGAGAACAACCGCCGCCTCTTCGCCGTTTTGGACCGGTTGACGAAATCGTCTCCGTCGGACTAGTTCAGATGTTGATCCCACTCCTCCACCCAGTCCAACCCGTTTTGCACACAATAGATGATGTCGGAAATATTCGCGTCGACTTCCTCTTCCGCCTGACCCCATGAGTTAAATTCTTCATCATAATCCAATGAGTAATAATCAGGTTCCGAATCGCCATTTTCATTATTTTCGTCATCCACATCAGGCGCGGGCAATAGAAAGTCAGAAATATTCCATGTCCACTCTTTATCGTTTTCGATAATGAGGATTGGTTTTCCCCCTTCGGACCGGATTGGTTCTGCCCTATCGTCCTCATCAAGGTGCCCATAGAGATCGATGTAGAAAGGGAATCTCAATTGCTTAGGGCCCTCATAGAGATAGATGTAGAAAGGAAATTTCATTTGTTTAGGGTTTTCATCGACTTCATGAAAACAGAAATGCCTTCGCAACAAGGCCTCCATTTCTTCGTAACGAACAAAGAAGCAACCCTTTCCCTGTGTGCCGCTGCTGTCCGTGTTAGCCCAAACCTTTTTTCGGAGGGAGTAGAAGTCCTCTTTCAATTCCTCATAACACTCGGTTGTGTATTCTTCTGGAAAGAGAAAACCGGAGCCAGAGATGTGACTGAGGCCAACCTTACGCCCATTCCAATCTGTTCCGTAACGTTGCACGCTCCACGACAAGTATCCCATAAGTTCTCCTTGGTTTTGTTGTTTGGTAAGAGTCGATAAAGAAGTTCGTCGGTGTTGAGACGCACACATTGCGAACGAACTCGCGGGCGTCAACACGTTTTTTGGTTCACGAATTTACCCCACCAGCGCGCGTAGCGAGGGGAAATGCGCGCGCCAGTCGCTCATATCGGGAATGCCGCCGACGATTTGCTCGAACAGTGCGCCTTTTGCCTCTTTGAGTGCCTCGACGCGCGCCTCAACCGTGTCCTGCGCGACCATGCGATAGACGAGCGTCGTGCGCGTCTGTCCGAGCCGGTGCACGCGGTCCATCGCCTGTTGCTCGACGGACGGGTTCCACCATGGGTCGAGCAGGAAGACGTATTCGGCGGCGTTGAGCGTGAGACCGGCACCACCGGCGCGCATCGAACCCAGAAAGACCGCCGCGCCCTTGCCCGTCTGGAAGCCCGCCACCGGTGCCGCTCGGTCCGCCGTCGCGCCGTCCAGACGGAACACCGGTGCCGCCGGATACCGCTTTGCGAGCAGTTGCTCCACGCGGTCGAGCAAGCGCGTGAACTGGCTGAAAATCACCACCTTGCCGCCGCTCTCCAACACCTCGTCAAGCCGTTCCGCCAGTGCGCACAACTTGCCCGAAGCCGTCACCGGCAACGCCTCGTGTCCGGGCAACAACGCGGGGTCGCACGCCGCTTGGCGCAGGCGCGTCAGCAACGCGAGGAATTCGCCGGCGGTGGCGCGTTCCGCCGACCCGCCCAGCGCGGCGACGCCCTCCTCGGCGAGCCGCCGGTAGAGCGCGCGCTGCTCCGTGCCGAGCGGGCACGGCAGCGTCATCACGACCTTCGGCGGCAGTTCCGGCGCGACGGCGTCCTTCGTGCGGCGCAGCGTGAACGGCGCGGTCTGGCGCGTGATGGCGCCGACGGCGTCGGGGTCGGCATCGAGCCGCGCCTCGAACGTCGTCCGCGAGCCGAGCAGTCCGGGCATCAGGAAGCGGAAGATGGACCAGAGGTCGCGCGGGTGGTTTTCGAGCGGGGTGCCGGTGAGTGCGAGGCGGTGGCGTGCGCGAATGGCGGCGGCGGCGGCGGTGACATCGGCGTCGGGATTCTTGATGAACTGCGCCTCGTCGAGCACGGCGAGCGCGAACTCGGTTCGGGCGAGCAGGTCGCGCCGGCGGCGCAGTTTGGCGTAACTGACGAGCCAGAGGGCGCGCCCCGGCGCGGGGTCGCCGAGGTCCAACTCGCCCTCGCGCGCGGCGACGGCGGACGGGACGGCGGTGCCGGCGTCGTCGAGCGCGACGACCCGCAGTTCGGGGAAGAACCGGCGTGCCTCCTCCGCCCAGACGGGCACGACCGAGGCGGGGCACACGACGAGCGAGGGCGCGCTACCGGCGGGACGCGCGGCGAGCAGCGCGAGCACTTGGACGGTTTTTCCGAGGCCCATCTCGTCGGCGAGCAGCGGATGCGTTCCGAGCGCGAGCATGTGCGCGAGCCACGAGGCGCCGCGCGCCTGATACGGACGCAGGAACGGCGGCAGGTTCGGAAGCGGTGCCGGTTCGCGAAGCAGCGCGGCGCGCCATGCGTCCAGACGGGCGTCGGCGGCGACTTCCACGCGGGCGTCGCCAAAAAGCGAGAGCAGTTGATAGGCGCGCGTTTGCGCTGCCGACGAAGCGTCGCCGCCACCAGTGGCGTCACCGGTGGTGCCCGTGTTCGCGCCCCATTCCGCGAGCAGACGCCGCTGACCGGAGTCGAGGCGCGCCATGCCTTGACCCGGGACGAAGACCGCTTCGCCGGAGGACGCGAACAGGCGGCGCGCGACGGCGTCGGGCAGCCATTCCGTTCCGAGGCGCAGCCGCCAGCGTAGTCGGAACGCGCCACCGGTGGCGGAGCGTTCGCCAGCCCCGCCGGTGGCACCGGTGCCGGTGCCGACGTTGCTACCGGTTTCGCCGCCGTCGCCGCCGTCGCCGGATTCGTCGCCGTCCTCTTCAAACGTTTCGGCGACGAGGCGGACGGTGCGTTCGGGGCGCGAGAGCAGGGCGAGGTCGGGGGTCTCGGCGACTTCCCAGCGTTGCCGCCACGCGGGAAGTTCGTGGCGGGCGAAACGGGCGGCGGTGACGGGCGAGTTGAGCCGCCAGCCGGCACCGGCGGTGTCCGAGGTGAAACCGGCGCGGCGCGCGCGGGCGGCGAGCGTGAGCAGTTCGGAGCGTTCGCCGACGGTGAGCGTTTCGGGCGCGGGCGCGCGCGTGCCGTAGGCGGGCAGGTCGTCGTTCCAGAACGGCTCGCACAGGAGCGCGCCGTCCCCAGCGATGGAGAGTTGCAAGCGGAGGCGGCGTGGTTCCGGCACGGCGACGGTGCCGGAGGCGTCACCACCACCGGCGGCGGCGGCGTTCGGCGGCGGTGCCGGCGGTTCTTCAAGGAGGTCCGCCGGCGGCGTCGTGTCCATTTCGGCGACGAGTTCCTCAATCTCGTAGAGCGCGGCGGCGGCGTGGGTGTCGTTCAGCGCGGGGCTGTCAAAGGAGGAGCGCCAGACGAGGTGCTCCGCGCCGGCACCGGTGGCACCGGCGGCGGCGGCGGCACTGCCGGTGGTGGTTTTGCTGTCCGGCTCCCAGTCGAGAACGGCGTGCGCGCCCTCGCCGTTCCACGAGAAAAAGACGGTTGCGGAATTTTCCGAGAGGTGGATTTCGCGCATGTCGCCGCGCCGGTAGATGGCGCGGGCGGTTTCGAGTGCCGCCGGCGGGAAACGCCATTCCCACGGCGCGTTGAGGCGCTCAAGCCAGCGTTCGAGCGCCGGTTCGGTGTAGGAGCGTTTCACGGGACGGTGGGACATGTTCTGCCTGCGTTGAAAACGGGCAAAAACACCCGCGCCACCAGCGGCGCGCAAGGGCGGATTGCGGCGGCTCGCGCCCGCACCGGCAGCGTCACCGGCAGTGCCTCCACCGTTGACACTCCGCCGGCACCGCCGCATGTTCCGCCCCCGAAAACGACGCCAATGCTAACCAATTTGCTGAGGTCAAAAATTCTCCGCGCGGAAGTCACGGACGCCAAGTTGCACTACGAGGGCAGCATGGAAATAGACGAGGCGTTGATGCGTCTCGTGGGAATTCTGCCGAACGAAAAAATCCTCGTGGGAAACATCTCGAACGGTCAGCGCTTTGAAACCTACGCAATTCCGGCACCGGCGGGCTCGCGCCGCTTCTCCCTCAACGGTGCCGTGGCGCATCTTGGCGCGATTGGCGACCTCGTGGTCATCATGACTTTCGGCTGGTTCGACGCCGCCGAGGCCGCCGCGCACCGCCCGTCGGTCGTCACGCTGGGTTCGGGAAATTCGCGCATCGTGAAACTCGACAACCCTGCCGTCGCGCCGGAAACGTGCGGATACAAACTGCCCGCCGGCGTCACCGGCGGCGCGTGAAAACGGCGGGGAATGCGTTGAAAATGGACGCGGCATTGGCGACATTTCTCCGCGACGGCGGCACCGGCGGCACCGGTGGCGCGGGTGTCCCAATCGAAAAAGGCGGCTCCGGCAGAAAATTTTCGCGCGTCCCACTGACTGCCGGCGGGACGGGCGTGCTGTGCGTTTTCGACAACTCCCGCGCCGAGAACGCGCTCTATGCGGACATCGCCGTTTTTCTGCGCGAACAGGTCAAATTCCCCGTCCCCAAAGTGCTGGTGCGACGGGAAAACGGCGGTTGCGGCGATTGTAACGGCACTGCCGTTGACGCCGCCGCCGGCGGCGGCGCGTTGCTCATGGAAGACCTCGGCGAGACGGATTTGCTCGCGCTGCGGGGCGCGCCACCGGCGGTGCGGCGCGACGCCTACCGCTCGGCGTTGAGGGCGATTCGCAATCTGCACGACACCGGTCTGGCGCGTTTTCGCGAGGCGGGCGACGCCGCTCCGCGCCTCATGACGGGCTTCGACGCCGCGCTCTATCGCTGGGAGCAGGATTATTTTTGGGACAATTTTCAACTCGCCGTAAACGGGGAGAAAACGCCACTGCCGGCGGATTTGCGGGCGGAACTCGACGCGCTCGCCGCACGCCTCCTGCGACTGCCGGCGCAACTCGTCCACCGCGATTGCCAGTCCCAAAACATTCTCTGGCGCGACGGACAGGCGTGGTTCATTGATTTTCAAGGCATGCGCGTCGGAACAGGGTTCTACGACTTGGCGTCCCTCCTTTACGACCCCTACGCAATCTTGCCCGCAAGCGAACGAAAAGAATTCGCCGAATTTTACCGGACACTGCCGCCGGCGGCACCGGCGGCACCGGCGGCGGATGGCGCACCGGCGGCGGCGCGGACGACGGAACTTGTTGAATTCACAAGGATTTTGGCGTCGCCAGCGGACTTTTACCGCGCGCTGTCCGACGCCGCCGCGCAACGCCTCATGCAAGCCCTCGGTGCCTACGGTTTCTTGGGAATTTTGCGCGGAAAAACAGAGTTTTTGGCGCATATCCCCGCCGCGCTCGACGCCCTGTGCGAAGTCACCGCCGGCAACCCGCAACTCCCTCTCCTGCACGCCTTTGCGAACAAATCTCTTCTTTGTTGTCCGCCGCAGGGGGGCGGCGCACCCTGCGTCCGCATGGCAACGCAGTCCGCTTCTTCACCGTCCGTCCCGCCGTCTTCCGAGACCGTTCGGGTGTTTCGCCATGTCCGGCGCGTTGGTTTTTCCGAGTGCGACCCCGCCGGCATCGCGCATTTCGCGCGTTTTCCGCTGTGGGTCGAGGAGGCGGAGGCGGCGTTCTGGCGCAAATGCGGCGTGACCGTGCCCGACACCGCCGGCGGCATGATGACCGGCTGGCCGCGCGTGTCGTTCTCCATCCGCTACCGCGCGCCGGTGCGCTACAACGAGGAAGTCGCCGTGGTGCTCTCGGTCGAGGTGACGTCGGTGCGCTCGCTCTCGTGGCGTTTCCGCATTGAACGCGAAGCCGCCGCCGGTGCCGGTGGTGGCACCGTTCTTTGTGCCAGCGGAGAAATGCGGGTTGTGCATGCCGCCGGCGACCCGCTTTCGGGGAAACTCGAAAGCCGCGAAATTCCGGCGCCGGTGCTGGCGGCGTTGAAGGCATTCTGGCGCGGGGAGTAGGAAATTCCCCCGCCCCGCCAACTGCCTCCGCCAACCGCTCCCGCCAACAAGGGCTTGCTTTCGCGGCGGGGCGCGGAAACATGCGCCGCCATGTCGCCATCCGCCGTCCGCGTCCTTGTCCTTGCCGCCGGCATCGTCGCCGGCGCGGTTTTCGCGGGGTGCCGCGCGAAGGTGCAGTTCTTTGGCGGACAACCGCCGCCGGTGGCGACGTGGCAGCCGCTGAAAACGTTCATCGTCGCCGGGCGCAACGGTGCCACGACCGAAGATTCCCCGCCGGTTCTGCTTGAAAGCATTCGCCTCGGCGTGCGCGAGACCCTGCGCGCCAAGGGCTACGTCGAGGCGGTCGAGGGCGGTCCCGTCGCCGATTTCAGCGTTCAGTTTTCGGTCCGGCGCGAGGATGTCGTCGCCGGTGACGCCCGCGAGGGCGGCGGGCGCGCGGACTCCCTTTCGCTCACGTTTTACGCCCGCAACGGCCGCGCGCTGTGGCGTCCGTCCGCCGGCACCGTGTCCACCGGCACCGGTCTGACGCCGGAGAACGCGCTCGCCCTCGTGCGCCAGATGCTCGCCCCGTTGCCCGCGCGCCCAACAGCCCCCGCGACCCCATGAACGCCGCCGCCGCAACGCTGACGCCCGCCGCCGGCGACGCTTTTCCGGCGCTCAAAATTTCCGGCGCGTGGAGCATTCGCGCCGGCTTTCCCGAAGCCGCCGCCATCGCCGCCGCCATCACCGCCACGCCCGCCGCCAAAAAAACGCCGCCGCCGGCGGCGGCACCGGCACCGGCGGCGACGGAGACCGTCCTGCCCCTCGACGCCTCCGGTCTCGAACGCTACGACTCCTCGCTGCCGGCGTTCCTGCTCGAACTGCACCGCCAACTCGAACCGCTCGGAATCCGCCCCGCCTCCGAAAACCTTCCGCCCGACCTCGCCGGTCTGCTCAAACTCGCCCTCGCGCACGCCGACAACGACGGCAACGGCCGCGCCGACATCGAGGAGTTCACCGGCGACGACGCCGCCTCGACCGCCGCCGCCGCGCGCCGCCGCGCCGGTGACGCCGCCCGCGAAGCCGCCCTGCGCGCCACGCTCACCTACCGCCTCGGCGCGTGGGCGCTCGCCAGTGCGCGCGCGTGGAACGCCGCGCTCGAATTCACCGGACGCGTCGCCGGTGCCTTCGCCAATTTCTGCCGAGGACGCGCCCGTGTCCGCATGCGCGAGTGCGGATTGCTCATTCAGGACTGCGGTGCCGACGCCCTGCCGATAATCGCCCTCGTCTCCTCGCTCACGGGGCTGATTCTCGCCTACCTCGGCGTGCTGCAAATGCGGCAGGTCGGCGCCGTCACGATGGTCCCCGGCGCCGTCGCGCTCTCGATGCTTCGCGAAATGGGCGTGCTCATGACCGGCGTGATTTTGTGCGGCCGCACCGCCACCGCCTACGCCGCGCAACTCGCCACGATGAACGTCTCGGAGGAGACCGCCGCGCTGCGCGTCCTCGGCATTTCGCCCTACGAATACCTCGTCCTGCCGCGCTTCTTCGCGCTCTTCCTGATGACCCCGCTGCTGACGCTCTACGCGAACCTGTGCGGCATCGCCGGCGGCCTGCTCGTCGTCGCGCCGATGGGCATCCCGCTGGAACAGGGCGTCGAGATGACCCTGCGCGTCATCAAGATGCCGAGCGTCGCCGCCGGTCTCATCAAGGCGTTCGTCTTCGCCATCCTCATCGCGTGGTCGGGCTGTTTTCGCGGCATGAATGCCGGAAAAAGTTCCCAAGCCGTCGGCGACGCCACCACCTCCGCCGCCGTTCTTGGCATCACGCTGCTCGTCATCGCCGACGCCGTGTTCGCCGTGCTCTTCGACGTGATTCACTTCTTCTGACGCCATGCTCTCCCCCCTTCAACAGATTGCCGCCACCTACCGGAAATTCGACGTCTTCAACGGGCGCGCCGCCCGCTCCGAGTTCTGGTGCTTCAACCTCGCCAACGCCATCCCGTTCGCGGTGCTGCTCTGCGCGGGATTCCTCTCCGATGAGAATCTCAAGGACGCCACCGCCGGTGCCCCGTTCGCGCTGAAACTGGCGGCGGTCGTGCTCGTCATCGCCAACTTCCTGCCCGGGCTGACGCTGCTCGTGCGGCGCCTCCACGACACCGGACGCTCCGGCAAATGGGCGTTCCTGCTGGCACCGACGTTCGTCACCTACTTCACGACCCTCGGCGACTCCCTGTGGGGCAACTACGAAATCGTGTGCACGCTCTACCTCGCCGGACCGGCGGTGCTGCTCATCTTCGCCTCCGAAAAAGGACAGCACGGCAGAAACCTTTACGGCGAGCAACCGGGCGTCACCGGCGGCGGTGGTGGTGGCGTCACCGGCGGTGCCGGCGGCGCGCCAGCCCCGTAGGGGCGGCATAGCATAGGCAGGGGCGTCAGCCCCTGTCATGGAGCGCCACATACATGGAGCGCCGACTTTCAAGTCGGCTCGGCGGTGTTGCGGCGATAGCCGCCTTGCTTCTCTTTTTAACATGGAGCGCCGACTTTCAAGTCGGCTTGGAAGAGGTGCGGCGATAGCCGCCTTGCTTCTCTTTTTTAAAGTGGCGGCTACGCCGCATTGAGGGGACGAGCCGACTTGAAAGTCGGCGCTCCATGTGTGTGGTGCTCCATGTGTGTGCCTCATCACTTCGTCGGCGGCGGTGCGGGAACCGTCGCCGGTGGCGCGGGCGTCGTCGCCGGTGGCGTCGTCGTTGCCGGCGGCGTCGTTGTCGTCGTTGCCGGTGCTGTCGTCTCCGGCGTGGTTGCCGGTTGGGGCGGGGTGGGGAGGTCGGCGGGTCGGCGGATGGCGGGGACTTCGCGGTCGCGGCTTTTCTCGAAGGTGAGTTTGAAAAGCGCGTCGAGCAGTTCCTGTTTGATTGCGAAGACGCAGTTTTGGGCGGGGCTGCCGGCGATTTGCGTGGTGCCGCCGAGGCGTTTGGTGAGGAACAGGACACGCGTTTCCTCGGTGGAGCCGCCGGCGGGGACGAGCGAGAATTCGAGGCGGTAGCGCCACGCTTCGGCGGTGTGCGAGCCGAGGTGCCGGTGCTTGTATTGCTCGGAGAACGGGGCGTCGAAGAAGCGCGCGGCGCGGATGTCCGCGAGTTCCTTCAAGAGGTTGGAGACGTTCGCGCGCGCCTCCTGCGGCAGGGCGGCGAGCGTTTCGGCGTAAGGGGCGCGGCGCGGCGCGGCGGCGGGCGAAGTGGTCGCCGGTGCCGATGAAGTTGCCGCCGTTCCCGCTGCCGGCGCGGCGGCGGACGACGGCGTCGGCGTCGCGCTTTTGGCGTTCGTGTTTTCGGAACCGGCGGCACTGCCGGCGGCACCGGCGGTGCCCGCGCTCTCGCCGCCGGTGGCGGAGTAGTCGCCGGCGGTTTCGGGCTGGGGAATCATTTCGGCACCGGTTTCGAGGTCGGTCAGGCGCAGGGCGGTGACGACGGCGCCGTCGGGAATGCCGGTGACGCGCCGGTCGCGGTATTGGGCGGGGGAGACGCTGACGGCGTCGAGGATTTCGCCGCGAATGGAATAGACCGTCGGCGCGTCGGCGAGTTTGGCGTGGGCGGGAGCACCGGCGGGGCGCGGCGCGGCGAGCAGGAGCGTGCGGCGCGAGGTTTTTCCGGCGGTGCCGGCGGGCGGGGTGAATTCGAGGTCAACGCGCAACGTCGGGCGGTCGAGTCCGGTCTCGCGGAGAACGTCGCCGGACGGGGCGTCGCTGACGAATTTCTCGCACAGTTGGCGGAGCCGTTCGGAGGCGCCGGCGGGGGCGGGGCGGGCGTGCGCGGAGATGTGGCGCAGGGCTTCGACGAGGCCGGCGACAACGTCGGGGTCGGCGGCGAGCGGCACGGTTGTCGTGGTTCCGGGCAGCGCGGGCATTCCCCACACGCCCGGGGCGCGGCGGCGCAGGACGAGGCGTTGCGAGCGTGCGTCGTGGATGGTGATTTCGGAGAGCGTTCCGGCGGGGAAGCGCAGGAACTCGACCTCGCGCAGGTCGGTGGCGGCGCGCGCCCACTCGGCGACCTCCTGCTCGCGCACGGTGAAGACGGCGCGGTTGTCCTCCAACTTGGCGAAGCAGGACGGGGCGGCCGCCGGCGACGCCGGGTCGCGCGCGCCGATGACGAGCGTCTGGAGCCGGTTGTTGCCTTGGACGGTGATGCGCATGCGCGGCGCGCCCAGACCGTATTGGTTGAGGAACTCCGCCGTCGCTTCGGCGGCGGGCGGCAGGAAGCGCAGGTAGCGCAGGTTGACGAGGCGTTCGAGGCGGGCTTCGAGCAGGGCGCGGCCGGCTTCGGCGGCGACGGGCGCCTCGAAGAGCCAGACGCGCTCGGTGTCGTTGCCGGCGGGCGCGGGACGCTGTTCGAGGCGCAAGCGAACCTGCGGCGTCATGCCGGCGGCGGCACCGGCGGCGGACGCGGCGGGGTCGCGCGTGGAGACGGCGAGGGCGCGAACCTCGAACGCGCCGATGGAGAAAACGTTCGGCGAGCGAAGCGTGTCGGGATTCGCCACGACGCCGGAGAGGAAGCGCGGCGGGACGGGGATGATGCGGGCGGCGTCGGCGGAGCCGTCGGCCGAAGGCGCGAGCAGGAAGAAGCGCGGGTTTTCGGGGGTTCCGCCGACGCGCCCGATTTGGATGACCACCGGCGTCGAACCGTCGGCGACGACGCTCAAGCGCGCCTCCGGCTTGTCCAATCCGTAGTCGGCGAGCGCGCTTCCGCTGGCGCGCGCCTCGGCGAGGGTGAACCCGCCGTCAATCTGGACGAAGCGCAGTTGCTCGATGATTCCGGCGACGGCGGCGGGGTCGGCGGGCCACGAGTAGGGCGCGGTGAGGTGCCAGTTTCCGCGTCCCTCGCCGGCGAGCGTGTAGGGTTGGGGGACGCCGGAGCCGTCCACGGAGACCTCGCGGATGTTCGGAGCGAACAGCGGCGCGGCGACGACCGGGTCGCGCACCCGCTTGTCAAATGTCTGCACGAGTGCGAAGACGGCGATGTTCGCGAGCAGGAGGAAAACCGTGATTTTCAGGCGCATGTTCGGGACAAAAAGGAAATCGGTTTTGGAAGGAACAAAATTCCCGAAAAAAGTTGTTGCTCCCGCCGTCTTCGGAGGCACTTTCGCGCCCATGCAATCCACCCCTGCCACTTGCGTTGCCGCGCTGTGCGGTCTCGCGCTTCTTGTTTTGCCTGCGGACGCGCAATCTGCCCGTTCCGGTTCTTCCCGTCCCGCCGCCGGTGCCGCCGCCGGTGGTGCCGCCGCCGAGGGCGAAGGCAAACTTCCCTTCGAGATTGTCTCCGTCCAGCAACAGCCCTCGAACGTCGCCGGATTCGGAACGGGCACGCAGCGCATCGCGGTCGCGTTCCGCACGAGTGCCTCGCGCGGCGCGGACGAGGGTCTGTCCTCGAACCCCGCGTGGATTGACAAGCCGAAGGTGACGCTGACGCTCGCCTACCGGCCGGACAAGCGCCGCGCCGTCCGCGTGCCCGCCTCCCGCACCGGCGCCGCCGGTGCCACCGCCGCCGCCGGTGGTGCCGCGAAGACCGGTGCCGGCGCGACCGCCGGAGCCGCCGCCGCCGCGAACTCGGAGTTCCTTTTCTTCCGCGCCTCGGCGACGTTGCTCGCGGTCGAGCGTCCGAGCAGCGGTTTCGTTTTCTTCTACCTGCCCGGCGAAATCGTCCGCCGCGACGGTCTCGGCCGCGAGCCGTATGCCTACATCGTCGAGGCGGAGGCGTCGGGCAAAACCGCCCGTGTGTTTCGCTCGAAGAATCTTTTGAAGGAGGACGAGTTCACCGGTTTCAAGACGATGGCGGACACCGGCGCGCTCGCCACTTCCGGTCTGCTGCGCAACTCGGCGCAGGCGGGCTTCGACATCGCGGGCGGACGCAACTCTCCGACCGTTCTGCGCGACGACCAGAATTGAGTTAGCGTTGTTGACTGACCGCTCCTTTTCCGCCAGCGTTCCGCCCCTCTTCCCGCTTCCCCATACGCCGCGCACCGCGACCCTTCCCACCTCTCCCACCCTCTCTCCCAACAAACACCATTCCCCGCATGAGTTCCCCCAATCCCATTGTCGTCAACTGCGGCGCGACTCACGTTTCCGCCGCCGTCTTCTCGGCGGCGCGGAGCGCGGACGGCGGACGGCGACTGACGCTGGAGAAGTTCTTCGTCCAGACCCTTTCCTATGACTACACCGACGAGGGCGCATGGCTTGAAGCCCTCGCCTTCGCGCTGAAAGGAATTGTCGGACAGGCGCGGCTTTCCGGTTCCGCGACGGTCATCGTTCCGGGCTACCGTCTGCTGACGAAGAACATCAAGGTCGCCCAGGTTGAGCAGGCGCGCCAAAAGCAAATCATCGCCTTCAGCGCGCAGGAAAACCTGCCCGACGCGGCGGAGATGGTCTGGGACAGTCAAATCATTTCCACCGACGGCGTTGAGGCGGAGGTCGCGCTCTTCGCGCACAAGCGCGCGGACGCGACGGAGTTCACCGAAGCCATTTGCTCCACGGGGCTGAAGCCGGAGTCGGTGGACGCCGCGACGCTGCTTGACTACCAGTGCTACCGTCTCGCGCAGGGCGGCGAAATCGCCGGCAACGCGCTCATCATCAACATCGGCGCGCGCTCGACGAACCTGACCTTCGCCACGCCGGAGGGCTTCGGAATCCAGAACATCTCCATCGGCGGCAACCTGCTCACGCAGTCCATCTCCGACACGATTGGCGAAACCTTCGCGCGCTCCGAAGCCATCAAGCAGGCCTACTTTTCCAGCCCCGAAAGCGCGAACCTCGCGCCGGGCGTCGCCGCCCAACTTGATGCCCGCGCGCAGGACTTCACCAAGCGTCTCGCGCAGGACATCAACCGCCGCGTCATCAACCACCGGCGGCAGAACGCCGGCGCCACACCGGAACGGCTCGTGCTCACCGGTCGCGGTTCGCTCCTGCCCGGTCTGGCGGAGTATCTCGCCGAGGCGCTAAAACTGCCCGTCGAGTTTCTCGACCCGTTGCTCAACGTCCGCCTCGGCAAAGCCGCCCCGCACGGACTGCCCGGCAGCGCGACCGCCTATCAGGTCTCGGAGTGCGTCGGCGAGGCGGCGCGCCTTGTCCTCGAACGCCCCGTCGGCGTGAACCTCATCCCGCGCGAAATCGCGGCGCGCCTCGAATTCGCGAAGAAGAAGCCGTGGCTCGTTCTCGCCGCCCTCTTCGCCGCCGCCGCCCCGCTTCCCGTCGGCTACCACTTCTACGAAAAGCACGCCGAAATTGACCGCCAACTCGACGCCGTGCGCACCGAACTCGACGGCAGTGCCGTTCCCGGTGGCAAGGAGGACGAACGCGACGGCAAGGGCTATCGCGGCTACGGTGAAAAAATCAAGAAACTGTGCCTCGAAATCGAGGACATTGACAGCCGCTCCGCCGTGCTGAAGGAACTCGGCGACGCCCGCCTCGAATGGTTCGAACTGCTTACCCAGATTCAGGCCGCGCTCATTCAGGAACCGGTGCTGACCGTGCGCGAAGACCCCGCCGACGACCCGTTCGGAACCGAGGCGGACACCGAGAACGCCGCGCCCGCGCCGGCAGCGAAGTCCGGTTGGGCGAAGAAGCGCGTCTGGATTGAGTCGCTCGCCATCCTGCGCAACCAACTTCCGCCCTCGGACGAGGGAGCCGCGAAGCCGGTCGCCAAGACCGCCGCCGGCGCGAAGACGCCCGCAAAGAGCGGTTCCGACGCGAAGAAGGGCGAGCCGCCCGCCAAGCGCGTCACCGTCCTCAAAATCACCGTCAAGGCGCTTCTGCCGGAGGTTTCCCCCGATGGCGCCATCAACGCCGCCGCCGCCACCGCCAAGTTCGAGGCGGTCGAAAAGGCACTCAAGCAGTGCGACACCTTCGTCAAGGACGTTCGTCCGACTGCCACGGCAAGCCAAGGCGAGGAAAAGCCCAACCTGCCGCGCCGCACCTTCCTCCTAACCCTCAAACCGGAGCAGTCCCTCTAACATGAGTTTCCCCAAACAGTATCCCGTTCTCACTGCCACCCTCGGCTTCCTCGGCGCGCTCTGCGTCGCCGGTGCCGGTGCCTCCGTCTGGCAATACCTCAAATACTCCGAAACGCAGAAGACCCTTGGGGAGACGCGGAGCAACCTCGACGCCGCCCGCACCTTCAAATACAAGCCGCCCTCCGCCTCCTCGCAGGAAGGCAAGCGCCTCGCCGAACTGCGCGGCTTCCTCAAAAAAACCGTCGTCCAGAACGACCTCCAAAACCTCTCCAAAGAGTTTACGCCCGACGAGGCGAACCTCGCCGCCGTCACCGCCAACCGCGACGCCTTCGCCACCATCGCGAAAAAGTTGTTCGCCGACCTCGACCTGCGCGCGACGCGCGACCGTCTCTTCGAGGCGGAGGAACCGAGTTCCACGCGCAGCGGCGCCGACCTCGTCGCCAAACTCAAGGAGGTTGACCAACGTCTGCGCGAGCGCCTCAAGGAGGCGAAGGTGCGCATCTACACCCGCACCACCGGCGTCAACGATTTCGGCTTCGGATTCAGCCGCTACGTCAATTCCAGCGACGGCATCCAGCCGCAATCGCGCTTTAAGGACCTCCTCGTCCAGCAGCGCATCATCGACCACCTCGTCACCAAACTCGCCGAGGCGAAGAACGACAAAACGCTCATCCCCGGTCAGCCCGTCCCCAAGGACTCCGACTCGCCCCTCATCCTCCAGAGCGTCCAGCGCGAGCCAATCGAAGTCGCCGCCGGCACCGCCGGAAATCGCGGCGCGAGCACCGACGAATACACCCCGCGCGCCGAGGAAACCCTGCGCCGCCGCGATGTCACCACGTCCTACTTCTTCCGCGTCACCTTCACCGCCAAGACGGACGTCCTGCGCCGCTTCGTGAACTCCGTCCGCTACGAGAAAACGCCCCTCGTGTTCCGCGGACTTGTCGTCGAACCCGCGAACCCGACCGTCCTCGAACCGCCCGCCGACCCCAACGCACCCGCCGCCGCCACACCCGCCGCCGCCGCCGCCGCACCGGTTGACCCGTTCGCGATTCCGGCGACCACCGCCCCTGCCGCCGGTGACGCCGCAGCCCCCGCTCTTCCCGGAACCGCCGCACCCGCGCCCGCCGCCGCCGGTGCCACCGGATTTGCCGGTGCCGCCCCTGCCGCCGGGACGCCCGACAAATTGGAAATCGTGCCCGACGCGCCCTCCGAGTTCACCGTCTCCTTCGAGTATCTCACCCCGACGCCCGCCACCGCCGGCGAAAGCCCCGCAAAATAAACCCGCCCCGCAATCATTCCCCCACCGCGCACACCCATCGTCCACTTCCATGAACAAGCACTTTGACAAACTGCTCTTCCTCGCCGCCCTCGCCGCCCTGCTCGCCGCGTGCGGCTTCTGGTATTCGGAGAATGCGGAGAAGATTGGCGCGCATGCCGTCAAACCCAAGACCGGTGATGTCGCCAAACCCACGAGCACCCCGTTCACACCGGCAACGCCGGCAAGCCCCGTTCCGCGTAATGTTGATTGGACGCAACCGACCACCGACCTTGAGGACGAGGACGCCGCCGACTGGACTTTCGACCTTTTCACGCCCGTCAAAATCTTCTGGTCCACCCGCGCCGCCCAATACGTCCCCAAGGGCTTCACGCCGCCCCCCGAACCGCCCTTCGGAATCAAACTCGTGAACATGGTCCGCCCCGCCTACCGGCTCATGCTCAAAGGCGACCTCGGCCCCACGCAGGTCATCGTCATGGACGCCAAAGGCGGAACCACCTCCTACCTCCAAAAAGGAAAGACCTACTCCGTGCCACCGGTGACCGTCCGCGACATCATCGCCGAAAATCGCAACGCCAACGGCACCGTCGCCAAACCGCTCACGCTCGTCGTCTATGACACCGAGATGAAGCGCGAATTCCGCCTCGAAAACAACACGCCGGTCTATCTCGACCAGCATGTCATCACCCTGCGCGACGACGCCGGCGAGACGTGGACGTGGCAAAAAGTCGGCGAGCAGCGGAGCGTCCCGAACGTCGGCGAGTTCACGCTA
The DNA here is from genome assembly GCA_031273045.1 of Puniceicoccales bacterium. Lineage (GTDB taxonomy): Bacteria > Verrucomicrobiota > Verrucomicrobiia > Opitutales > UBA953 > CALNBE01. The sequence continues at coordinate 44,754 of JAISSQ010000197.1, forward strand.
AAAGCGTTTGACTTCGATAAAAACGAAGTAACCATCGAGAAGAAATACAAGAAACTCAACCGAGCGAAGAAAGCGAAGGATGCCGTGCTGACCGAAGTTTTGCACTACACCCCGAAGGTTCACACGCCCGCCAAACCGCCGGCAACCCCCGCTGCCGGTGCAACCGGAAAAGTCCCCGCGCTCCCTGCGGGCAAAGCACCCAAGTCCGCCCAACCGGTGAAACGCCCCGCAGGTCGCTGACGCCCAAACCCAAACGCTCCTACCAATCACACCACCACACACACATCACGTTCCACCCTCTCCACACACAAACAAACATATCCCCCCCATGAAAAAAGCACTCAGTCAAAACAAGCCGCTGGCCTCGCTGCTCTTTGCCGCGGGCGCTCTCGCCACCTCTGTCTTCACGGCGCCCGCCGTTGTCGCCCAAGAGGCACCGGAGCCGCCCCCGCCGCCTCCGCCCGCGCCCGCTGCGGAGACGCCCGCTCCGCCGCCCCCCGCGCCGGCCGAAGCCGCGCCCGCCCCTGCCGAAGCCGCGCCGGCACCGGCGGCTCCCGCGCCCGCCGCCCCCGCCGAAACCGCTCCTCCCCCGCCGCCGCCGCCCGCTGCGGAAACGCCCGCCCCGCCGCCTCCCGCGCCGGCTGAACCCGCTCCCGCTCCCGCTCCCGCCGAAGCCGCGCCGGCACCGGCACCGGCCGCCCCCGCTGACGCCACGCCGCCCGCGCCGCCGCCGCCGGCCCCCGCCGAGGCAGCCCCGACGCCGCCGGCTCCGGTCGAACCGGCACCGCCCGCACCGGCTCCCGCCGAACCTGCTCCGACCCCGCCCGCGCCCGCGCCGGCGGAACCGCCGCCGCCCGCACCTGTGGCACCGGTTGAACCGGCACCCGCTCCCGCTCCCGCCCCCGCCCCTGCTGAACCTGCGCCGCCGGCACCGGTGCCGGTCGTCCCCGTCACGCCCGATCCTGCGCCGCCCGCGCCCGTGGCTCCGGTTGAACCCGCTCCCGCGCCCGTCGCCCCTGTGCCCGGCGGCGAAGCCCCCGCGCCGGTGCCGCCCGTCGCCACGCCCGAACAGGACGATGTCGCCAAGTTGAAAGCGGAAGTGGAAACGCTCTTCACCGCCGAGAAATACGCCGAGGCAAAGGCGAAGGCGGAGCAACTCGTCCGCCTCGCGCCGACCGATGAGAACAAGCGCACCCTCGACGCCATCAACCGCCAACTTGGCGGCGGTGCTCCGACCACCGCCGGCACCGGCGGTGCCGCTGCGGCTCCCAGCACCGCCGGCACCGCCTCCGATACCCTCATCGGGGATGTCGCCAAGAAAAACGAGAAGATCTACGCCGAGGTCCGCGCCGCCATTCAGGACGCCTACAAATACGCCCGTGCGAAACAGTTCGTCGAAGCCCTCACGCTCATTGACGGTGCCGAGGACGCCCTGAAACGCCGCGCCGACAACGTCGGCTCCGCCAACATCCGCAAGGAACTCGCCCTCGCCAAGCAGCAGGTCATCGGCGCGCGCGACCACGGTTCGGAAATCGGGAGCAGTGCCGGTGCCGCCATCGCCGAGACCGCCACCAAGCAGCGTTTCGACGCGCAGGAGGCGGTCCGCCTCGCCGACAAGGCGCAGAGCCAACTCTCCAAGGGACAGTTCGATGAGGCCGCCGCCAACGCCGACAAGGCGCGGAAACTGCTCCCCGACAACATTGCCTTCGAGGAGCAGCGCCGACACGTCAACGCCGTCGCCGCCAACATCGTCATCCGCAAGTTTGTGACGGCACTCAAGAACGAGGACCTCATCCTCGCCGGACGCCACGTCGAGGAGCACGGCAAACTCGTCGGCACCGACAGCAAGGCGCACCAGCGCTTGGTCGCCGAATACGAGAAGGCGAAACTCTCGCCGCACTTCCGCTCCCTCTCGCAGGTCAGCCCCAAATACGCCGCCGACGCCAAGAAGGTTCAGGAACTGACCGTCATCGCCAAGGCGCAGTATCTGCGCGGCGACTACGAGGGCGCGTCCGCCACATTCAAAGAGGTGCTCTACCTCCAACCCAACAACGCCGAGGCGAAATACCACCTCATCCACATCAACAAGGTCCTCGTGCCCGACCGCGAGATGAACCGCGAGAACACGCGCGAAAACATGCTCGGCTCCCTGCGCAACGAGTGGGAACTGCCCGGCGTGTTCTACCGCGACATGCCCTCGCAGCGCGCCGACAAGGCGCAGGACCCGCTGATTGGCACCCTCAAAAAGACGGTCATCCCCGTCGCCAACTTCCGCGAACTGCCGCTCACCGACGTCCTGCGCGCCCTCGTGCAGTTGTCCGAGACCTACTCGCCGACCCAGCAACCGGTGAACATCAACCGCATGGTGCGCGAAGACCCACAGAACCCGCCGCCCAACCCCGCCATCAATATCTCCGTGCGCAACATGTCCCTCGACCAAATCCTCGACAACGTGTCGCGCCTTTCGGGATACAGTTGGACAGTCAACAACGGGCAGGTCGAGTTCTCGCTCGACGGCGGTGCCAGCGACATGGAGACGGAAATCTTCGACATCGCCCAGTCCGCCCAGAACCGTATTCGCGGCGTCGCCCCCGCGCAGGGTGCCGGCGGCGGCGGTGGCGGCGGCTTTGCCAACGCCGGCAGCGGCGGTGCCGACGGTCTTGTCTCCACCTCCAACCCGGAGGAGGAAAAATACAAGTCCTACTTCCTCAGCCGCGGCGTCTCCTTCGACCAGAACCAGTTCAAGGGCGCGATTCTGGCGTTCGACGGCGGCAAACTGACCGTCACCCACAACCGCAAGAACTTGGAAAAAGTCCGCCGCATCGTCGAACTGCTCAACGACGTCCGGCAGGTCTCCGTTCAGGCGAAGTTCATCGAGGTCACGCAAGGAACCCTCAAACAACTCGCCCTCAACTGGCGGCTGCAAAAATACGACCCCTCCAATCCGAAGGCCGACAACGATGGCATGATTGAGCGCGCCTACACCAACCTGCGCACGCTCTCCGACGCCTTCCCGACCACCGCCTCCGGCGGTTCCAAGGGCGTCATCATCACGCCCAACAACGATGTCTCCACGACCACCGGTGCCGTTATCGCCCGCGCGCCGACGGTCACCGACATTGACGGCGGTCTGCCGTCCCTGCCGTCCAAGGAGTCCACCGCCACCAGCCACACCTTCGACGCCGTCATCGGCGGCATCAGCAGTTGGGACATGCGTCTGATTGTGGATGCCATCGAACAGGCGAAGGGGTCGGACATGCTCGCGTCGCCCTCCATCCTCGTCCAAAGCGACCAAGACGGTGAAATCAAAATCGTTCAGGAACTGATTTACCCTGAAAACTACGACCAACCGCAGATGCAGAACAACGGCGGCAGTTACAACAACGGCTACGGCACCACCGGTGGCAGCGCGCAGTTCCAAGCCGCCACGCCGCGCGACTTCAAAATGCGCGAGGTCGGCATCATCCTCAAAGTCAAGCCGACCGTCCGCGAGGGCACGTCGCTCATTGACCTTCAACTCTCGCCGGAAGTCACCGAGTTCGAGGGCTTTATGGAATACGGCGGCAAGTCCGTCGCCACCGTCTCCGGCGGTTCCACCGTCATCGTCCCGTCCGGCATCTTCCAACCGGTCTTCAACACCCGCAAGGTCACCACGCTCGTCACCATCTACGACGGTGCCACGGTTGTCCTCGGCGGCTTGACCCGCGAGGACGTGAAAACGGTCGAGGACAAGATTCCGGTTCTGGGCGACATCCCGCTCATCGGTGCCGCGTTCCGAAGCAAGGGACGTCTCTCCGAGAAGAAGAACCTGCTCATCTTCGTGACCGCCACGCAGGTCACGCCGGGCGGCGCACCGAAACGCCGCGTCGGCAACATCGGACCCGAAACGGTCTATTCCACGCCGTCGTTCCTTACGCCTGCCGGTTCGCAGCGCCGCTCCATTCTCGGTGGCGATAACGACGCCGTTCCGGGCTCGATTACCGCCCAACAGGCGGCCGCTTCCGAAGCCGCCGCCGCGCCCGCCGCGCCCGTCCCGCCGGCCCCCCCGCCGGGGCGCTAACCGCCTCCGCCACCGGTGCCGCCAACGGCACCGGCGGCAGGTGAAAAGGTGAAATCAGAAGTCATGGAAACCATGCTTTGCGCGACGCTGCCGGGCGACCACACCGCGCGGCTCGAACGCCGTCCCGTGCCGCGTCCGGGACACGGCGAGGTGCTGTTGCGCATGAAGGCGTCAACGATTTGCGGCAGCGACATCCGGTGCATTTACCACGAGCACCTCGGCAAGGGACCGGAGGGCTATCAGGACGGCATGATTGCCGGTCACGAACCGTGCGGGCAAATCGTCGCCGCCGGCGAGGGCTGCCGGCGGTTCGGCGTCGGTGACCGCGTCATCGTCTATCACATCTCCGGCTGCGGCGTGTGCAACGACTGCCGGCGCGGCTACATGATTTCGTGCACGAGCGAAAAATGGCGACGCGCCTACGGTTGGCAGCGCGACGGCGGCATGGCGGAGTTCCTGCTCGCCGAGGAAAAAGACCTCGTCGCGCTGCCCGACGCGCTCTCTTACACCGACGGCGCGCAGGTCGCGTGCGGCTTCGGCACCGTCTATGAGGGGCTGGAGAAAATCGGCGTCAGCGGCAACGACGCCGTGCTCGTCACCGGCCTCGGCCCCGTCGGCCTCGCCGCCGCCGTTCTCGCGCGCAAACTCGGCGCGCGGCAAATCATCGGCGTCGAGTTTTTGGACGAGCGGCTGCGCATCGCCGGCGCGCTCGCGCTCGACGGCAAACCGCTGTTCGACGCCGTTTTGAAGAGCGGCGACGACAACGTCGAACAGGTTCGCGCCCTCACCGGCGGTGCCGGCGTCGAACGCGCCGTTGAATGCAGCGCGAACGCCGCCGCGCGCAACGCCGCGCTCCGCGCCACGCGCAAGTGGGGCAAGATGGTGATGCTCGGCGAAGGCGGCTCGATGTCGCTGAACCCGTCGCCGGACATGCTGCACGAGCAGAAGACGCTCGTCGGCTCGTGGGTGACTTCGACGTGGAAAATGGAGGAGTTGGTCGAGCGGCTCGTCGCGTGGGACCTGCACCCCGAAATGCTCGTCACGCACCGTTTCCCGTTGGAGAAAGTCGCCGACGCCTACGCGCTGATGGCGTCCGGCAAATGCGGCAAAGTTGCTGTTTGCTTCGACGAGGAACTCAAATAACCAGTTCGGCAGACAGACAAAAACCGCAAATTCCAAAAACGTCAGTCACATGCGCCATTTCCTGAAAGAAACCGATTTTTCCCGCGAAGAAGTCGCCCGCGTTTTCGCGACCGCCGCCGCGTTGAAGCGCGGACGCGCCGCCGGCGGTGCTCCCGTCTCCCCGTTTGGCCTCGGCACGGTGCGCCAGCAGCGGCTTCAACAGCGGCTTAACCGCGCCGCCGGTGCCCTTCCCGCCACCCCGCTTGCCCGCCAGTCGTGGGGGCTGCTCTTTTTCAAGAAGAGCACGCGCACGCGCGTGTCGTTCCAAGTCGGCGTCCACGAACTCGGCGGGCAACCGGTGATGCTCAACGCCGAGGAACTGCAACTCTCGCGCGGCGAAACGCCCGCCGACACCGCCCGCGTCCTCTCACGCTATCTGCACGGGCTGGTCATCCGTTGCTACGAGCACTCGCTGCTTGAGGAAGTCGCCGCCGTCGGCAGCGTGCCGGTGGTCAACGCATTGAGCGACTACCTGCACCCGTGCCAGATTTACACGGACTTTTTCACGCTCGCCGAACGCTGGAGCGGCGGCGACCCCGCGAAATTCCTGCCGTCGCTACGCGGCAAAAAAATCGCGTTCCTCGGCGACACCGCCTGCAACATGGCGAACTCGTTCGTGCTCGGCGGCGCGTTGCTCGATGTCGAAATCGCGCTCGCCGGTCCTGCCGGTTACGCGCCGGGCGAGCAAATTCAGCGTCAACTCGACGCCGACCGTCTCGCGCCGACGTGGAGTTTTTCGACCGACCCGTTTGAAGCCGTTCGCGGTGCCGACATGGTTTATACCGACGTGTGGGTCAGCATGGGCATGGAGGCGGAGAAAGCCGCCCGTCTGCGCGAAATGCAACCCTACCAAGTCAACGCCGCGCTGATGGCGCAGGCGAAGCCCGGCGCGTTCTTCATGCACTGCTTGCCTGCCCACGCCGGCGAGGAGGTCTCGCAGGAAGTCCTCGACAGCCCCGCGAGCATCATCTTCGACCAAGCCGAAAACCGCCTCCACACGCAGAAGGCAATCCTCTCTCACCTCGTTACCGAGGCATAAGAGAAAGCAAGGCGGCTATCGCCGCACCACTGCCGTGCCGACTTGAAAATCGGTGCTCCGTGTGTGTGTGCGTGTGACGCAGGGAGTGTGCCCTTCCCTGCCCTTGCCTGAACGCGCCGGAGCGGGTTTCCTCGTGCGCCACATGAGCAATTCTCCCTCTTCCGCCGGCGGTGCCGCTGGCACCGGCAACGCCACCGGTGACGCTATTTCCGCGAACGCCGTCGGTTCCGCCGCCGGCAACGCCGCCAAGCCCGCGCTGATTGCGCCGGGGTTCGGGCTGACGTTCGTGGTCGTCACCGCGCTGTTTTTCCTGTGGGCGTTCCCGAACATTTTGAATGACGTGCTCATCAAGCAGTTCAAAAAAGCACTGGAACTCGACATGGCGCAGGCGGGCTTCCTGCCGTTCGCGCTGAAGACGGGCTATTTCTTTCTCGCAATTCCCGCCGGCCTTTTCATGCAACGCTGGGGCTACAAGACCGGCATTCTGCTCGGCCTCGGATTCTTCGCGCTGGGTTGCCTGCTGTTCTATCCGGCGGCGTGCTCGCGCGAATACATCGTGTTCCTCGGTGCGATTTTCATCATGGCGGGCGGTTGCGCGTTCCTCGAAATCGGCGCGAACAGTTTTGTCGTCGCGCTCGGAGACAAGGCGACATCCGAGCGGCGGCTCAACCTCGCTCAATCTTTCAACCCGATTGGCGGCATTGTCGCCGCGACGCTCGGAACCGTTTTCATCTTCTCCGGCAACGAGCCGGACGCCGCGAAAATCGCCGCGATGAAGGCGGACACATCGACCGTCGCCGCCGGTTTCCCGAACGCTTACGAGCAGTTTTTGAGCGACGAGAACATGCGCGTTTTCCCGACCTATCTGACGCTCGCCATCGTTATCGCCGTCGTCGCAGCCATCATCTGGAAAGCGAAGTTTCCGGCGATTGCCGCGCCGGTGACCGACCCGAACGCGAAGAAAGGCAGCATCCGCGAACTGCTCCGCTTCCCGCATTGGTGGGGCGCGATTGTCTCGCAGTTTTTCTACCTCGGCGCGCAACTCGGCACGTGGAGTTTTCTCATCATCTACATTCAAGACAACAGCCCGCTCGGCGAGAAACAGGCGGGCGCGTTCCTCGTCGCAAACATGGTCATCTTCATGGTCGGCCGCTTTTTGAGCACGTGGCTGATGAACTACGTCAAGCCGCAAAAACTGATGGGCATCTACGCGCTGGTGAACATCGCGCTCGTCGCCGTCGCCATCCTCGGCTCGAAGTGGGCGGAAGTGCGCTTCGGACTCGGTCTGCACAACATCGCCTTCGCGCTGCCGGCGGGAATTTTCGACAGCACACCGGTGCCGCTCGGCATTTACGCGCTGACGGCGACGACGCTCTTCATGTCGCTGATGTATCCGACGAACTTCGCCTCCGGCATGAAAGGACTCGGCCCGAACGCGAAACTCGGTGCCTCGATTTTGGTGATGTCGCTCATCGGCGGCGCAGTCCTCTCGGCCGTCATCGGTCAAATCGGAACCTCGCCGCTCGCACTGATGCCGGCAGACGCCGCCGCCGCCGCCGCCGCCGGTGCTACCGGCGCCGCATTGAAACCCGTTCACGCAATCGCGCCCGGACTGCTCGTGCCGATTGTCTCCTACTGCGTGATTGCGTGGTATGCGTTCATCGGCTCGCGTCCACGCGGTCCGCTGTATGCGTGAGAACGGATTGACGCCGCTGCGTGGAACCACCGCCGCCGACAGCACCGGCAACGCGTTTCGCGGCAACATTCCTGCTTCGCGCCGGTCACAGCGTCGCGCCTTTTTCCGCCACGCTCACGCAACACCATGCCTCTCAAACTTCACAACGCCAACGCGGACATCTTCGTCCCCGACAACAAGCCGCTCGACGCCGCCCTCGCCCGCGTCACCCACCTCGGCATCTGCGCCCACCAGGACGACCTCGAATTCATGGCCGTCCACGGAATCCTCGAATGCTTCGGGCAGCGCGACAAGTGGTTCGCGGGCGTCGTCGCCACCGACGGCGCCGGCAGTTCCCGCGCCGGCATCTACGCCAACTACACCGACGCCGAAATCGCCGCTGTCCGTCCGGGCGAGCAACGCAAGGCCGCCTACATCGGCGAATACGCCGCGATGTTCCAACTCGGCTACACCAGCGCGCAGGTCAAGGACGCGAAGAACACCGCCGTCGCCGACGACATCGAAGCCATCCTGCGCCTCGCCAAACCGCGCGTCGTCTATCTGCACAACCCCGCCGACAAGCACGACACCCACATCGGCACCACCCTGCGCGCCATCGCCGCGCTGCGCCGTCTGCCCGCCGCCGACCGCCCCGAAAAGGTCTTCGGTTGCGAGGTCTGGCGCTCGCTCGACTGGCTCGTTGACGCCGACAAGCAAATCCACGACGTCAGCGCGTTCGCCAACCTGCAGGCCGCCCTCAACGGCGTCTTCGACTCCCAAATCACCGGCGGCAAACGCTACGACCTCGCCGTCATCGGCCGCCGCCTCGCGAACGCGACGTTCTACGACTCGCACTCATCCGACAAGGCGACCCACCTCCAATGGGCGCTCGACCTCACGCCGCTCATCGCCGACCCGTCGCTCGACATCATCGAATACACGCTCTCGTTCGTGAACCGCCTCGCCGACGACATCCGCGCCCGCGTCGG
>JAISSQ010000016.1 GCA_031273045.1 Puniceicoccales bacterium
TCACCGGCTGGTATGGGGAGCGCATCAAGACCGTGATTTTGGAGAACATCGAGAACCGCGGCGCGGGCTGGCAGGAACAGTTGGCGACGCTTGAGCGCGCCCTCGTCATCACCACCGTCATCGTCCCCGAACCCTCGACCTACGCCGCCGGTGCCACCGCCCTGCTCACCGGATTGCTCCTGCTGCGCAACCGCAGGAAGAGAAGGATGAAGGATGAAGGATGAAGGATGAAGCGCCGACTTGGAGCACGACATGGAGCGCCGACTTTCAAGTCGGCTCGGCAGTGGTGCGGCGCAGCCGCCTTGCTTTTTTGACATGGAGCGCCGACTTTCAAGTCGGCTCGGCAGTGATGCGGCGCAGCCGCCTTGCTTCTCTATATTTCCTCGGCGAAGAGGCGGAGGTGACGGAGCGGGTCGGTGCCGCCGGCGGTGGTGCGGCGGTGAATAAAAAACAGTTGAAGCGGTAGGGCGGCGCGGCATTTTCGCCCGCCCCAATTTCTCACTCACCCTCGCAGTTCAACAAGACGTTCTATGAAAAAATCCTCCTTCCCCCTGTCGTTGCGCGCCGCCGGTGCCGCAGCGTTCATCGCTGTCGCCGCCGGTGTCGCCGGATTCCTCGCCGGTCGCAGCGGCGACGCCAATTCCACCGCCGGCACTGGGAGCGCGGGTCTCCGACCCGCATCTGGAACGCAGGCCTCCGACCCGCCGGCGGCGTCATCGCCGGTCGCCGGTCAGAGACCGGCGACACCCATTGCGGGTCAGGAGACCCGCGCTCCCAGAAATGCGGGTCGGAGACCCGCGCGGACGGGGACGGACGCCACCGCTGCCGCCACCGGTGCCGCCTCCCGTGCCGCCGCCGAAGCCGCCGCCGCCCGTGCCGCCGCCGCGCTTGAGGCCGAGCGCACCGCGCCGCTGCTCTTCAAGGAGGCGAAATTGGTCGAGGACGACAAAGGCGTCGCAACCGTCACCGCCGAGTTCTCGCACACTTTCTCCGTCAAAGACGCCGCCGCCGCGCGCAACTTCATCTCGGTGTCGCCGGCGGTGGATTTCACCGTCGCTCGCAACTGGCGCGCGCTCTCCGTCGCCGGCGATTTCAAGATAGGCGTCAAATACACCGTCACCTTCCGCAAGGGTCTCGCCTCGACCGCCTCCGACTCCCACGACGACGAGGATGTGACGCCGCACCACGCCCTCGCCACCAACGCCTCGTTCTCCTTCACGCTCACCGACCTGCCGCCGCTGTTCGAGTTCGCCGCGCGCGGCCGCTACCTGACGCCCGTTGACGCCACCGCCGCCGCCACCGGTGGTGACGCCGCCGTCACCACCGCTCCCGCCGCCGGCAACGCCCCGATTCTGCTCCCCATCAAGACGCGCAACATTCCGCGCGCGCAGGTCTCGGTCGCGAAGGTTCCCGCGCAAAACATCATCCCGCTCTTCTCCCGCGAGAACGGCAAACTCGGCTACGAGAAGCCGTCTTGGTGGGAGAGAAGAACCGCCGACGACCACTCGACCTTCGAGTTCACCGGCGCCGCCATCGGCCGCATCGTCTCGCTGCCCAAGGCGCGCAACGTCGAGCACACGCGCCAGATTGACCTGCGCGAGTTCCTGCCCAAGGCCGGCGCCGCCGCCAAGGACGGCTCCGCCGCGCGCGGCATCTTCCTCGTCTCCATCCGCGCCCTGAAAAACAGCGGCAAACTCCCCGCCGCCGGCAAGACACCCGACACCGGCGGCGACCGCGACGGCGACGATGATAACGACGACGACGCCGCCGCCCGCGAGCGCCGCGAAGCCGCCTCCGCCGTCTTCGTCCACAAGTTCCCCACCGACTACGGCACCTCCTCGCGCGAATTCCACGAGCACCGCCTCGTGTGCGTCAGCGACATCGGCCTGTCCGTCCACGAGGAGAACGGCGAGTGGCTCGTGTGGGCGACCTCGCTCTCGACCAGCAAGCCCGTCGCCGGCGCCACCGTCACCCTGCGCCTCGAAAACAACACCGCCGCCGCCACCGCCACGACCGACGCCGACGGCATCGCGCGCCTCACGCCCGCCAAGAAATCCGCCGCCGGCGCCGCCTACGCGCCCTTCATCATCACCGCCGCCACGCGCGACGGCGACGCCACCTTCCTCCCGCTCAACGAGCGGCACCGCCTCGAGGTCCCCGCCGTCACCGCCGCCGGCGCGCGCCCCTTCCCCGCCGCCGGCACCGCCGAAGCGTTCGTGTTCTCCGACCGCGGCATCTACCGCCACGGCGAGCCAATCCGCCTCCAAGCGCTCCTGCGCGACGCCACCGGCAGCGCGCCCGCGCCCTTCCCCGTCTCGCTCGCAGTGCTCCGCCCAAGCGGTGCCGAGGCCGCGAAAATCCCGCTCATGCCCGACGCCACCGGTGCCGTCTTCGCGCCCGAAATTTTCATCAAGGACACCGAGCCGTCCGGCCGCTGGACGTTCAACCTGCTCGCCCCCGGCGCGCCGAAACCCATCGGCTCGCGCACCGTCTCCGTCGAGGAGTTCGTCCAGCCGCAGGTGCGCGTCGCGCTCGACGCGCTGCCGGCGGACAACTCCGCGCTGCCGGCGGACAGCGTCTCGGTGCGCGTCAACGCCGAGTGGCTCTTCGGGGGCGCCGCCGCCGAACTGCCCGCCGCCGGCATCCTCTCGCTCGTTGACGCGCCGTTCGCGCCCAAGGCGCCGGAGTGGGACGGGTTCACCTTCGGCGACCCGCGCGTCGCGCCCGTCCGCGCCTACCCGCGCGCGAAACCGGAACAACTCGACGCCGCCGGTGCCGCCACGCTCACCTTCTCCACCAACCTCCCGCGCCACCCCGCCGCCGCCATCCGCGCCGTGTTCGAGGGAATCGTCACCGAGCCGGGCGGACGCCCCGCCGCCGCGCGCGGCAAGGCGCTCACGCTGCACACCGCCGCCGCCTATCTCGGCGTCGCGGCCGAGGGCTACGCGGTCGTCGGCGAGCCGCGCAAATTCGCCCTCGCGCTCGTCGCCCCCGACGGAAAACGCGCCGGCACCGCCGCCGGCGGCGTCGAGGTGAACGTTTCCTTCTTTCGCCTCCGCTCGTTCTGGAACATCCACCGCGTCGAAGGGCGCAACGGTGCCCGCGACCGCTACGAGTTCAAGGAGGAGGTCGTCCGCGAAAAAATCTCCACAAGGACCGTGCGCGTCCCCGCCGGCGCGAACGGCTCGGTCACGTTCAAGCCCATCGAGTGGGGACGCTACGAAATCGTCGCCGAGGCGTCGGGAAACACCGCCGCCGGCGGCCGCATCGCGCCGGTGTCGCGCCAGTTTTGGGCGGGTGACTTCGAGGAGGAGTCGCGCGGCTTGGAGGTGCTCGCGCACGGCGGCTCGCGGCTCAACGTCGCGTTCGACAAGCCGTTCTACGCGCCCGGCGAAACCGCCCGCGCCGCGTTCGAGGCACCTTTCGCCGGAACCGCGCTCGTGACCGTCCGCGCCGCCGCCGGCGGTGTCTCCGCCGCGTTCTCGCGCCCCGTCCGCGCCGGCGCGAACACGCTTGAAATCCCGCTCGGCGCCGGTGCCGCGCCGAGCGTCGAAGTCGCCATCACGCTCGTCCGCCCCGTGACGCGCGGGGTCGAGTCCGGCTTCCGCCTCTTCGCCGCGAACGCGCTGCAAGTGCGCCGCCCGAACTCCGTGCTCGACGTGAAGCCGCGCGCGTCGGTCGCCATGCGCGAGGTCGGCGCGACCGTGGACGTGGCGGTCGAAGTGCGCCCCGCGCCAGACAACGCCACCGCCGCCGGCACCGCCGCCGCCGCCGCGCTCCCCGTCGGCGAAACGTTCGTCACCATCGCGCTGGCGGACGAGGGCATCCACCTGCTGACCAACGAGCCGGTGCCGTCGCCGGCGGACTACTTCGCCGTGCCTCGCCTCTTCAACGTCGTCCGCCACGACTTCTTCAACCGGCTCGTGCCGCTCGTGAAACCCGCCGGCATCCTGCGCTTCAACGCCGCCGCCGGCGGTGACGAGGCGAACGGTCTGCTCGGGCGCGTCAGCCCCGTGAAGTCGCGTCGCTTCGCGCCGCTGGCGCTGTGGACGGCGCGCGTGCCCGTCGAGAACGGCGTCGCGCGAACGCGCTTCGACCTGCCGGAGTTTTCCGGCGAGGTGCGCGTCACCGCCGTCGCGTGGAGCGCGGCCGCGAGCGGCTCGGCGAAGGTCGCCGCGAAGGTCGCGCCCAAAATCGTCCCGTTGCCCGACGGACCGCGCTTCCTCGCGCCGGGCGACAAGTCGGAAATCGTCCTCACGCTGCACAACCGCTCCGGCGCGCCGCAGGAGGTCGCCGTCGAAAGCGTCTTCACGAACGCCACCGGCGACTTCCCGCGCCGCGTCTCGCTCGCCAACGGTGCCTCGAAAACGCTGCGCGGACACATCGCCGCCGCCGGCGCCGGCAGCGCGAAGGTCGCCTTCACCATCGCCGGTGCCGGCGAAAAACGGCGCGTCGCGCTGGACTTCCCCGTCCGCCCCGCCGCCGCCGCCGAAAGCGTCGTTGCCGCCAAAATCATCCCCGCCGGCGCCAGCGCGGCGTTCGCGGTGCCGGTGGCGTTCGCGCCGGAATTCTCGAAGCAGACGCTGCAGATTCGCGACGACGGCAGCGTCGAACTGCTGCCGGCGCTGCGCCACCTGACGCACTACCCCTACGGCTGCCTCGAACAGACGACCTCCTCGGCGTATCCGCTCGTCGCCGCCGCCGGCGAGGGACGCGCCCTGCTTGCCGGCGACGCGCAACTCGCCGCGAACGCCCCGCGCCTCATCCGCGCCACCTTCAACCGCCTCGCCCTGATGTGGCGCGGAAACGCCTTCGCCTACTGGCCGGACGGCGCCGCCGAAACGACGCCCTCCGAGTTCGCGCTCCACGCCGCGCAGTTCATCTGCGAGGCGCGCGCCGGCGACCCGTCGCTGCCGGAGTTCAAGGGGCTGGCGGACTTCCTGAAACGGCACGCGCGCTCGGCGGACACCGACATCGCCGCGCACGCCGCGCTCGCGCTCGCCATCGCCGGCGCGCCCGACGCCGGCGCGATGTCCACGCTCGCCGACCGCGCCGCCGCCGGCGGTCTCTCCGACTGCGCCACTTTCCGCCTCGCGCGCGCCCTCGCCCGCGCCGGCGACACCGCCGCCGCCGGCAGCATCCTCGAAAAGTCGAACCACAGGCCCGCCGGTGCCACCGGCATCGCGCTCAACATCCTCGCGTTGCTCGACGCCAAGCCCGACTCCGCCGACCTCCCGCTCCTGCTCGCACACCTGCGCGCGCTGCGCGGCAAAAACTCCGCGCACTGGGGCACGACGTGGGATAACGTCCACGCGCTCCACGCCTCGCTCGCTTGGCTGCGCCGCGCCACCGCCGACGCCTCCACCGCCGGTGCCGGCGGATTCCGTTTTGAAATCGCCGCGCCGGACACCGAGACCATCGCGCGCGAGAACGTCCGCGCGTTCGACAAGGACTTCGCCGGCACCGCGACCGTCGTCGTCCGCAACACCGGCACCGTCCCGCTGCACGTGCTGCACACGACGCTCGGCGTGCCGCGCGAGGAGCCGAAGGACGCGCTCGCCGCCGGCATCAAAATCGAGCGGACGTTCTTCCGCGCCGACGGCACACCGCTCGACCCCGCGCGCGACAAAATCAAGCAGGGCGAGACGCTCGTCGCGCGCATCGCCGTCACGCCGCTCGGCGAGGGCGTGAACCTGCTCGCCATCGCCGAGCCGCTGCCGGCGTGCCTCGAAGTCGAGGCGGCGAACTTCCTCAAAGCGGGCGACCTCGGCTGGGTGCCGGAGGACGCGGGGAACGCCACCGGCAACTGGGTCGAGCACCGCGAGGCGCGCGACGACCGCGTGTTCTTCTTCGGCGGGAAGCGGCCGCTCGACTCCGGCAGGGAGCACGTCATCTACCACAGCGCGCGCGTCGTCTCGAAGGGCGCGTTCGTCTTCCCCGCCGTCTCCGCCGAGGGGATGTATGCGCCCGAAATCCGCGCCCGGACCGCCCCCGCGCGAATCGTCGTGAAGGAGTGACGCCGCCGCCGTGAAAATCCGCCCGCCCTCGCTCCGAAGTGTCGTCCTGACCGCCGCCGGTGCCGCGCTCGGCATCGCGCTCGCCGCCGCCGGCATCGCGCTCTGGCGCGCTTCGCCGCCGCCGCTCGAAGGCGCGGCGCGGCTCGACGCCGGCTTGGTGCTGCGCGCGCGCGACGGCTCGGTGCTGCGCGTCGTGCTCAACGGCAGCGAAGACGACTGCCGGCCGCTCGCCGCGATTGACCGCGAATGCTGGCTCGCGAAGGCAATCGTCGCCGCCGAGGACAAGCGGTTCTGGGAGCACACCGGCGTTGACCCGCTCGCGCTGCTGCGCGCCGCCGCGCAGAACACGGCGGGCATGCGGCGCGTCTCCGGCGCCTCGACGCTCACGATGCAGGTCGTCCGTCTCATCGAGCCGCGCCCGCGCACGCTCGTCGAAAAGGCGATTGAGGCGGTGCGCGCGGTCCGGCTCGAACGCGCCCTCGGCAAGGAGCGCGTGCTGCTGCAATACCTCAACCGCGCGCCCTTCGGCTCGAACCTCGTCGGCGCCGGCGCCGGCGCGCAGGCGTGGTTCGGTAAGGACCCCGAAA
Source organism: Puniceicoccales bacterium (assembly GCA_031273045.1). Taxonomy (GTDB): domain Bacteria; phylum Verrucomicrobiota; class Verrucomicrobiia; order Opitutales; family UBA953; genus CALNBE01. Next base: position 6,605 of record JAISSQ010000016.1, read on the forward strand.
AACTCTCGCTCGCCGAGGCGGCGCTGCTCGCCGGCCTCGTGCAGTCGCCGGAACGCTGGCGCCCCGACCGGCACCCCGACGCCGCGCTGCGCCGCCGCGAATACGTCCTGCGCCGCATGCTCGCGCTCGGACAAATCACGCCGGAGCAAGCCGCCGCCGCCGGCCGCGAGCCGCTCGCCCTCGCGCCGCAAAAACGCCCGTTCCGCGCCCCCTACTACTGCGACTGGTTCCTGAAACACCTGCCGAGGCGGCGCGGCGAAACGTCCGCCACCGGCGAAATCACCACGCCGCTCGACCCGCGCTTGCAGGACGTCGCCGGTCGCGCCGTGAACCGCCACGCCGCCGCGCTCGGCTGCGACGCCGCCGTCGTCATCGTCGAGAACGCCACCGCGCGCGTCGCCGCCCTCGCGTGCTCCGGCGACTACTTCGCCACCGGCACCGGCGGGGGCGGATACGTCAACACCGCCGACGCACCGCGCTCCGCCGGCAGCGCGCTCAAGCCGTTCCTCTTCGCGCTCGCGCTCGACCGCGGGCTGCTCGCGCCCGAGCAGACGCTCGCCGACGTCCCGCGCTTCTTCGGCAACAACGCGCCCGCGAACTTCGACGGCGCGTTCCGCGGCCCCGTGCGCGCCGATGCCGCGCTCATCCTCTCGCTCAACATCCCGTTCATAGACCTGCTGCAAAAGACCGGCGTCGCGGCGTTCCACCGGCAGTTGCGCGCGCTCGGACTGCGCACGCTCACGCGGCCGCCGGCGCACTACGGACTCGGCCTCGCCATTGGCAACGCGCCCGTCCGCCTCGTCGAACTCGCCCGCGCCTACGCCGCGCTCGCGCAAGCGGCGGCGGGTGGCGGCGGCAGTGGCGGCGGCACCGGCACCGGCGACACCGGCACCACCGGTGGCGGCGCGTTTTCGCCGGCGGGCGCGTGGCTCGTCTCCGACATCCTCTCCGGTCCCGAACGCTCCGCCGACGCCCTCGGACACGCCGCCGACGCCCGCCTCCCGCGCCTCGCGTGGAAGACCGGCACCTCCGCCGGCGCCGCCGACGTGTGGACCGTCGCGTGGAACCCCGCCCTCACCGTCGCCGTCTGGTGCGGTCGCAAAAACGGACGTCCGCTTCCCGCCGGTCACACCGGCCTGACCACCGCCGCGCCCCTCGCGTGGGCGGTCTTCCGCGAACTTGCCGCCACCGGTGCCGGCACCCCGTGGTTCGCAAAGCCGCCGGCGGTCATCACCCGCCGCGTCTGCGCCGAGTCCGGCCTGCCGCCCTCGCGCCACTGCCCCGAAACGCGCGACGCCCGCGCCATCGCCGGCGTTACCGCCGTCCTGCCCTGCGACTGGCACCGCGCCGGCGGCGCCGGCGCAGTGGTCAGTGGTCAGAAGTCAGCGGTCAGTGGTCAGTGGCCAGTGGTCAGTGGTCAGCGGCCAGTGGTCAGTGGGGCTTCCCCTGACGGGCTTCGCGGCGGCGAAGGTGAAACGGCTTCATCACTCACCATCGGACGCCCGCCACTGGTCACTGACCACCGGCCACCGACCACTGTGCTACCGCTACGCATCGTCCAACCGGCGGACGGCACGCGCTACGTCCTTGCGGACGGCACCACCGCGCAGGCGGCGGTGGTGAAGATTTCCGGCGTTGGCGCGGACGAGCCGGTCTGGTGGTTCGTGAACGGCGTCCAGACCGCCCGCACCACCGGTGACGCCCCGTTCGTCTTGAACCTCACCGCCGGCGAGAAGCGCGTCACCGCCGCCACACCGACCCGTTCCGTCACCATCCGCCTCTTCGCCGAGGAAATATAGAGAAGCAAGGCGGCTATCGCCGCACCACTGGGAGCGCCGACTTTCAAGTCGGCTTGGGGGAGATGCGGCGATAGCCGCCATTTTAAAAAGCAAGGCGGCTGCGCCGCACCACTGCCGAGCCGACTTGAAAGTCGGCGCTCCATGACGGCGCTCCATGTCGGCGCTTCATCCTTCATCCTTCAACCTTCATCCTTCTCTTCCTGCGGTTGCGCAGGAGGAGCAGGCCGGCGAGGAGGGCGGTGCCGGCGGCGGCGTAGGTCGAGGGTTCGGGGACTAT
>JAISSQ010000022.1 GCA_031273045.1 Puniceicoccales bacterium
TCGGGGAAGTTGGCGAGGGCGGCGTCGAAGTCGTCGGCGGATTTGGCGGGCCAGCCCTTGGGGACTGCGACTCCGAACTCAGCGAAGAGTTGTTTGGCTTGGTATTCGTGGATGTTCATCGGCGGATGGAAGGAGGGAGAATTAGGAGCGCGCTTTTTAGGCGGCGCGGGCGGCGGGTTCCACCACCAATTTCGCGCGCGGCACCGGCGGCGGTGGCACCGCCGGCTGCGTTGCCGGTGGCACCGGTGGCGCGGGCGGCGTCAGCGTTGGCCGATGCTTTGGCTGACGCTCAGGATGGTCATCACGATGCTCAACACGCACATCAGCACGAGGATGACGGTGCCGCCGAAGACGACGGCGGTGACGACCTTGATGAGGCGGCTGACCGCCTTGTCGAGCGCGGCGACGTGCCGGCGCGAAATCGCCGCGAAGGTGTCCGCGAGCGAGCCGGTGTTCTCGCCGACGGAGAGGATGTCGAGGTCGTTGAGCGGCAGCAGCGCGTGGCGTTTGAACGCGGAGGCGAAGGCGGCACCGTCGTTAATCATCTGCCGGCCGGCGTTGAGGCGGGCGCGCAGGACGAGGTTTTCGACGGGGCGCTCGCTCAACCGCAGGGCGTCGGTGGCGTTGATGCCGCTGCCCATGAGCGTCGCGAGCAGTTCGGTCATGCGGACTGTGTTGATGTGCGTCACGACGGGACCGAGGACGGGGATGCGCAGCGCCCAGCCGTCGGAGGTGAGGCGTCCGCGCTCGGTTTTTCGCCAGCGCAGGAACGCCCAGAGTCCGATGAGCAGGGCGATGAGCAGGAATGGTCCGCCGCGCACGAGGAAGTCCGACAGCGCGGTGAGCGCCTTCACCGGCCACGGGTATTCGCCCTTGAGCGCCTTCATCATTTTTTCGAGGCGCGGCATCAGAACGAGCACGAACAGGCACAGCACGCCCAGCGCGAGCGCGCAGATGCCGGCGGGGTAACTCACGCTCGAAAGGATTTTGCCGCGCAGTCCCTCGCGCAGTTCGAGCGAGGCGAGAACCTTTTTGAGCACGGGGACGAGGTTGCCGGTCGCCTCCGCCGCCTCGACGAGGTGGAGCGTCGCGCTGTCGAACACGACGGGGAAGCGCGACATCGCGCCGGCGAGCGTCGCGCCCTCGCTCATGTCGCGCCAGAGCGACTGGCACAGGTAGCGCAGGGCTGGGTCGCTCACGCGCTGTCCGAGCAGTTTCACGGAGTCGCCCATCGAGAGGCCGTTCGAGTGGAGTTGGTGGAAACTGTCTATGAACGCCCAGCCGGTGCGGTGCGGTCCGAAGAGGCGCGGCGAGGAGAGTTTTTTGGGCATGGGACCGTCGAGCATCGAGCCGGACGCGCCGCCGGCACCGGTGCCGCCGTTTCCGCCGTTTCCACCGGTGCCGCCGAAATGCGGGTCGGCGTCGTCGCCGGCGGATTTTTTCGCGTCGGAACCGTCGCCGGCAGCGGTGTCTCCGCCGCCGAGGTTGAGCACGCGCAGCCCCTGCGCGGCAAGGCGGCGGGCGGCGCTGCGCCGGTCCTCGGCGTTGATTTTGCCGTTGCGCGCCTGTCCCGAAGCGTCGAGGGCTGAATAGGAAAATAGAGCCATTTGGGGTTGGGTCTCTCGTTGAAATTTGGTCGTGCTGTTGCGTGAAGAAACACCAACGCGCCCGCAATGTTCGCGTGACGGTGCGGGGCGGGGAATTTGCCCTTTTCAATCACTGACCACTGACCACTGGCCACTGGCCACTGGCCACTGGCCACTGACCACTGACCACTGCCGGCGGGGAGTTTGCCCTTTTCAAGGGGCGGGGGAGGCGTTTTCCTGCGCGGTGTCTCCGGTTCGGGGCGCGAACGCTCAAAAGGCGGCGCGTGAATCGCGGGACGAGAGCCGCGCCGGCTCAAAACACTTCCCCCAAGCCCGCGCCAGTGCGCGCGCCGGCATTTCCCCTCCCAGTATCTCTCAATAGAAACGTCCGACATGTCCGATTTCGATTCCGCCAATGATGGCGCCGCCGGTTCCTTTTCCGCCACCGCCGGTGCTGCCGACGCAGCAACGCTGCTCGCGCTGCAAAAGAAGCGCGGGCGCAAGTCCGCCGCCGAAAAGGCGATTCTCACCGCCGCCGGCATTTTCCCGAAGCCGCGCGGAAAGGTCGCCGTGAGAAAGGATGAAGGCAAAGGGATGAAGGATGAAACAGCGGGCGACAGCACCGCCGCCGGCGGCGGCGACACCCCTTCCGCCGCCGGTGGTGCGCTGGGCGGGCCGGTCGCCAGCGTGACGGCGGGGCTGAAGACGGTGACGGACACGTCGGGGGCGACGTATTTCTCGTTCGACCCGAACGATGATGACGGTGACGACGGGGCGTCCGCCGCGGGGTTGCCGCCGGCGCGCTACGACAACGACCGTCCGCCGCGCGCGGGGGCGTCGTCGTTGGGCGGCGCGTCGTTGCCGGAGTTGCCGCCGCCGGTGATTGTGCCGGTCGAGCACACGGGCGCGAGCGGCGCCACCGGCAGTGTCGCGGTGAACTTGAATCCGGCGCGTCTCGCGCAACTGGCGGCGTCGCCGGAGGGGCAGCCGCGCGAGTTTCCCCGCGAGCGGGATTTTCAGCGGGACGGCTCGCGGGAGTTTCCGCGCGACGGTTCGCGCGATTTTTCGCGGGGGCAGCCGCCGGCGCAGCAGGGCGGGGGGCAGCAGACGCTGCCGGCGCGTCCGCAGGACGGGGGCTTCGCGAAGAAGGACAAGTTTCAGCCGCACCCGCAGAAGTTCGACCGCTTCCAGAAGGGGCAGCCGCAGAAGGGCGGTGCCGGTGGCGGCAACGGCGGCGGCGGCAATGTCCACGGCGTCGGTCGCGGCGCGCACGGGGGCAAGCAGCCGCCGCCGGCGCCCGGTCGGCAGTGGGGGAACATCACGCTGGGCGAGTCCGTTGACGAGCGCGCGCCGCGCCTCGGCGACGCCTTCGACTACGAGACGCTGAATGTGCCGGGCGTGATTGACTCGCTCGCCGCCGCCGCCGATTTCCCCGGCGCGGAACCGTTCGACTTCGCGGACGCGCAGGCGAAAAACGTCAACGACCTCGTCGCGTTCGGACGCTCGCTGGGGCTGGGCTGGAAGCGGCTTCCGCGCCGCCCCGCGTTGCTGTCGGACATTCTCGCGGCGGTGCACGCCGCCGGCCGTCCCATCCACATTCGCGGCACGCTCGAAATCCTCGAAAACGGCAACGGGCTGCTCGTCTATCTCGCGGACAACTACCGCGTGAAGGAGTTGTCCGCGTTCGTGCCGCGCGCGCTCGTCACGCGGCTGGGCTTGCAGCGCGGCCACGAGGTGCGCGCGCTCGCGCTGCCGGCGCGCGAGGGCGAGACCGCGCCGGTGGTGGCGCGCGTGCTCGACGTGATGGGCGAGCAGCCGGCGGTCGTCGGCTCGTGGACGCCGTTCACGGAACTGACGCCCTACTACCCGACGAAGCGCATCTTCTTGGAGACCTCGGCGGACGTGCCCTGGCACAACCTCTCGATGCGCTGCATTGACCTGCTGTGCCCGATTGGCTTCGGGCAGCGCGGACTGATTGTCGCCCCGCCGCGCACCGGCAAAACCATCCTCCTGCAAGGCATCGCCAACGCCATCAACCGCAACAACCCCGAGGCGCACCTCATCATCCTGCTCGTGGACGAGCGCCCCGAGGAAGTCACCGACTTCAAGCGCATGGTCAAAAGCGCCGAAATCGTCAGCAGCACCTTCGACGAAAGCGCCGAGAGCCACGTCCACGCCGCCGAAATGGTCATCGAGCGCGCGCGCCGCATGGTCGAGGCGGGACGGCACGTCGTCATCCTGCTCGACTCCATCACGCGCCTCGCGCGCGCCTACAACACGATGATGCCCAGCACGGGCAAAATCCTCTCCGGCGGCGTCGAGAGCAACGCGCTCTCGAAGCCGAAACGCTTCTTCGGCTCGGCGCGCAACATCGAGGGCGGCGGCTCGCTGACCATCCTCGGCACCGCGCTCGTCGAGACCGGCAGCAAGATGGACGAGGTGATTTTCGAGGAGTTCAAGGGCACCGGAAACATGGAGTTGGACCTCGACCGCGACCTGTCGAACAAGCGCATCTTCCCCGCCATCAGTTTCGAGCGCAGCGGCACACGCAAAGAGGAACTGCTCTACCACCCCGACGAGTTGCAGAAGGTCTATGCGCTGCGCCGCGCGATGAAGGGCGTGCCCAGCGTTGACGCGATGGAGCAACTCATCCACCGCATCAAAAAAACCGCCAACAACATCGAGTTTTTGATGACGCTGGGGAACGGGTAGGGGCGGTGGCAGTGGTCAGTGGTCAGTGGTCCCACCGCCGGTGCTGTCACCCCTTCGGGGTTCTGGGGAATTTTAATGCTCTTTCCGTGGGTTCCGTGCTTCGCACTCCACCCACGGCTAATTTCTGTCGCCCCTACGGGGCTTGTCGCTGGCCACTGGCCACTGACCACTGACCACTGACCACTGAACACGTTAATGCCCGTGGTCGCCGCAATGGCCGTGGCCGTGGCCGTGGCCGCCGCAACATTGGTGCCCGTGGTGCGGGTGACCGTGAGCGACTTCCTCCTCGGTGGCGGCGCGGACGCCGCGAACCTTCACGTCAAAACGCAACTCAACGCCCGCGAGTTCGTGGTTCGCGTCGAGGACAACGCTGTCGTCCTTCACCGCGCCGACGGTGACGACGTGCATCTGCCCGTCCGACAACTGCGCGTGAAATTTCATCCCCGGCTCGACCGCCGCCTCCGCCGGAAAACGGTCGCGCGGCACCTCGACGACCAATTTCGGGTCGCGGACGCCGTAGCCGTCGGCGGGCGCGACGACCACGATTTTGGCGTCACCGGCGGCGAGGCCTTCGAGCGCGCGTTCCAGTCCGGGGATGATGTTTGCGGCGCCGTGCAGGTATTCGAGCGGTTCGCGTCCGAGCGAGGAGTCGAGGACGTCGCCTTTCGGGTCGGTGAGCGTGTAGTCAATGGCGACCACGGTTTTGGGAGCGATTTTCATGCGCCGCGCAGTATTGCCGCGCCCTCCCGCCGCCGGCGAGCGCGTTCACGCCGCCGGTGCCGCGCTCTGGGAGCGCCGACTGGGAGCGCCGACTTTCAAGTCGGCTCGGTGGAGATGCGGCGCAGCCGCCATTCTTTTTTTAGAGAAGCAAGGCGGCTGCGCACATGGAGCGCCGACTTTCAAGTCGGCTCGTCCCTCCATGCGGCGCCGCCGCCATTCTAAAAAAAGCACGGCGGCTGCGCCGCACCCTTGCCGAGCCGACTTGAAAGTCGGCGCTCCATGTATGCGGCGCTCCATGTATGCGGCGCTCCATGTATGCGGCGCTCCATGCGTGTGGTGCTCCGAACATTTCCTTCGCGCCCTTGTCTTTTTGCGCTGCCGGTGCTGCGCGCGCCGCGCTTTCACGCCAACGCAATCATGCCGTTTCCCCACACCAACGTTCCGCCGCACATGCCCGTGTTCAACGCCCGCACCGGTGCCGGCGGCGATTCGCACCCCGACATCGAACGGGTGCTGTTCTCCCGCGAAGCCCTCTACGAGCGGGTGAACGACATGGCCTTCAAAATCTCCGGCGACTACGCCGCCCTCGGCGCGACGGAAATCACCGTCATCGCCGTCGCCAACGGCGCGATGGTGTTCGCCGCCGACCTGCTGCGCGGCATTTCGCTCAACACGCGCTTCGACACCGTGCGCGCCTCGTCCTACTACGACGGCACCTCGCCGGTCTCCGTGCCGCGCATTCACAACGCGGGGCGGCTCGAACTCGGCGGGCGGCACGTGTTGCTCGTGGACGACATTCTCGACACCGGCAACACACTCGCGCTGCTGCGCGACATGCTCGAAGTGCACCGACCGGCGACGCTCCGCACCTGCGTCCTGCTCGACAAGAAGGCGCGCCGCGTCACGCCTTACACCGCCGAATACGTCGGCTTCGACGTGCCGGACGTCTTCGTCGTCGGCTACGGGCTGGACTTCGCCGAACGCTACCGGAACCTGCCTTTCATCGGCACGCTCAAGCCGGAGCGGCAGGACATTTCCTCGTGGGATTGATGCCGCCGGTCGCTTACAGTGCGCGCCCTGTGAAACGAGACATGAAACGCCTCTTCGTCGAAAAGAAACCCGCCTTCCGCGCCGAGGCGGACGCCCTGTTGCGGGACCTCCGCGAGACCCTCGGCGTGCCCGAACTCGCGGGGCTGCGCGTCGTCCAGCGTTACGACATCGAAGGCATGTCCGGCGACGCCCTCGCGCTCGCCCGAAACATCGTTTTCGCCGAGCCGCCGGTGGACGATATCCACGAGGACGGCGCGCTGCCGGTGGCGTCCGGCGAGACCGCCTTCGCCGTCGAATACCTGCCCGGACAGTTCGACCAGCGCGCCGACTCCGCCGCCCAATGCGCCCAAATCCTCGCCGGCGGCGAGCGTCCCCGCATCGCCAGCGCGCGCGTCTTCGTCCTGAAATGGGCGAACGGCGCCGGCGACGCCGACCCCGCCAACGCCGCCGCGCTCGCCAAAATCAAGGCGTCCCTCATCAACCCCGTGGACTCGCGCGAGGCGTCGCTCGCGCTCCCCGAAACCCTCGCGCCGGCGGCACCCGAACCGCAGCCCGTCGCCGTCCTCGACGCCTTCAACGACGCCGACCCCGCCGCGCTGCGCGACGAACTCGGCCTCGCCATGTCCGCCGCCGACGTCGCCTTCTGCCAGCACTACTTCCGCGACACCGAGCACCGCGCGCCCACGCTCACCGAAATCCGCGTCCTCGACACCTATTGGAGCGACCACTGCCGCCACACCACTTTCCAGACGCGCCTCGAAAGCGTCGAGTTCGAGGGCGGAAACGCCGGTGGCGGTGCCGGTGGTGGTGGCACCGGTGGCGACGCCGCCGCCGGTGGCGACGCCCTACTGCCCGTTCGCGCCGCGTGGGAACTCTACCTTGAAACGCGCCGCCGCCTCGGTCGCGACGACCGCGACATCACCCTGATGGACATCGCCACGCTCGCCGCCAAGGCGCTCAAAAACGACGGTCTGCTCGACGACCTTGAGGAGAGCGAGGAAATCAACGCCGCCAGCATCGTCGTGCCGGTGGAAATCAAACCGCTCGCGCCGGCGGCGTAAGCGCAAGCACGCCGCACATGGAGTGCCGCACATGGAGCGCCACACATGGAGCGCCGACTTTCAAGTCGGCTCGTTAGTGTTGCGGCGTAGCCGCCTTGCTTTCTCTTCTTCTTCTTCTCTCTTTTTAGAGTGGCGGCTGCGCCGCACCATCGCCGAGCCGACTTGAAAGTCGGCGCTCCATGTATGCGGTGCTCCATGTATGCGACGCTCCCGTGGGGGCGCGTGTTACGGTGCGGGAGTGAAAATATGGCTTGAACAGGTGAACAAAAGTTTTTCAGTGGGCGAAACCAAATCCTCTTAATCTCTTTTTTTTGACCTCGCATGAAACGTTTGAACGCCCGTCCAAGGTGGCTTGTCGCCGCCGCCACACTGTCGTTGAGTGCCCTCGTTACGCCTTTGCTGCCCGTCTACGGGGCAACCCTGATTTTGCCCGCAGGGACACAAATGGGCGACGGTGCTAACGCCTCCGGTTCCTTCACGAACGCCGCCATCTTCGCCAACGGCACGGACGTCTTCCTTGCCGGCAACGTGCAGTGGAACGGCTATGCCCTCGACCCAGTGCCGGCTTCGTGGAGGTGGTCGCTTACCGGAACCGCTTCCGGCAGTCCCATGGGCAGTTCGCCTTCTCCGGTTCCGGGGCAATCCGGCACGGATGTCTGGACGGTCAACTGGAACGGTGTCGGTGCCGGTTTGTCTCTCGACCCGAATGATTTCGTTTCGGTCAAGGACGTCATCTTCAACGACCAACTTTCAGGCGGCATCGGTTACGATGTCGGGAGGGGGGTGTTTCGTGGAACAGGCGCGCGCACTTCGGCGGCTACGACGCTCGTCCTCGATAACGTCTCGTTCCTCAACTATCACTCTTCGGACGGGATTGCCGGCGGGTCATCAGTCATTGACGTATATACGTCGAACTTCGCCATTCAGGTTGGTTCTGGCGGCGCGTTGTTCCAGAACAACAGCAATTACCCGAACGATGGTGCCGGCGCGCTTGTGGTCTATACCGGATACCTGACCATCACGTCTGTCGCCGGAACCGAGAGTAATCCGGGCACGCTGACCTTTGTTGGAAACTCTACCGCCTACTACGGCGGCGCATGGGCGATACACGGGTATGGAGCGGGAAACGTTCTTAGCACCGCCAGTCGTCTCGATGTTAGCGTTCCAGTTGTTTTCACTGCGAATCATTCAAACCAATACGGTGGCGCGATTGACTTCTGGGGTGATGACGCAGTTGTTAATTTTAACTCAACGGTTTCGTTTAACTACAATTACGTTTATCGCGCTAACCAAGGAGATTCTTCGGCGACCTACGGCAATGTTGATACCCCTCGTCAAGGCGGTGCCATCAATATCGGGCGCCTTCCGGGGTTGGTGCATCTCTACTTCAACGCCGAAACCTATTTCACGGGAAACCACGCCATTGGGTGGAGCAGAGCCAACGGAACAGAACCAAACACCATCTACGGTCTCGACTCCTACGGCACCTATCCAGAGAATGCCTACGGCGGCGCGTTCAGCCCTATTGACGAGGGCGGTTCCTCCGACTACCGCCTCATTTTCACTGCTCCAGTCCACTTCAGAAACAACTACGTCTATGCGCCGGTCATTGACTCTGCGTCCCAAAACTCCACTGCCTTCATCGGCTACAACGAGAAGGGCTGGGCTTCCGGCGGTGCCATCGCGTTTCTTGCCAAAACGGGCACGCTGACCGTCGGTCCCGGTTCTGACTTCATTGAAAACTACGCCGAGACGCATGGCGGTGCGATTTTCTTACAGCGGGGTGTCATCAATTTTTCCGCCGACAGCACGGGCAACATCGTCTTCTACGGGAACAAGGTCAACCGCGCCGGCAGCACCGGTGCCGAGAAGACCGTGGGCGACACGCGCGACACCTATGTCGGCTCCGGAAACATGTTCATTCCGGCGGAACTGATTAACCCAGATTTGCCGCCGACCGCCGACAACCTTCAGGCACAAACCGCCCCCTACACTTACGGCGCACACTACATCATCAACCCAGTCGAGGGCATGCCTAACGCCATCCGACTTGGTAGCAATTCCGACGCGAGCATGACTGCCACGCTCAACATCGCCACCGGTGCCGGCGGTTCCGTGCTGTTTTACGACCCGATTGACTCCTACGGTGCCACGACGGGCGTCTCCGTCCCCATCACCGTCAACAAGACCGGCGACGGCGACGTGGTCTTTTACGGCTTCCTCTCCCCCACCTACAAAGACCCGATTGACAACCCGGACTACGACCCCGCCCAGCCCACCGTATTCGTCACCACCACGCACCCCTCGCTCGTCACCACCGGCGCGCAGCCCACCGACTACGATTCGCGCGTCACCGCCGTCACGAACGTCAAAGGCGGCTATTTCCGGCTGCGAAGCGACACCCCAGTCACCGGAACCGCCTACGCCAATCTCGTTACCCCCGTCAAATACGGCCTCGCGAGCGGCGGGCATTTTCACGTGATGTCTGACACGTCGGTGAACCCCACCACCTACGGCACTGCCACCGGCACCAACGGCAGCATTATCGCAGCGAACGCCGTCACCCTCGAAGACAAGGGCGCAATCCTTGTCGGCAGCGGCTCGCTCATCGTCGAGACGCAGGCGTTCGTGTTTCCGTCCAATCCGAGAGTTCCGACGGACGCCGCGCCGGGCAGTGGTTTCCAGTTGCGCGCCGGCGGACGCATTGGCGGCGACGGCGAACTTTTTGTCCAGACCACCGCTGCCGCCGCGTTACCCATCTACGCCTACGGCTTGTTCTACGTGGACGTCCACAACCCGCTCTCCACGCTCGAAAACAGCCACACCGACGCACAGACCGTTTTCCGCACGAACGCGCCAATCAACTCCGTGCTGACCGCCGACAACACCGGCACCGCTGCTAATCCCTCAGGTCTCGAAACTTCCGAACTCAACAAAGACGCCAACTACTGGTTGGGGCTTTCCAACACCGATAGCAATGCATCTGCAAACCGTATTCTCGGCACCAAGAGTTCTGAAACGATATTTGTCTTCTCCTCCGGTTACATGGTCAAGACCGGTGCCGGCACCTACGTTGTTGACCACGTCAACCGTTACTTCTCCGGTCTGCGCACCTACACCTCCACCGGCGGCGGTGTGACGGCTTGGACGTTCAACCTCTCCAACGAAATCCGCGAGGGAACCGTCTCGCTCAAATACGACCTCGTCAACCTTTCGCCAAACAAGGGTTCCGGTGGCATCGGCGCGGACACCGATGGTTCCGGTCTCGCGCCCGTCACGACCGCTGTCACCAACGTCGCCGTCAAGACCTCCGCCTTCCTCGGACCCGGCGGCATCACCACCACCGCCGCGCAAATCAAATACGGCTCGCTCTACGAATACGACCCCACCGTCACCCCCCACCTCGTCAACTTCACCTACGGCACCCTCGAAATCCACCGCGCCCGCCTCACCACGGGAAACCCGACCGACGACCTTGTCGTGGACAACAAACTCCACGGGCGCGACGATGCACTCGACCTCACCGATGTCGGCGGCGGTCTCATTGACATCAACCTCGGCGTCGGTCTCACGCCCGCTTTCACCCGTGTCGCCTCCGACCTCAATTCCGTTTTCTTCAAGCCCTACACGAACACTGACCACGCCGGACGCGTCGGAGACACCGGCTTCGCCAGCAGCACCTACACCAGTTACCTCCTCTCCTACCTCACCCCCGATGGCGAACTTCTTGGCACGCTCGCCAATCCCGCCGCTTACAACGACAACGCCTACGACGGCTCCGTCCGCTTCACCAACACCCACTACGAACTCATCGCCAACACCGGCACCGGCGGCGTCAACACCACTCCCAACCCGCAGCAACTCACCCGCGCGAATCTCATCGCCGGCAGCGGCTCGTTCCTCGACGTCCCGAACGCCGCCGTCGCCGCCGGCGGTCTCACGTTCGAGCGCGACGGTCTCGTCGCGTTCAACTCCTCGACGGTCGTCGAAGGTGCCGGCGCCGGCAGCGACATCGCCCAGAGCCGCATCCTCCTCACGCCGCTCACGCCCGTCTCAACGCCCGCAACCGACACCGCCGGCAACTTCCTCTGGCTCGACACCGCCGCCGACATCTCCCAAGCAAACGGCTGGCTCGACCTCCGCGCCAACGACCCCGCCACCGGTCTCAACTACAACCCCGCCTCCACCGCCGGCAAAGACGGCACCGCGTTCCTCGCCGACGGCACGCCCGCCGAACCCTACTACGCCCAAGTCCGCGTCGAGCAGCCCACCGACGCCAACTACTCGCTCCTTTTCGACAGCACGCTGATGCCCCTCGCCCTCGCCGACCAATTCGGCGAACTCCGCCTCCTCGTCAAAGGCACCTCCGGCTACGTCCTCGGCGGCAACTACGTCGTCACCGGCGGCGCAATCGTCACCACCGTCGCCGACCCAACCTCGCATCTCAAGGTCACCAACCTCGACGGCGTCCCCATCTACGCCGCCGGCATCGGCGAACTCTGGCAGACCGACACCGGCGGCGTCACCGTCAACAAGAACACCACCGCCTCCTCCGCCATCGCCACCAAGTTCATGCGCCTCGGCAAGGCCGACCACTCCGGCCTCGACGGCTTCTCCACCGGTCCCGACAACGACGGCCTCTACCTCTCCGCCAAGATTGACGAAATCCAGATTGGACTCACTAACGACCACACCAACAAGACCCTCACCTTCACCGACACCGACATCTCCACCAAGACCGGCGGCGCCCTGCTCACCATCCCAATCACCGACTACTACGACATCAGCACCGGCGCCGCCTCCGGCCTCAACATCGAGGCGAACCGCGGCTCCGTCGTCATCAAACTCGGCGCCAACAACTCCATCACCCTCGCCCCGACTTACGCGCCGAACGCCTCCATCGGCAACTTCGCCACCGCCCCGTTCACCGGCGGCGCAATCGGACCGCGCTCCGACAAATACACCGACACCCACAACACCGCCACCTCCGCTGACGACACGCTCGAATCCTACACCGACGGCCGCCAGTTCGGCGCGTGGACGGGCGTCACCCGCGTCGCCTCCGGCACGCTCAAAGCCGGCATCAACGCCCTCTTCACCCGCTCCGCGAACGCCTCCGCCACCGCCGCCACCCTCTTCGGCTCCCAACTCGTCATCAACCCCGTCGTCGCCAACAACGCCGTCTTCGACACCGACGGCACCACGCAGACCCTCTTCAACCTCGCCACCGAGCCGGTCCCCTTCGCCCTCGGCACCGTCAGCACCAACGTCCCCGGCACCATGAACGGCCGCGTCAACCTCGCGCGCGGCACCTCGCTCCTGCTCTACAACGCCGCCGACGCCGCCCCCGCGAACGCCGCCCTCAACTCCGGCGGCATTGACCCCGTCACCGGCGCCCTCTCCACGACGCTCGTCGGACTCGCCGCCATCACCGGCACCGGCACCACCGCCGCCGCCGGCGACACCACCTTCGCCGGCTCCTTCACCAACACCGGTGCCGGCACCGGTAGCACCGTCCTCATCAAGGCCGGCGCCGGCGCGCTCACCCTCACCGGCGTCACCTCCGCCGCCGGTGCCAACGGCTTCCGCGGCATCCTCGCCATCGGCGACACCGCCGGCAACGTTGACGCCGCCGCCGCCACGAGCCGCAACTCCGTCCGCGTCGCCGACGCCGGCGAGTTCAGCGGCGACATCCACATCAACACCGCGCCCGCCACCGCCGGTGAATACGGCGAGAGCGGCCTCTTCGTCGCCAAGAGCGGCGCCGACACCACCGGCGCGCGGAACTCGTGGATTTACTCCGGCGCGCTCGAAGGCGCCGGCGACATCCACGTCGTCAACGCCGTCCCCGCCAGCGCCGCGACCGCCATCCAACTCGACACCGCGCACCTGCCGCTGAACGCCGGCAACTGGCGGCTCCTCAACAGCAACAGCGCGAAATACGCCGGCACGCTCTACGTCCAGCAGGGCTTGATGGCGCTCGGCTACGAGACCGTCTTCGGCGGCTCCGGCAACGTCTCCGGCACGGCGACGAACCCCACCGTCGCCATCGGTCCCGAACGCGCCCGCCTCACCATCTACGGCACCAACTCCGGCGCCTCCGGCACCGAAGCCCAACTCACCGCCGCCTCAATCACCGTCGCCTCGACACCGGTGCCGACCCTGCCCGACGCCGTTGACGACAACCTCGTCATCTACGGCATCGCCCGCGTCCAGAGCGCGCCCGCCGCTTCCACCGCGCCCGCCGACGGCGCCCTCGCCATCGGCGTCAACGTCTCCGACACGCGCGCAATCGCCGGCCTCGCGGGGCGCGTCTCGTTCAGCGGCGCCGACGCGCGGCTCTACGCCGGCAGCGTCACCTTCGCCGACCTCGGCGCCACCGCCGACGACAATCAGGTCAACCGCCTGTGGGGACTCGACGGCGCCGCCGCCGCCATCACCGGCGCCGTCACGCTCCAAGCCCAGTCGAACGCCACCAACAAGAACCAACTCTTTCTCGACGGCGCCACCCTCTCCGCCGCCTCGCTCTCACTCGACGGACACGCGACCGCCGGCAACACCAGCGTCTTCAACTCCTCCATCACCGTTTACGACGACGACATCTACAACGGCGCCAACTCCATTCCCACCGGCGCCACCTACAAGCACGGCTACCTGCTCGTTGACGACTCCTCCGGCGGCGGAGACCTCACGATGGGACGCCACTCCGCCATTCACGTCCGCGACGGCGGCGAAATCGCCGTCGTCGGCGACCTCACCCAGACCGGCGCCTACTCCGAGATAAAAGTCGAGGGCTACATGCCGACGATGGCCTCTTTCGCGCCGCCCACCGGCGAGTTCGCGCTCTACGGCGAGCCAGCCACCGCCGGCGCAATCAGTTGGTCGCGCATCTCCGTCGGCGGAGACCTCGTCCTCCGTCCGGGAACCGACGCCGCCGCCGGCGACCTTATTCTCCGCGACCACGCCTCGATGACCGTCGGCGGAACCGCCTCGCTCACAAAGGCGATCGCCGAAATCGCCGGCGGCCGTCTCTTCATCGACAACACCGCTGACGCCGCCACCGGACTCGTTCTCGACAACACGCCGGTGCGCATCACCTCGTCGTTCATCAACGGCACATTCCCCGAAGGCGACGTCACCGGCGCGCCGAGAACCCAAAACCTCTACACCGTCGGTGCCCTCCACCTCGCCAAAGGCGCAATCACCGCCACCAACTCCACCATCGCCCTCGGCGCCTACAACAACGGCTCGTCCAACGAGTTTGCAATCTACTCGACCCGCACCGACGGCGCGCTGCTCGCCGCGCCGGCAATCACGTTCAGCGTCACCGGCAACGGCTCCGCCGGCCTCTCCGGCGGCGGCTGGGTCACCGGTCCCCTCGCAAACGCCGGCGACGACTTCCGCGTCCTCGCCAACCTCACCGGCACCAACGTCACCCTCAACGCCGGCACCCTCCACAACCCGGGCGACGACCCCATCCACACCACCTCCGTCATCGGCACACAGACCATCAAGGGCGTCCTCACCCTCAAGCCCGACGCCACCGTCCACTTCGACGTCGCCAGCCGCGCCTCGCACGACCTCGTCGTCATGGCGGACGCCGCCAGCACCTACCAAATCAACCCCGGCGCCATCATTGACGTCACGCTGCCGGCGGCGACCGACACCGCGTTCTGGGGCACCGTCCAAGGCAGCGGCACCGCCGCCGACCCCTACCACGACTACTCGCAGCCGACGTTCAAAATCCAAGTCATCTCCGGCCGCGTCACCGACGGCGCGAACACGCCCGGCGACGTCCTCTACGGCGCCGCCACCGCCGCCAACCTCACCGTCGGCACCGCCGGCGCCCTCGGCACCGGCGTGCTCAAAATCAACGCCGCCGCCTACGACTACCGCGTCATCTTCTCCGGCACCTCCGCCGGCGGCTACCTCCGCTTCTACGACTCCACCTCGCTCATCTTCTGGGACTCCCAGACACCCCCGATTACCACCGGCGTCGGCGTCACCGGCACGCACCTCGACAACAACAAAATCGAAGGCGGCGCCGGCGTCTGGAAAGCCGCCCTCCAGCCCTCCGATATGAACTGGCTGCGCGAGACCGCCGCCGACATCAACGGCGCTTGGTCGGGACACTCCGCCGTCTTCGGCGGCACGCTCGACTCCTCCGGCGCCAACGCCTCCCTCTTCAACACCACCGGCGGCACCGTCACCATTGACAACACCGCCGGCAACGTCGCCGCCCGCTACATTGACTTCTGGCCGACCTCCGACAACACGACCTTCACCATCGCCGGCGACCCCCTGCGCGGCCTCCTGTCCGCAAGCGACACCACCGCCGTCCTCGAAGTCGGCGTCGGCTCCAACCCCTACAACACCGCCGCCGTCAACGCCGCCCTCACCGCCACCATCTCCGCCGCAATCGTGGACGCCGGCAGCGACCCCCTCACCACGCCCGCCGACCGCACCTCGCTCGTCAAAACTGACCCGGGCACGCTCTACCTCACCTCCGCCGCAAACGCCTACCACGGCGACACCGACGTGCAGGGCGGCACGCTCGCCATCACCGGCAGCGGCGTCCTCGGCTACGCCACCACCAACGCCGCCGGCACCGCCCTCTACGCCGGCGCCATCAAAATCGCCGCCGGCGCCGAACTGCGCTTCGCCACCGCCGACGCGTTCCGCCAGACCCTCGCCGGCCTCGTCTCCGGCGGCGGAAAACTCGTCCTCGCCGCCGCCGACAACGACGCCAACACCCTCGAACTCACCGCCCAAAGCACCGCGTTCGGACCCACCACCGACGCCGCACCGGGAGCCATTGACGTCCTGCGCGGCCGCCTCCTGCTCTCCGGCAAACCCGACGGCGCCACCGCCACCTACGCCTCCCTCGGCAACCTCACCGCCACCTCGCCGGTGGACACGCACACCTACGCGGGAACGCTCACGCTCGGCACCACCGGCGGCGGCACCGGAACGGCGACCTTCGAGTTCGCACCGGTGGTGCCCGCCCACCAAATCCTCACCCGCGTCACAAGCGCCGCCGGCGCCGAGGCGGCGACGCGCGTCATCGTTGACGGAACCGCCGCGGCCGCCGCCGGCGGCACCGCCTCGCTCACCGTCGGCGAAGCGGGAACCACCACCCCCTATCCGGGCGTCCCCCAAGTCGGCGGCATCACCGCCACCGGCGGCGCCTCCCTCTACCTGCCCGCCGGCGCGCGGATTTACGGCACCACCGCCGCCAACCGAATCACCGTCACCGGCGGCTCCACGCTCTACGCCACCAATGCAATCAGTCAGCACGACCTCGACACCGCCGGCGCCACGCCCGTCCTCAACATCGCCGCAACCACCACCGGTCAGACGCCCAACACGCTCGTCATCGGACGCGACGGCACCTTCTCGCCCAGCACGGACAACGCCCTGAACATCTCCGGCAACGCCGTCCTCGGCGACAACTCCATCCTCAAACTCGACTTCACCGGCACCACCAAGGGCACCATCTCGAACGACCACATCACGGTCGAATTCGCCTCCGCAAACGCCGGCTCCATCACCCTCGGAACCGGCTTCAAAATCGTCCCCACCTTCAGCAGCAACTTCCTCGCCAGCGAAACAACGGACGTCTTCTACCAACGGTTCATCTTCCTCAACGACGACCCCACCCTGCACACCACCCTCACCGTTGACTCGCTCGCCAGCATCACCGTCGCCCCAACAAACCCGCTCTCCAACTACGCCGTCTCCTTCGTCTATGGCGGCTGGGACAACACCAACACCTTCATCGAACTCACCACCGCCGCCGACGGCACGCCGCTCTCCTCGGACGCCTACTCCAACGCCGGCGGCTACCTCAAATTCACCCTCATCGGCGGCACACTCTGGGACGGCAACTCGCCCTTCAACGACCACATCCTCCAAGGCAACTCCACCACCGGCGCCCAACTCTGGCTCGCCACCGCAAACCCGGGCGCGTCCGTCATCGAGAAAAACTGGGTCACCGAAAACCTCGACACCACCGGCGGCGCCGGCACCCCCGCCGGCACATCCGACAACTACAAATGGGCGGGCAAATACGCCACCTTCGGCGACGAATCCATCATCACGGACGACACCACCGGCAGCACCCTGCCGACGAAAGTGACCGTCTATCTCGACACCCGCGCCCACGCCGAAACCTCCACCGGCAGCGGCGTTTACGCCCCCACCGGCGCCGTCGAGGCCTACCACGTCAACGCCGGCGAAATCTTCTTCCGACCCAGCGGCGGTGACGGACGCACCTACACCATCCTCCCCGCCACCGACGGCGTCCTCCTGCGCGGCGCCGCCACCGCCTACACCTACACCGACACCAACGCGCTGACCATCAACGTCGCCGCCGGCGACCTCCGCGTCAGCGTCGGCAGCGCCAGCCACGCCGACTCCACCGCCGCCGTCGCCGGTGCCACCGGTGACGCCGCCCTGCGCGCCGTCATCGCCGTTCCCGTCGCCGACGTCGTCAGCGCCGCCGAAGCCGCCGCCGCCAGCGACCCCTCGCTCGCGCTCGCCACGTCGCTGTTCAAGAGCGGCGCGGGCACGTTGTTTTTGCAGGGGCGAAACACGTTCACCGGCGCGACGACGGTCACCGGCGGTGTGCTCGCGCTGACCGGCTCGCTGGGCGATTTCCGCAACGGCGACATTGACACGTGGTGGCTGCAAAACCACTTCGCCGCCTA
>JAISSQ010000042.1 GCA_031273045.1 Puniceicoccales bacterium
GGTGCCCGACTGCGCCTGCGCCCGAAGGTGATGACCGTTGCGACCACGGTTTGCTCGTTGCTGCCGGTGTTTTGGAGCACACAAGCCGGCAGCGAGATAATGCGCCCCATCGCCGCCCCCGTCGTCGGCGGAATGCTCTCCTCGCTTGTGCACATCCTGTTCGTCACCCCCGTTCTCTTCGCGCTCATCCACGGGAGAAAGCAGGTTTAGCGGGGGTGGAGTGCCGCACACATGGAGCGCCGACACTGGGAGCGCCGACTTTCAAGTCGGCTCGGCAGTGGTGCGGCGATAGCCGCCTTGCTCCTCTTAAAAAAGAGTGGCGGCTACGCCGCATAGAGTATGCGAGCCGACTTGAAAGTCGGCGCTCCATGTGTGTGGTGCTCCATGTGTGTATCGGCTTGGCGTGGGGCAGTCAGGAGCGCGGTGCCGGTGCCGCAGGAAGCACGGGTCTCCTGCCCCGCAACGCCAGCCCGCGCGCGTTCTCGGCAGGTTAATTGTTGCCGCAGCGCGCCGGCGGCGGCTTTTGTCCGCACACGATGTCCACCTTCATCAGCGACCAACTCGCAAAATTCCTCAACAGCCGCCTCGAAGACGTCGGGCGCGTCACCGCATTGGATGTCGGGCGCGACGGCGTGACCGCGACCCTTGAACTGCGCGGCGAACCGGAGCCGCTCCAACTCTCGCTCACCGGCATTTCGTGGGACGCCGCCGACGGGCGGTTTCACCTCCACTACACCGGTGCCACGGCGTCGAAGGAGTGGCTCCAAGCGTTGCTCGTCCTGCTCGGAAAACGCTTCCACCAGCGCGTCTCGTTGCCGGACAAGTTTTCGCTCATGCCGCTCAAAATGCTCTTCCCGAAGAAGGGAGCGGCGGAATGAGTGCCGACGGCGCAAACACCGCCGGTGCCGGCGGCGAAAAGCCGTTCGTTCTGGCGACGAATGACGACGGCCTCGACTCGCTCTTCCTGCGCGAACTCATTGCCGCCCTCGCGCCGCGCTTCCGCGTGCTCGCCGCCGCGCCGGCGCGCGAGCAAAGTTGGGTCGGGCGCGCGTTCAGCCGTCTGCGCGACGTGTCCGTCCGTCCCCGCGACGGCGCGGACTGCGGCGGCGCATGGCGCGCGTGGGCGGTTGACGGCACGCCGTCGGACTGCGTGAACATCGCCCTCGGCGGGCTGCTGCCGGAGAGCGGGTTGCCGCCGCCGGCGGCGGTCGTTTCCGGCATCAACATCGGCTACAACGTCACCATGCCGCTGTGCCTGAGTTCGGGCACGCTCGCCGGTGCCATTGAGGGCGCGGCGTGGGGACTGCCGGCGCTCGCCTTTTCGCTCGAACTGCCCGACCCCGAATACATCCGCGCCCAGCGCAACCACGGCGCAATCGAGGGGCTTGGTCTGCGCAGTTTGCGCAACGCCGCCGGCATCGCCGCCGCGCTCACCGCCGAGGCAGTCGCGACGGCAGCGGCACCGGCGACGCCGCCGCCGGCGGGGCTTCTCGTGCGCAACGTCAACTTCCCGCGCATGACGCTCCCCGACACGCCGGTCGAGCAGACCGCGCCGGAATTTGTCCGCCTCGGACGGCTCTACCGGCGCGCCGACGCCTCGACCTTCCGCTTCAAGTGGGAGAAGCGCGAACCGGAGGCACCGGCGGCGCACACCGACCTCGCCTGTCTGCGCCGAGGGCACATCAGCGTCAGCACGCTCGACTTCTCGCGCTGGTAGCGGGGGCGGGAGTGGTCAGTGGTCAGTGGCCAGTGGTCAGTGGCCAGTGGTCAGTGGGCGGTGGGCGGCACCGGTGGTGGCGCGCGTTCAACCCCGTTCTTGCAGTGCCGGCGGCGCGCGACACGCTTCGCCGGCGTATGACCACCTCCTCATCCACCCGCCGCCATTTCCTCACCGCCGCCGCCGGAAGCGTCGCCGGTGCCGCAATCACCGCCGCCGCCGCCCCGTTCGCCGGCACCGCCCGCGCCAGCGCGTCCGCGCCGTCCCAGAAGCCCGCCGCCGGTGCCCCGCCGCGCCGCTTCAAACTCGGCATCGCCACCTATTCCTACTGGCACTTCACGCCGCGCAAATTCCCCATCGAGGGCGTGATTGACAAGGCGGCGGCGCTGGGCGTCGAGGGCGTTGACGTGCTCCACCGGCAGTTGGAAAACGAGCAGAACGACTACCTGCAACGCATCAAGCGGCACGCCTTCCTCAACGGCGTTGACCTCATCTGCCTCTCGATGCACCAGAACTTCGTCTCGCAGGACGCCGAGCGGCGCAAAAAGCAAATCGCGCACACGCTGCACTGCCTCGAAATCGCCGCCCGCCTCGGCATCCCCTCGATGCGCATCAACGCCGGCCGCTGGGGCACAATCAAATCGTTCGACGAACTCATGAAGAACCGCGGCATCGAGCCGCTGCCGGCGGGGGTCACCGACGAGGACGGCTTCGCGCAGGCGATTGACGGCATCCGGCAGTGCCTCGCGCGCGCCGCCGAACTGGGCGTCATCCTCGCGCTCGAAAACCACTGGGGCTTGTCCGGCACGCCGGAGGGCATGTTGCGCATCCACGACGCCGTCAACAGCCCGTGGCTCAAACTGCTACCCGACACCGGCAACTTCCTCGAAGACCCCTACGACAAACTCGCCAAGGTCTTCCCCAAGGCGTGCTACGTGCAGGCAAAGACCTACTTCGGCGGCGGCGAGTGGTATTCGCTCGACCTCGACTACAAGCGAATCGTGCGCCAACTGCGCGCCGCCGACTACTGCGGCTACATCGGCATCGAATTCGAGGGCAAAGCCCCCGCCGACGAGGGCGTGCCCAAAAGCGTGCAACTCCTGCGCGACGCAATGTGACGCGCCGCCCCTGCGGGGCGAGTGGCCAGTGGCCAGTGGTCAGTGGCCAGTGAAGATACAGGGGTGACCACTGACCACTACCCACTGTCCCGCCGCCGGAACCACTGCCGGTGGCGGTTGTCTCCGCCATCCTTTCAACAACTCTTTCCCGTCATGAAGAAACCATCCTCGTCGCGCCGCGACTTCCTTAAAACCTCCGCCCTCGCCGGCGGTCTGCTCCTCCTGCCGAGCGGATTCCTGCGCGGGCAAAACGCCCCCTCGAACCGCCTCAACTACGCCGCCATCGGCGTCGGGGGCATGGGCGGCGCCGACACCGGCGGCATTTCCGGTCAGAAGGGCGTCCAACTCGTCGGCCTGTGCGACGTGGACAAGGAACGTCTCGACGGCGCGCTCCGCAAATACACCCCGCGCTTCCCCAAGGTGCGCGGCTTCCGCGACTACCGCGAGTTGCTCGAAAAACTCGGCAAGGACATTGACGCCGTTTCGGTCTCGACGCCCGACCACACGCACTTCACCGCCGCCTACAGCGCGGTCGAACTCGGCAAGCACGTCTATGTGCAGAAGCCGCTCTGCCACACGATTTCGCAGGTGCGCCGCCTTTCCGCCAAGGCCGCCGCGAACAAGGTCGTCACCCAGATGGGCAACCAAGGCAGTTCCTCGGCGCACACGCGCCTCGCCCGCGAATGGTTCGAGGCGGGGCTGCTCGGCAACGTCAAGGAAGTCGCCGCTTGGAGCGACCGCCCCATCTGGCCGCAGGGCATGAAGGACTACCGCCCCGTCAAGCCGGTGCCGGAAAAACTCGGCGACGACGGCTGGGACCTCTGGCTCGGACCGGCGAAATTCCTCGATTACCGCGACGGTCTGCACGCCTTCGCGTGGCGCGGCTACTACGCCTTCGGATGCGGCGCGCTCGGCGACATGGCAATCCACCTCATGTATGACGCCTATTACGCGCTCGGTCTGACCGCCCCGACCAAAATCGAGGTCTCCAACATCACCGGTGCCAGCGACATCGCCTACCCGCTCACCAGCAACATCACGTTCCACTTCCCCGCCACCGAGCGCAGCAAGAACCCCGTGAAATTCACGTGGTATGACGGACGCGGCAGCAACAACCGCCCGCAATCGCCCAACGGTCAGGGGCTCCCCGGCAACGGCAGCGTCCTCTACGGCGACAAAATCGCCCTCTCCGTCTCCGGCTGGGGCAACGAGTTCAAACCGTTGCTCAAGGAAGGCGAGGAACGCCCGAAAAACCCGCCGAAAAAATACGAGCGCGTCCGCGGCGGCCACTACGCCAACTGGGTCAACGGCATCCTCAAGGGCGAGGAACTCTCGTCGTCCTTCGACAAGTCCGGTCCCTTCGCCGAAGTCATCCTGCTGGGCGTCATCGCCTCCCGCCTCAAACGCACCCTCACGTGGGACGCCAAGAGCGGCACGTTCACCGGCGACGACGAGGCGAACGCGCTCGTCAAGGGCGGCGTCCCGCGCGCCGGCTTCAAGGCGTGAGCGACGACCTGAAAGCCCGCCTTCTCGGCACCGCCGGCGAACTCGGATTTTGCGCCGCCGGCACCGCCTCAATCGCCGCGCCCCCGCGCGGCGATTACTTCCTGCGCTGGCTCGCCGAAGGGCGGAACGCCTCGATGGAGTGGCTCGCGCGCAACAACGACCGGCGCCTCGCGCCGGAAAATTTCCTCCCCGGCGCGCGCAGCGTCGTCGTCCTCGGCTTCAACTACCATCAGCCGCCGCCGGTGCTGCCTTACCGCGTCGCGCGCTACGCGCTCGGCGCCGACTACCACAACTTCCTGCTCAAACGGCTCAAAAAACTCTGCGCCCGCATGCGCGAGTGGGGCGGCGAGCAACGTCCCTGCGTGGACACCGCGCCGGTCATGGAGAAGCCGCTCGCCGAGCGCGCCGGCCTCGGCTGGCAGGGCAAAAACACCCTCGTCACCAACCGCCGGCACGGCCCGTGGCTGTTGCTGGGCGCGATTTTCACGACGCTTGAAATCCCGCCCGACGCCCCCGAAACCAACCGCTGCGGCGCGTGCCGCCGCTGCGCCGGCGCCTGTCCCACCGGCGCGCTCGACGGCGCCTACCACATGGACGCCCGCCGGTGCCTCGCCTACCTCACCGTCGAGCACGACGGCGCCATCCCGCCGGAGTTCCGCGCCGCGATGGGCGACCGGCTGTTCGGCTGCGACACCTGCGCGGAAGCGTGCCCGTTCGGGAGTGGTCAGTGGCCGGTGGCCAGTGGTCAGTGTGGTGATGAACTGCGCCCGCGCTTGGAGGCGTTTCCGCAACGCTTGCGCGACTCTTTCGCGTGGACGGACGCCGACTACGCCGCGCGCTTCGCCGGCTCGCCGCTGAAGCGCCTCGGACTGCGCCGGTGGCTGCGCAACTGCTGCGTCGTCCTCGGAAACACCGGTGGTGACGAGTGCGCAGCGAACCTCGCCGCACTCGAAGCGTTGCGCGAACGCGCCGCCGCCGCCGGCGACGAACTGCTCGCCGAGCACGCCGCATGGGCGGTCTCAAAACTTGCCAACACAGACGGAAAAAACGAAAAAAAAGACGAAACAGGAAAAGCCGCAGAATTCGACCAAACCGCAAAATGACCCTCGCAGAAAAACGTCAGGCATTGTTCGACGAGTTGTCCCCGTTCGAGGACCCGCACGAACGCTTCCAATACATCATTGACCGCGCCTCCGCCGCCCCCGGACTGCCCGAAGAATTCCACGAACCGGTCTTCCGAATCGAGGGCTGCGTCGCAAACCTCTGGGTCGTCCCAAGTTTCAAGGACGGTCTGTGCCAGTTCGACTCCGACTCCGACGCCGTCATCACCAAGGGCATCGCGATGCTCGTGTGCGAGTATTACAGCGGCGCGACGCCGGCGGAGGTGCTCGACAACGGACGCGACTTCCTCGCCGAGGCGGGCATCACGCAGCATCTCACTCCGAACCGGCGCAACGGGCTGTCCAACCTCGTCTCCAAAATCCGCGCCTTCGCCGAACTCCACGCCACCGGTGCCGCCGCAGCCGCCACCGGTGGCACCGCTCCTCCGGCGCCATGAACGCCCCGCTGCTGCGAGTCGAAGACCTCGGCGTCACCTACCCGGGACGCGCCGCGCTGCCGTGGTCGCGCCCGCCGGCAGTGACCGTCGTCCGCGGCGTCTCCTTTGAAATCGCGCGCGGCGAGACCGTCGCGCTCGTCGGCGAGTCCGGCAGCGGCAAGACCACCGTCGGGCGCGCCATCCTGCGCCTCGCGCCCGTCTCGGCGGGGCGGATTTTCTTCGACGGCACCGAAATCTCCGCCCTGCCCCGCCGCGCCCTGCTGCCCCTGCGCCGCCGCGCGCAAATGGTCTTCCAAGACCCGTGGCACTCGCTCAACCCGCGCCAGACCATCGGCGGCGCGCTCTCCGAACCGCTCGAAATCCACGCCCGCGAACTCGACGCCGCCGGACGCCGCCGCCGCATCGCCGCGCTCCTTGAGCGCGTCGGCCTCGACCCCGCCCTCGCCCGCAGGCACCCGCACGAACTCTCCGGCGGACAGCGCCAGCGCGTCGGCATCGCGCGCGCCCTCGCGGTCAACCCCGACCTGCTTGTTTGCGACGAACCGGTGTCCGCGCTCGACGTCTCCGTTCAGGCGCAGGTCATGGCGTTGCTGCGCGACCTCCAGCGCGAGACCGGCTTCGCGTGGTTGCTCATTTCGCACGACCTCGCCGTCGTTGAGCAGGTCAGTCGCCGCGTCCTCGTCATGCGCGCCGGCGAAATCGTCGAGCAGGGCGAAACCGCCGCCGTCTTCGCCGCCCCGCGCCACGTCTGCACGCGCGAACTGCTCGACGCCGTCCCGACGTTCTAACCGCCGCCGGCGGTGAAACGCGCCAGCGCGGGGGCGACCATGCGGGCGCACAGGGCGTCGAAGCCGAGTCCGGCGCAACTCGCGCTCTTGGGCAGCAAACTCGTGTCCGTCATCCCCGGATGGGTGTTGATTTCGAGGAAGACCGGAACGGTGCCGGCGGTGGCTTCAGCACCGGAGCCACTGCCGGTGCCGCCGCCGGTGGTGAGAATGAAGTCGGCGCGGGCGAAGTCGCGACAGCCGCAGGCGGCGAAGGCGCGTTCGGCGTCGCGTTCGACGCGCCGGCGCAGTGCGGCGTCAACGGCGGGGTCGGGGTCGAGCGGCGCGGGGAAAATGTATTCGGAGGCGTTGACGCCGTATTTGGTGGCGTAGTCGTAGCGGCCGCTCTTGGGGCGGATTTCGACGATGCCGAGGGCGCGTCCGTCGAGGATGCCGATGGTCATTTCGCGACCGGTGACGCGCGGTTCGGCAAGCCACGCGCCGGCGGCGTCGGAGGCACTGCCGGTGATGGCTTCGAGGGCGGCGGCGATTTGCGCGGCACCGGCGGCGAAGTGCAGCCCGACGCTGCTGCCCTTGTCGGCGGGCTTGAGCACGAGGTCGTCGGAACCGAGTTCGGCGACGAGCGCGGCGGCATCGGGCGCGGCACCGGCGGTGAAGCGCGCCGAGCGCGGGACGAGCGCGCCGGCGGCGGCGAAGCGGCGTTTGGCGGCGTCCTTGTCAATGCACACGGCGCACGAGGCGGCGTCGCAACCGGCGTAGGCGAAGCCGGCGGCGTCGAGTTCGCGCTGCAACGCGCCGTCCTCGCCGTAGTCGCCGTGAATGACGGGCAGGACGGCGTGGCGGCGCGGGTCGAGCACCGCCGGCAGCGCGTTTTTTTCGAGCGTGAAGAGCGTGACGCGGCGCGGGAAGACGCGTTCGAGCGCGGCGGCGACGGCGGCGCCGCTGCGCAGCGAGACCTCGCGTTCGGGCGAGATGGCGCCGCACAGGACGGCGATTTCGGGGGTGGCGGAGGTGCTCATCGGAAAGGGGCGGCGGCGGTGCCGGTGACGACGATGCCGGCGGCGGCGGCGTGTTCAGTTTTCGGGGCGGAAGAGCGCGACGTCGCACCAGTCGCCGAGCACGCGCCCGTCGGTTTTGACGGTGCCGCCGGTGATGCCCCAAGCGGCGGCGGCGCGGGTCTCGAAGTGCTGGCGGACGGCGTCCTGCTCGCGCGCGAGGATGCCGCTCAACGCGAGCACGCCGCCCGGGGCGACGGCGGCGAGCAGGTTGTCGGCGTAGATGCACAGCACGTCGCTGATGATGTTGGCGAGGACGATGTCGGCGGCACCGGCGGCGCGCAGCCCGTCCTCCAGCCCCGCGAGGACGAAGACGGCACCGGCGTCGGCGATGCCGTTGGCGGCGCGGTTTTCGACGCTGACGCGGACGGCTTCGGGGTCGCGGTCGAAGCCGAACACGTGCCCGACGCCGAGTTTCGCGGCGGAGAGGGCGAGGATGCCGGAGCCGCAGCCGGCGTCGGTGACGCGCAGCGCCGCCGCCGGTGGCGTTGCCGGAGATGTTGCCGACGCTGCCGGTGACGTTGACGCCGCCGCCGCGAGCGCGTCGAGGAGGCGCATCGCGCACAGGCGCGTCGTCGGGTGGTCGCCGGTGCCGAAGGCGAGGCCGGCGTCGAAATAGACCACGGCGGCGCCGTCGGGCGCGTCATAGGAGTCGCGCCGCCATTCGGGCACCCAGTGCAACCGCCCGTAACTCCACGGGTGGAGGTTCGCCTTGTATTGCTCCTTCCAGTCGCGGTCGGCGAGCGGGACGAATTCCGGCGTCGCCGGCAGTGCGGGAAAAACGCGGCGCAGGTCCGCCCAAGCGTCGGCGGCCTCGGTGGCGCTGTCGAAGAAGCCGGAGAGCGAGACGGGCGCGCCGGCGGGCTGCGGCTCGTTGTAGAGCATCCACGGGGAGCGCGTGAGTTCGCAGAAATGGTCTTCCAGAGGTTGCGCCATTTCGGCGGGAAGAACGCAGCGGAGTTCGAGCATGGGGAGCGGTCGGGAGTTGCGGAACAGTGCCGGCGGAGCGGGCGACGGCGGAGTTTTTCGCGCCATGCGCCGCGCCGCGCAACCCAAATGTTCGCCACGCAACCCCCGCCGGCGGCGGGTGTCTCCAAGCGCGGCGTTTCGCGGCGCCGTCGGCACGAGCCGCCGCCGCTTCCCGCCAATTCCGCATTTCCCCGCAATGGACCCCTCAAAACTCCTGTCCCTCTCGACGCCGTTCATCAAGCGGCCGGTCGCGACCGCGCTGCTGACCATCGGCATTTTCCTCGTCGGATTGGTGGCGTTCCCGCAGTTGCAGGTGGCGCCGCTGCCGCAGGTCGAGTTCCCGACGATTCAGGTGAGCGCGTCGCTGCCGGGCGGGTCGCCGGAGACGATGGCGTCGTCGGTGGCGACGCCGCTCGAAAACAAACTCGGTCTCATTCCGGGCGTGGCGCAGATGACGAGCCAGAGCAGCATGGGGCGCACGAGCATCACGCTGCAGTTCGACCTCGACGCGGACATTGATGCGGCGGCGCAGGAGGTGCAGTCCGCCATTTCGCTCGCGCAGCGGCAGTTGCCGGCGGACCTGCCTTCGCCGCCGACGTTCCGCAAGGTCAACCCCGCCGACTCGCCGTTCATGTTCATCCTGATGTCGAGCGAGGTGCTGCCGTTGACGCAGGTGAGCGACTACGCGGAGAACATCATCGCGCAGAGCGTCTCCCAACTCAAAGGCGTGGCGCAGGTGGACATCATGGGGCAGCACCGGCCGGCGATTCGTGTGCAGGCGGACCCGGCGAAACTCGCCGCGCTGGGGTTGAGCATGGACGATGTGCGGGGGGTGCTTGCGGAGGCGACGGTCAACTCGCCCAAGGGCACAATCGAGGGCGCGCGGCAGAGTTTCTCCATCTACGCGAACGACCAACTTTTCGACCCCGCGCCCTACAACGACATCATCCTCGCCTACCGTGGCGGGGCGCCGGTGCGGGTGCGCGACGTGGGGCGCGCGGTCGCCGGACCGGAGGACTACTACACGGCGGCGTTGGTCAGCAACAGCGTCATCGTGCGCCAGAGCGGCGGCGCGGGCGCGAAGCGCGGCGTGTGCATTTCCATCCGCAAACAGGTGGGTGCGAACGTCCTCGAAAACATCGCGCAGGTGCGGGCGATGCTGCCGGCGTTGCAGGCGAAGATGCCACCGTCGGTGGACATAGACATCATGGACAACTCGCGCTCCATCAAGACCTCGGTCGAGGAGGTGGAGACGCACCTCGTGCTCACGATGCTGCTGGTGACGCTCGTGGTGTTCCTGTTCCTGCGCAACGTGCGCGCGACGCTCATCTCCAGCGCCGTCGTGCCCATCTCAATCGTGGCGACGTTCGCGGTGATGTATCTGCTCGGTTTCTCGCTCAACAACATCTCGCTGATGGCGCTCACCATCTCGGTCGGGTTCGTCATAGACGACGCCATCGTGATGCTCGAAAACATCTACCGGCACATCGAGGAGGGGATGAAGCCGTTCGAGGCGGCGCTGCGCGGGGCGGGCGAAATCGGGTTCACGATTCTGTCCATCAGCGCGTCGCTCGTCGCCGTCTTCATACCGGTGCTGCTCATGGGCGGAATCGTCGGGCGGCTCTTCCGCGAGTTCGCGGTGACGGTGACGGTCACGGTGCTCATCTCCGGCTTCGTCTCGCTGACGTTCGTGCCGATGATGTGCTCGCGCTTCCTGCGCCACCACCGCGCCAACGGGAAGGGCACCGCCGGTGCCGGTGACGCCGATGCCGCCGATGCCGATGCCGCGCCCGCCGCCGCAGCCGCCGCCGCTGCCGGTGCTCCCGCCGCGCGAGTCCGCCGGCCGTTGCACTGGGCGCTCTACGACCTGCTTGAAGGGTTCTTCGCGTGGCTCGAAAACTTCTACGCCGCCATCCTGCGCGTCGTCCTGCGCTGGCGTCGCCTCACGCTCGCGTCGCTCTTCGCCACCATCGCGCTCACCGTCTTCTGCTTCGTCAAAATGCCCAAGGGCTTCTTCCCGCAGCAGGACGTCGGCTTCTTCAACGTCATCGTGGACGCCTCGCCCGACATCTCGTTCGAGGCGATGCACAAAATCGTCGAGCGCGTCGCCGACGTCGTCCGCGACGAGCCGGGCGTTCAAGCGTTTCAAGTCCGCATCGGCGGCGGCCTCAACGCCGTCAAGAACTCCGGCCGCTTCTTCGTGTGCACCACCCCGCGCGAGGAGCGACCCAGCGTCTGGAAAATCATGGACAACATCAAACGGAAGACCGCCGGCATCCCCGGCGTCACCGTGATGACGCAGGCGAAGCAGGACGTGAACGTCGGCGGTCGCATGACCAAGACGCAGTTCCAATACACCCTCGGCAGCGCGGACTTGGAGGAACTCAACCGCTGGGCGCCGCGCGTCATCGAACGGCTCAAGAAGATGGATACCCTCGTTCTCGACGTCGCCTCCGACCAAGAGGCCGCCGCGCCGGCGGTCAGCGTCGTCATCAACCGGCAGGCCGCCTCGCGCTTCGGCATCACCACGCAGGCCATAGACGCCGCGCTCTACAACGCCTTCGGCCAGCGCCAAATCACGCAGTTCTACACGCAGGTCAGCCAATACAAGGTGATTTTGGAAGTGCCGCCCTCGCTGCAACGCAACGCGGACACCTTTGACAAAATCTTCCTCCGCTCCCCGCTCACCGGCGGACAAGTCCCGCTCTCCGCGCTCGTCACCCTCGACACCCGCCAGCCCAAGCCCCTCGTCATCAACCACTACAAACAGTTCCCCGCCGTCACCATCTCCTTCAACCTCGTCGCCGGCGTCGCGCTTGGTGACGCCGTTACCGCCATCGAGCGCGAAGTCGCCCTCCTCGGCATGCCCGACACCATCACCGCCGAGTTCCAAGGCACCGCGCAGGCGTTTCAGGAGTCGCTCAAAAGCATGCCCCTGCTCATCGCCGCCGCCATCGTCGTCATCTACATCATCCTCGGCATGCTCTACGAAAGTTTCATCCACCCGCTCACCATCCTCTCGACCCTTCCCTCCGCCGGCCTCGGCGCCCTGCTCACCCTCTGGCTCGTCGGGCAGGACGTCGGCGTCATCGCCATCATCGGCATCCTGCTCCTCATCGGCATCGTCAAGAAGAACGCCATCATGATGATTGACTTCGCCATAGACGCCGAACGCCACGCCGGCGCCACGCCCTACGACGCCATCTACGAAGCGTGCCGCAAACGCTTCCGCCCGATTCTGATGACCACCCTCGCGGCAATGCTCGGCGGCGTGCCCCTTGCGCTCGGACACGGCGACGGCTCCGAACTCCGCCAGCCCCTCGGCTACGCCATCGTCGGCGGCCTCGTTTTGAGTCAGGCGCTCACCCTTTTCACCACCCCCGTCGTTTACCTCTGGTTCTCGCGCTTCACCCGCCACAAGACAGCACCGGCGGCGGTGGCGACGGAGCCGGCGGCAGTGCCGGTGGCGGCCTCCTGACGCGCCGCTCCTTCCCCGCCCTGCCCATTCTGTTTTTGCCAGCACCGGTGCCGCGCGTTTCCCTCGCCGCCATGACGCACTCGAACGCCACCCAGCCGGAGGACCTCGCGGCGCTCACCCAACTCGGACGCGCCGGCAGCGCGCCGACGCGCCGCCTCGAAACCTTCCCCAACCGCAATCCGGGCCGCCCCTACGTCGTCGAACTTTCCACGAGCGAGTTCACCAGCATGTGCCCCGCCACCGGCCAGCCCGATTTCGGAACCATCACCATCCGCTACATCCCCGGACCGCGCATCGTCGAAAGCAAGTCGCTCAAACTCTACCTGTGGACGTTCCGCAACGAGGGCTGCTTTCAGGAGCACCTCGTGAACGTCATCCTCGACGACCTCGCCGCCGCCCTCGAACCCGTCTGGCTCGAAGTCACCGGTGCCTTCGCCGCGCGCGGCGGCATCACCATCACCGTCCGCGCCGAAACCGGACGAAAGGAACCTCGGCAATGACGCGCGCCGCCCACGCCCCGCGCGCCGCCGCCGCCCTCGCCCTCGCGCTCGCGCTCGCCGTTGTTGCCGGCGTCACCGGTGCCGCCACCGCCGCCAAGGAATCCCCCGGAACCATCGGCGTCATCGAAGGCGCGATGTTCGCCGGCTTTGACAAACGCGGCGGCGACCTCGTCTCCGAACTCCACGCGCGCCGCGCCACCCCCGAAAATGACGCCGCCCGCAAACTCGAAAAAAGCGCGCTGTGGCGGCTCGACGGCGTCGAGATGTTCCTCTTCGAGCGCGGCTCAAAATCCAAGACGCCCGTCCGCACCGTCACCGTCACCACCCCGTGGTGCCGCTACGACGTCGCCGCCCGCTCCGCCGCCTCGCCGGAGCGCGTCAAACTCGACATGCCCGCCGAGTTCCGCGTCGAGGCCGCCGGCTGGCGCTGGGAAGAGCGCAAGGACGACAATGCGGTCACGCTCGAAAACGACGTCAAGGCCACCTTCTACCCCACGGCGCGCAACCCGCGCGTGGACATTTCCAGCAAGCGCTTGGAAGTGATTTGGCAAAAGCAACCCACCGCCGCGCGCCCGCACCTGTTCGTGTTCACCGGCGGCGTGCGCGCCCTAATCGCCCGTCCGCTGCCGGCGGCGAAAAAAACCGGCGCGTCAAAAACCGCCACCACCGCCGCCCCTGCCGCCGACACCACCGGCGACGGCGAGGTGTATTTCTTCGGCGACACCCTAATCGTCCGCGCGCGCGGCGTCTCCGACATCACCGGCACCGCCGCCGCCGGAACCACCGACACTGCACAAGCCGCCGGCACCACCGGCGGACTTGCGCGCGGGCGCGGCGTCCTCGACTCGCTCGACGCCGAAGGCAACGTCCAGATTCTCGCGCAGGGCTACAGCGTCACCGGTGCCCGCACCACCTACACCCGCGCCACGGAAACATTCCGCACCGCCGGCGACGCCCGCGCCGAGGACGCCCGCAGCGGTCTGGTCGTCTCCGGCGGAATCATCGTCTGCCACTCCGCCAGCCCCAGCCGCAAAATCGAGGTCTTCCGCGCTCCCGCGAACACCACCGGCGGCGGCGACTCCTCCGCGCCCGCGGACCCGACCGCCGGCGACGTCGTCCTCGAAATGCCCTCCTTCGCCGGCGACGAGAACGTCGGTCCCGGCAAGAACACCCGCCCGCGCGCCGAAGTGCGCGGCGACTACCTCCTCGTCGAAGCCGCCTCGCGCACCGCCACCATCGCCCAAGTGCGCGGCAACGCCCGCACGCGCGACGACGCCGCCGACTTCCGCATGACGTCCGACTACGTCACAGTCGAAGCCGCGCTCGACGCCCGCGCCGCCGATAGTGCCCGCCTCGCCTCCGCCCTGCGCGCCCAACTCGCCACCGCCGGCGCGCAGGAACGCCTCCTCGCCCTGCGCGCCATCGGAAACGTCCGCGCCACCCACGCCGGCGGCACGCTCACGTGCGAGCGCGCCGACATCAACCCGCGCACGCAGGTCATCGCGCTCACCGGCAACCCCGTCCTCGTACGAGACGGCGCGCGTTTGAGCGGCGCGCGCATCACCCTCAACGCCGCCGGCGAGCGAGGGGGCGAAAAAATCTCCGCGCTCGTCGAATCCTCCCCCGCAAACGCGGCGACCCGCCAGCGCGCCGAAGTCCTCCTGCCCCCGCTCGTCCGCCCCGCCCCGCCGCGCACCGCCGCCGAAGCGCGCGCACGCGCCGCCACCGGCACCACCGGCACCGACCCCGAATTCGCCGACCCGCGCACCGCGCCGACGCGCGTCACCTGCGGACGCATCCGCATGCGCGAGGACCGCGCACGGCGCCACGCCGAGTTCGACTTCGAGGACAAGGTTTTCTTCTCCGGCGGCGTGCGCGGGCACTGCGACAAACTCACCGTTCTCGCCGATACCGGCGACGCACCGCCGGCACCGCCGGTGCCGTCGGCAAACACGACCGCCGGTGCTCCACCGAAGCCATCCGCCGGCGCGGCGGCGGCGCGGCGCATCCTGCGCATGACCGCCACCGGCAGTGTCCGCCTCGCCGCCGACACCTACGCCGCCGAGGGCGGCGAACTCGTCCTGCACCCGCGCGTCGCCCTCACCGAGACCGCCGCCGGACCGAACGACGGCGCGCTCGACGGCGACGAACCGCAGTGGCTCGTCCTGCGCCCGCACGAAAGCACGCCGGGCAAGCGTCCGCGCATCACCGTTTACGCCGAAGAGGACATCCTCGCCGGCGGTGCGAACGCGCCGGGCATCGGCGCAATCACCACCACCGGCGGCGGCACCGGCGGCGGCAAAGCATCCGCCAAAAAACCGGCGGCGGCG
Organism: Puniceicoccales bacterium; assembly: GCA_031273045.1. GTDB lineage: Bacteria > Verrucomicrobiota > Verrucomicrobiia > Opitutales > UBA953 > CALNBE01. The sequence goes on from JAISSQ010000042.1 coordinate 15,017, forward strand.
AAGCGGGACGCGCGCCCGCGCCGCGTGCCCATCCACATTGACAGCGACCTGCTCGAAATCGTCCGGGGCGACCGACGCTCACGGTTCTTCCTGCGCGACAACGTCATCGTCACCAGCACCGACCTCGAAATCAACGGACGCTGCGACAACGTCGAGGGCGTCATCATCACCGCGCCGCCGGTGCCGCCGCCGCCCAATCCGGCGGGACGCGCCGGCACCACCGGCGGCACCTCCTCGTCCGCCGCCACCGGTGCCGCAGGAAATACGCGCGCGTCCGCGCCGGTCGCCGTCTCGCGCATCGTCGGGCGCGGCAACGTCCGGCTGTCCGTTCAGGGCAGTGAGGCGGTCGGGCAGGAGTTCGAGATTGAGCCGCTCGCGCACCGGTTCCGGCTTTCGGGCGACCCGCGCGTCGTGAGCCGCGACGGGAACCGCGTCACGCCCGGCGGCAGCATCATCTACAACTGGGTGAAGCGCGACTGGGAGTTGCACGGCATGCGCGCCGGCACCGGCGGTGCCATCACGCGCCCGCGCGTCACCATCCCGCTGGGAAACTTTTCGCTGTCGCCGGCGCCGTCGCCCGCGCCGGTGCCCGCTCCCTCGCGCCGGCAGTGAACGCCGCCGGTGCTCACCGGCTCCATTCGAGCATGCGCAGGATTGGGGCGCGGGCGGCTTCGAGCGTGGCTTCGGGAACGCTCACTTCGGGGGTGCCGGCGGCGAGGCAGTCGCGCAGTTTTTCGAGCGTGTTCATCTTCATGAACCGGCAGTCGTTGCAGCCACAGTGCTCGGTGGGCGCGGCGACGAACCGCTTGCCGGCGACCTCGCGGCGCAGCCGGTTGAGCATGCCGGTCTCGGTCGCGATGATGAACGTGTCCGCCGGCGACTCGGCGCAGTAGGCGACCATTTTCTCGGTGCTGCACACCATGTCCGCCATGTCGCGGACCGCCTCGACGCATTCGGGATGGGCGACGAGCGGCGCGCCGGGAAAGCGCGCCTTCACGGTCTCCAACACGCGCACCGAGTAGAGCACATGCGCGTAGCAACTGCCGGGCCAGAGATGCATCGCGCGCCCCGTCTGCTTGGCGACCCACTGACCGAGGTTCTGGTCGGGAACGAAGAGGATTTCGCGGTCGGCGGGGACGTTGCCGACGATTTTCACGGCGTTGCCGCTGGTGCAAATCACGTCGCTGAGCGCCTTCACCTCGGCGCTGCAATTGATGTAGGCGACGACATAGACGCCCGGATTGGCGCGCTTGTATTCGGCGAGTTCGGCGGCGGGGCACGACTCCGAGAGCGAGCAGCCCGCCGCGAGGTCGGGTAGCAGCACCGGTCGCGACGGGTTCACGATTTTCGCCGTCTCCGCCATGAAGTGCACGCCGCAGAAGACCACCACGTCCGCCTGCGTTTCGGCGGCCTTGTAGGACAGTCCAAGCGAGTCCCCGACGAAGTCCGCCACCTGCTGGATTTCGTCCACTTGGTAATTGTGCGCGAGGATGACGGCGCGCCGCTCGCGCTTGAGGCGCAGGATTTCCTCCTGCAAGGGCGAAAGCGGGCGGGCGGCGGCGGGGTCGAGAGGCGCGAAGACAAGCGGTTCCGGCGGGAGTTCGGTGGCGGAGTGCATGGTGCGAGGGTTGCGCGGTTTCGCCGGCGGACAAAGGAAAAAGACGGCGGCGGCGGTGGTGCCGACCGCAGCACCGGCGGCGGAGTTCAGCGCGCCGGCGACTGCGCCAGCATTTGCGCGATGAGGCCGATGCGGAGATTGCGACCGGTCTCGCGGAACGCGGCGGCACCGGAGACGCGCGCGAACGCAAGCAGCACCGTCAGCGCGACGGGAAAGATGTCCGCGCGTTGCGCCGAAAGCGCGGGGCAGATGCGGTCGTCGAGCGGCACCGCCGCCATCTCGTCGCGCAGCCGGCGCACCTCCGCCACCGGTAGCACCGGCGAGCGGTCCCGGAACGCGACGCCCTCGCGGGCGGCAAAAATCGCCCGCGCGACCGAGAACACGCCGCCGCAACCCGCCACCGGCGACGCGCGGACGGCGGCGTCCGCCGGTTCCGCGAAACCGGCGAGCCCCGACAGCGCGGCGTCCTCGACGGTGGCGAGCAGCGCGGGCGGTATCGGCTCCGCCGGTGCCGGCACGAAACGGCGCGTCAAACGCGCCGCGCCCAGCGGACGGCTTCCCTCGAAGCGCACCGCGCCGCGCTCGACGAGGATGTGTTCGAGCGAACCGCCGCCGAGGTCAACGACGCGAAACAGCGGTTCGCGCGCGAACGCGGGGTCGGTCGCGACGGCGGCGGCGACGCCCCGCGCCTCCGCCAGACCGTCGAGCACCTCGACGCGCAGACCACCGGTGGCGGCGGCGACGGCGGCGCAAAACTCGGCGCCGTTCGCGGCGTCGCGCACCATGCTTGTCGCCACGATTCGGACACGCTCGCGCGTCGCGCCGGCAGCGAGGGCGGCGTCGAGCAAACGGCGCGCGGCGGCGGCACCGTCGCGCATTGCCCTTGGCGAGACCGCGCCCTCCGGTTCGCCGGCAAGCGGACTGATTCGCACCTCCTCGGTGACGCGCGAGATGACCCGGATTTTAAATTTTCCGCCGCCGCTGACGACGATGTCACTTGGGTCGCTCCCGCCGGCGATGGTTGCGACGGTGACTTTCAGTGTGTTCGAGCCGAGGTCTATCACCGCCACCGGCGGCACTGCATCCACCTGACGGTTCCGCGCCTCCCCGCGCCCCGTCCGCCCGTTCAAATCTTTCGGAATGTCCCGCATGCGCGCGAGCGTGCGTCCGTCCTCCGCCGGCGCGAGCCGCAAAACGCCGCGTTAGCGCACCGCTGCCGCCGCCGGTGGCACGTTTCCTGCTGAATTCGGGGCATGGGCATAGACAATTTCGATGAAATCGCCGGCGGCTCCCAATCCATGCGCTCCGTTTATTTTTTGGTGGAGCAGGTGGCGTCGTCGAAGACAACCGTGCTCATTCGCGGCGAGACGGGTGTCGGCAAGGAACGCATCGCCGAAGCGATTTGGCAGGGCGGTCCGCGCAACGCCCGCCCGTTCGTGCGCGTCAACTGCGCCGCGCTGTCCGAGAACCTCATCGAAAGCGAACTGTTCGGGCACGAGAAGGGCGCGTTCACCGGCGCGCTCGCGCTGCGGCGCGGGCGTTTTGAACTGGCGAACACCGGCACGCTGTTCCTCGACGAAATCGGCGAACTCTCGCTCTCCACGCAGGCGAAACTGTTGCGCGTGTTGCAGGAGGGGACGTTCGAGCGCGTCGGCGGCACCGAGACGCATAAGGTGGACGTGCGCATCATCGCCGCCACGAACCGCGACTTGGAGGCGATGATTGAGGACGGGCGCTTCCGGCTCGACCTCTACTACCGCATCAACGTCTTCCCGATTTACGTGCCGCCGCTGCGCGAGCGTCCCTGCGACCTGCTCCAACTCGCAAACACGTTCCTCGAACGCTTCGCGTGGCAGAACCGAAAGCGCATCAACCGCATCTCGACGCCCGCGATTGACATGCTCACCACCTACCACTGGCCGGGAAACGTCAGGGAACTCGAAAACGTCATGGAACGCGCCGTGCTGCTCGCCACCGGCGACACCATTCACGGCTCGCACCTGCCGCCGACGCTCCAACTGCCCGCGCCGGTGAAACCGCGCTCCACCGCCGGCAGCACCAGCACCGGCGGCGGCGGCGAGGCGGACGGCTCCGAGGACGGTGACGGCGATGACGGCGACGCCCGACCGGGGACGCTTCCCGCCGCCCTGCGCCTGCTCAAACTCGAAATGCTCACCGACGCGCTGAAGGCGTCGCGCGGCAACAAGGCCGCCGCCGCCCGCCAACTCGGCATCACCGAGAAGGTGATGCTGCGTTATCTGCGCGAAGTCGGGCTGAACGCCTCGCGATTCCGCCACGGCGGACACGCCGGCGGCGGTTGCGGCGGCACCGGTGACGGCGGAGACAGCGACGACGGTGCCGGCGATGACGACGCATAACCGCGAGGCGAGGAAGAAGAGCACCGGCAGCACCGGCACCGGCTATTTGTGGCGACCGTGCCAGAGGATGTCCCAGATGATTAGGAGCGTGAAAGTGAACGCGAGGACGTAGCCGACGACGCCCGGACTGGGCGGGAAGCGCCACAGGTCGGCTTCGCCGCGCGCAAGCAACGACGAGCCGATGAGCAGGGCGGCGATGATGACGGCGAGCACGAGGCGGTTGACCGACACCTCGATTGTGTGGCGGAACTCGCCCATGCCGACGTGCTCGACGTTCAGGCCGAGTTCGCCCGCCTCCAACTTTTCGAGGATGCGGCCGGCGTTGCCGGGCATGTCGCGCAGTTGCGCGGCGTTCGAGGCGAACCCCCACCAACCGAGGCGCAGCAGCGTGCGCGGACTCCACCGCTCCATGCGCAGTTTGCCGAGGAAGTGGCGCGCGTGCGCCTGCAAGTCGAACCCCGGGTCAAGCCGGCGGCCGGAGTCCTCAATGGCGAGGACGGCCTTGGCGAGCAGGGTGTAGTCGCGGGCGAACGTGATTCCGTGCTGCCCGAAGACGCGCAGCAGTTCGAGCATGGCGCGCCCGAACTCACCCGGCTCGCGGGCGAGGTTGCTGTGCCGGCGCAGCACGAACGCGATGTCGGTCTCCAAGCGCGAGCGGTCCACGCGCCGGCGCACGCCGCGCGCAAGCAACGCCTGCAGCACCTTTTCGGCGTCTTGGCTGGCGAGCGCGGAGAAGAGGTCGGCGAGCAGGTAGCGCATGCGCCGCGTGAGCGAGCCGGCCAGTCCCCAGTCGAGCATGCACAGGCGTCCGTCGGCGGTGACGAGCAGGTTGCCGGTGTGCGGGTCGGCGTGGAAGAAGCCGTCGAGGAAGATTTGGCGGAAGACGGAGCGCGCGCCGGCGGCGGCGAGGCGGGCGGCGGTCTCGCGGGGAATGCGCGGGTCGCCCGGCGGCAGTCCCTCGACCCACTCGCTCACGAGCAGCCGATGCGTGGAGAGACGCTCGTAAACGCGCGGGGCGAACACGTCGCGGAACGGGTTCTCGGCGTTGAAGTGCGCCGCGTTGCGCGCCTCGATGGAGAAGTCGATTTCCTGAAGCACGCCGGCGGCGGTCTCGGCGACAACCACCGGCAGGTTGTAGGCGCGCAGTTCGGGGAAGCGCTCGTGGGCGCGGGCGGCGAGCCACGCGAGGATTTCAAAGTCGGCGCGCATGGCGCGGCGCACGCCGGGGCGTTGGATTTTGACCGCCACCGGCGCGCCGTCGGCAGCGAGGCGCGCGCGGTAAACCTGTCCGAGCGAGCCGCACGCCACGGGCTTCTCATCGAATTCGGAGAAGTGCCCGTGCAGCCCGCCGGCGTCGCCGCCGCGCAACTCCTCCTCGAGCACGGGGCGCATGGCCTTCCACGGCAGCGGTGCCACGCGGTCGCGCAACTCGCGGAACTCCGCCACGAGCGGTGCCGGCAGCAGGTCGTCGCGCGTGCCGGCGACCTGCGCGATTTTGACGAACGTCGGACCGAGTTGCTCGCAGATGTCGCGGATGCGCTGCCAGCGCGTCCGCCGCTCGACGCGGATGGGGATTATTTTCGCGAGGAACGACGAGGGTGCCTCGACCTGTTCGAGGAATTCGAGGAAGCCGTTTTTGATGATGACGGTGAAAATCTCGCGCGCCCTCGCGACGTTTTTGACGAGTGAGAGCGCCCTCGCTGGGGCGGATTGTTCCGTGCTTGCTCTTGGGATTGGCATGGCGGCTTCGGCTCCTCTCGGCGGAGCGGTGGCGGGTTCTTACGCGCCGCCGCCGGTGTCTCAAAGTTAAAAAGCGCGCGCGGTGCTAAATCTTGTGTTTGCGTTTTTCGAGGAACCTCCAAAACTGCCGCGCCATGCCGACGGAACCCGCTCCGCAGATTTCTCCCGTTCAATCAACTCCGCGCGCCAGCACCGCCGCCGCCGGCACTCGCCCGCCTTTGATTGAACTGCGCAAAATCACCAAGACATACGGCCACGGCGACGCCGCCTTCCGCGCCCTGCACGGAATCAACCTGACCATCCGCCAGGGCGAGTTCGTCGCCATCATGGGGCACAGCGGCTCGGGCAAGTCCACGCTGATGAACATCCTCGGCTGCCTCGACCAGCCCACCGGCGGTGCCTACCTCTACCAAGGCGTGCGCGTGGACAAACTCGAACCCGACCAGCGCTCGCTGCTGCGGCGGCACTCGCTCGGCTTCATCTTCCAAGGGTTCAATTTGCTCGCGAGAACGAGCACCGTCGAGAACGTCGAAATCCCCCTCCTCTACCGCGGTCTGACCAAGGAGCAGCGGCACGCCGACGCCCTGCGCGCGCTCGAACAAGTCGGCTTGGGCGACAAGTTGCGCAACACGCCCGCCGAACTCTCCGGCGGTCAGCAGCAGCGCGTCGCCATCGCCCGCGCAATCGTCACCCACCCGCGCACACTGCTCGCCGACGAGCCGACCGGCAACCTCGACACCGCCACCTCGCGCGAAATCATGGAACTCATCGCGCGCCTCAACCGTGAGACCGGCATCACCGTTTTGCTCGTGACGCACGAGGAGGACGTCGCCGCCTACGCGCGGCGAATCGTGCGCATCACCGACGGGCGGATTTCGAGCGACGAGCCGGTGTCGCCGGCAATGCGCCGCCGGATGCTCGGCTTCAAGGACGCCGCCAAGAGTAGCAGTCGCGCGTTCGTCGAGGTCTTTACGCGCACAGAAAAAAACGTCGTCGAAAAGGTTTTCCCCGCGCTCAAACCGGTCACCATCAAGCCGCTTCCGCCGCCGGCAACGCCGGAGCCGCCGCCGCCGGTGGTGGAGGATTTCCGCCTGCCGCCGCCGCGCCCGCCGCTCGAAAAACCGCTCTGGTCCCCGCCGCCGCCGGTCGAGCGCGAGCCGTTGCCGGCGTTGCTCGGCTTCACGCCCGTCCCGCCGCGCCCGCCGTTGCCGCTGCCGCCGGAGACACTGCTCCTGCCACCGCCGCACGGAGTCCCGCGCAAACCGCCCATCGAGCACATTCCCGACCCCGAACGCGATTTCGCTCCCGAACTCGAACCGGAAACGCTCGACGACGAAAATTTCCTCGAACTCGACTACGGCGAGGCACCGGTGCCGGCGCAGCCGCCCGCTCCCGCACCGGAGCCGCCGCCATCGCAAGAACCGCTCGACGCGCGTCCGCAACCCAAGGCCTACGACCCCGAAACGGATTTCGCGGACGAACTCGGAATCGTGGACGAGCCGGACGACGACTTCCTCGAATTCGACTACGCGCTGCCGCCCGCCTCGCCCAAGGCCGCCGCGAAACCGCCGCCGGCACCGATTCTCTCCGACGAACCGGTCACCGCCGACGAGCAGTCCGACGACCCGGGGCGCGCCGCGAAAGTCCGCAACCCGACCCGCTCCGCCGCCCTCGCACGCACCCGCCGCAAACGCCGCGCCCGCCGCTTCGGAGGCGTTCACTAATCCACCACAACAACAGGCCACTCTGACGCATTTCCGCCATGATTTTCCTTAACGCCTTCCTCATCGCGTTGCGCGAAATCCGCCGCAACCTCACGCGCGCCATCCTCACGATGCTCGGCATCATCATCGGCGTCGCCGCCGTCATCACGATGCAGACCCTCGGACAGGGCACCACCGCCGCCGTGAAGGAGCAGTTCTCGCGCTTCGGCTCCAACCTGCTGTTCATGCGCCCGGGCGTCGGCTTCGGTCCGCGCGTCGCCGGCGTGCCCAATTTCACCGAGGCGGACGTCGAGGCAATCAGCCACCAGATTCCCGGCGTCGCCGTCGCCATCCCTGTGCGCAGTTCCGCGCTCACGACCCGCTTCCGCCAGAACGCGCGCTCCACCTCCGTCACCGGCACCACGCGCGACTACTTCGACATCAACAACTGGCGTCTCGAAAACGGCCGCTTCTTCACCGAGACCGAGCAACGCGGCGGCGCCGCCGTTTGCGTCATCGGGCAGACAGTCCGGCGCGAACTCTTCGACGGCACCGGTGCCGAACCGCTCGGCGAACAAATCATCGTCGGCGGCGTCCCGTGCGAAATCATCGGCATCCTCGCCACGCGCGGACAAATGGGCATGCGCGACCAGGACGACACCATCGTCACCCCGTTGCGCACCGTGCGCTCGCGAATCGTCGGACGCGCCGCCGAGCAGGACATTGACAACATCAACATCTCCGCCACCTCCGAGGCGGACAGCGGTGTCCTTGTGAGCGAACTGACCTCGCTCATGCGCCAGCGGCGCAACATCGCGCCCGGTCAGGACAACAATTTCTCCGTCTTCGACTCGCGCCAAATCTCCGAGGCGCAGGGCGCGTCCGTCGGGCTGATGACGAGTTTGCTCGCCGCCGTCGCCGGTGTCGCCCTGCTCGTCGGCGGCATCGGCATCATGAACATCATGCTCGTTTCGGTGACGGAGCGGACACGCGAAATCGGCATCCGCATGGCGATTGGAGCGCGCGCCCGCGAGGTGCTGCTGCAGTTCCTCGTCGAAGCCACCACGCTTTCGTGCGCCGGCGGTCTGATTGGCATCGTCATCGCCTTCGCCATCTGCTTCGCAATCGCGCCCGTCATCGGCGTCGCGTTCACCTTCGACCCCGTCATCAACATCGTCGCGTTCATTTTCTCCGCGCTCGTCGGCATCATCTTTGGCTTCATGCCCGCCCGCCGCGCCGCCGCCCTCGACCCAATCGCCGCCCTGCACCACGAGTGAGCGGGGCTTTCCGTCTCATGGTCTATTCGACCCGTTGCCCGTCGCCGCTCGGCGCGCTCACACTTGCCGCCGACGCCGACGGTTACCTCGTTGGTCTCTGGCTCGAAGGACAAAAACACTTCGGCGGTGCCCTCGCGGAAGAATTGCGCGCCACCGGCAGCGCGAGTTCCGGTGCCTCCGGCGGCGGTTCTGCTGGACGCCCCCTGCCGCCCGCTGTGACAAAAATCTTCGCCGATACCGAACGCTGGCTACGCGCCTATTTTCGCGGCGAACACCCGAATCCCGCCGATTTGCCCCTCGCCCCAGCCGGCGCGACCCCGTTCCGCGAAACGGTCTGGCGCGCCCTCCTCGAAATTCCCTACGGGGCGACGACGACCTACGCCGCAATCGCGAAAGGTCTCGCTGCCACCGGCGGTGCAGGCGGTAATGCTGCCGGTGGCAGTGGCAGGTTGAAAAATGGCGTGGCGTTGAGCAGGACGGTCGGCGGCGCGGTCGGACACAATCCGATTTCCATCATCATTCCCTGCCACCGCGTCGTCGGCGCGAACGGACACCTCACCGGTTACGCCGGCGGTCTCGCCGCAAAACAAAAACTCCTCGCCCTCGAAGCCCCCGCATCCGCCCTTCCCCGCCCCACCGTCGGATAATCCTAAAATTTTCCTTGCTCCCGAATTTCCCCACGCCACCGTGCCGCCGTTCAACCCGCGCCACCGTCCTCCCCCCGCAACCATCCGCCCCGCCGACTTGCCATGAACAGTCCGTCCACGCCTGATGCCGCGCCGCCCGTTTCTTCGCCGCCCGCGACAACGCCTCGGGCGGACGCGTTGCCGGTGAACGGTTGCCACCGATGGCGCACACACAGGCAACGCAATCTCCTTTCGCTCGCGCTACTCTTTCTCGTTCTGGGGCTACTCCTGTTCGGGCATTTCCGCTTCTCCACCGGTGGTTCTCTGCTCGCCACGGAGGAAAGCGAAGGAGAGGCGCAAGGAACGCAAAACGCCACATCCGTCCTCACACCGCCGGAAAACCCGCTCACGCCGGAAGACGTGCTGACGTTGAGCGGTCTCTACTGCTACGACTGGAATTTCCGCGTAAATTACGTCTTCGCAAACACCGCCAACCTGCTCGACTCCGACGGCGACGGCGTCCCGGACATCTGGGAAAACGACATTCTGAAAAGCGATGCGACGCGCGCCGACGGCAACGAATTCTCCAACGGAACGGTCTTCACCAATCTCGAACTTTACTACTTCTACCGAGCGTTCTTCGGCGGTCCTTACACATACGGAAACGTGCCGTTAAGCGCGCTCGCGGATTGGGGAATTCAATTTATTCCCCCCGAACCGGATGAACTAATTTCGTTCCCAGACACGGAATCATGTCCGCAACCGGCGTATTTCTACGGGGATTTTTATCTTGGTTATTACATTGCCGGCGAGGGCGACGACAGCGATGACGACGGCATTCCCGACTCGTGGGAAGAAAATTTCTTCCGTAGCGACCCGTTTGGGTATGACTCCGACACGCTTGCAAGCCACCTGTTTGATTTGAACACGGGGCAACCGCTCACAAACCTCGAACTTTATCTGCGGCTACGGCGCTTGTATCTGGGTATCGGCGCACCGGCAACGGGTGCGGACAATTCAACGATTTCAGACGAATGGGTGCAGAGATTGACCGGTTATTCCGGCGACATTTGGACATGGGGTTCTTTTTTGGCGGATAATTATGCTGCGCTTCTGGCGCAGTATCAGTCAGCCATTTCTGTTCTTACCGCCGCTACGGAAGCGCACGAAAACCGCGTCATTACGCGGGCAAATGGAAATTCCTCCACTGCCGGTGGAACCGCGACTACGCCGCTCAACGGAACCAATTCCGGTTTTGGAACGAACCCCACCGCACGTCCGGCGCGCCCGTTCTACGCCGTGGTAGATTTGGGACCGTTGCCGGTGCTCAACTATCTCCCCGGCGTTCTCGACTCTCCCATCCCGTGCACCAAACTTCTCCTCTCGGAGAAAAACGCTTGGGTTGTGTCAAACAACTTCTCACGCTGGCGAAATGGTTCTTGGACAACGCTCGGTCTCGCGGAGCAACTTTCGCCGCAAAAATACATTGTCAGCGACATCGGCTGCGACGGCGTTGTGCTGGTAGGCGTCTCTTCTTTGTTCGCATGGACCTCCATGCCGCCAACCTTCACGCCACCGGCACTGCCAAACGGGTTTTATTGGAATGCCGCCGGCGCGCTGACGCCCGCACCGAGCATGGACGCCAATCCCGCCGACCCCACTCTGCCACGTAGCATGTGGGGCGTGAAAATTCTCACAGGAACCGACGAACCGGACTCATACGCAACGCCATTGCATAGCGACTGGGCTTATCAAATCGCGACTGCCGGTAGCGAACCCTTCCCAGAATATGTTCATGCTGCGGAACCGAATGGCGCGAATTTCTACTGCGATTACGAGGCGTTCAACAATAGCCGCTGGCATCTCCACGGAGGCAAACCCAATTTCACGTGGGTCAACCGCACCGGCAGAATCCTTTACAAGGACGATTGGATTTACAACACGCCTTACAGTTATGTTTTGAAGAGAGAAAATTAGGTTTTTCAAAAATACACCTGATATTGACAAACAAAAGATACTGAATTTCCGTGACCATTTGCGAAGCATCTACACACCAAACTAATATACCTTTTTCAGCGAACATGCGTTTTGTAACAACATCTCGTTCAAAGATAGTCCGCAAAAGCGACAAAAAACTAACATCAGACGCACTTCGTCTTTTGGATTTAGATTCTTTCAATCTTCCTGTTGACGAAGCAAGAAGGTTACTCCTGTCTCTGCATGAGAAATTCACAGCCACTCCTACAACATATCCTGATGACGTCATTTACTTAAACGGCATTGCCTTCGCGTATTCTTTTCTTTTTGTTCAATTGACTGACTGGAAATTCGGAAGTTTGATCGTATCCGAACGCGACAAATATAGCGATGTCCCCATTCTTTCCAGTCCAGATAATGCTTATGTATTTCCCCCTATAGGCATGATACATAAAGCAGCCAAAGGAAACTCATATATACTGCGCGATTTGCTTGAGAGAGTTCAATCATCCGCGCTCCCGCCATCATCGCCAGATGCGTTCCTTGATATCTTTACCCACTTCTACTCTCCTGAAGACAAGGAAATCTCTCCATCCGATTCTTTCCTCCCCATCGAAGGTGAAGAATTGGTCGAATGGCGCGCGTTCGCAAAGTCCGGCGCGGCGCGGTTTGGAGTTCCATTGGATGAAAATCTTTTCCCTGCACCTTCAGCGGTTGAGAGCATCATCAAACAAATCGAGACCGAGGTGTTTTCGCGGCGCGGAAACTTTGATTTCTTCAAGGAGCAGGATTATTTGAAAACGCTCGCCGCGCTTTACGGACAATGCCTGAAAGCGGGAACAGATTGGGATTTGGCAATCACATGGGACGAAACCGGCGAGGGCTTCGAAGGCATGCCGGTCTTGCATTCCCCCGACAAACTCCATTGGATAAGTCCCTATGCCGTCATCTACCGCGAACTCACATCCAAGCGCAAAAAACCAAAACTCCTGCGCTATTACCACCTAATCAAGGAAAACAAATTCACCGCCGACGATGGTCAAACAACATCAAAGGAAATCCCATAAAAAACATTCTACAATCAACACACCGTCATGCGTCTCATCACAGTCCAGAGAAAAAACCCTTAAACAAGAGAAACAAAAACAATAAAAAACTCGAAAAACAAACTTGAACGAGTCAAGGCGATTTATTTACCAACCCAATAGGACTGCGTTCCCACAACACAATACACCATGCGCTTTATCACCACTCCACGCATTCAAAAAAAGAATTGGCTATTTTTCAAAAATCGTGCCTTGGAAAGATTGAAATTAGACACATTCGACCAGAGCATTGATGATAGCGTCCGTGCAATTTATACACTTGCACGATACCTCGAACATATTCCAGCGAAACCACAATCTCTTGAAGAAAGCGTTTACGTAACGGATATTGGTATTTTTCAACAGATGAAATTGCGTTTACAATTTTTTCTGCCATTTCGTAGTTTCCTGCTGAAATTGCGCGTTTTTGAGGGCTTCGAGGGCGGTTTTGTCGCGGGCGTTCTGGGAGCGCATGGCGTCGCGAAAGAGGGCGTCGCGCTTGGCGTTGAGGGAGGCGAGTTCGCGGAGGAAGGGGTTTGGGGAGGGGTCGGGGGCGGGGTCGGTGTCCGACCGCCCATGAATGGGCGGCACAGAACTTTGGGCGAGGGGAGTGGCGCGGGCAGTGGGGGCGAAGGGGGCGAAGGGGGCGAATTGGGCGGTGAGGGTGGGGAACGTGAAGATTGTGGAGAGGAGGAGGGCGATGGCGGCAAGGGCGGCGGCAAGGGCGGTGGCGAAAGCAGCGGCGAGGGCGGCGATGGGAGCGCGAGGTGCGGTGGTGGTGCCGGCGTGAACGCCGGTAGCCCGACTGGAACCGTGGCGTGGTGCGGCGGTGCCGGCGGCGGCAATGGCAGCGGGGGCATGGGAACCGGCGAGAACGCCGGTGCTGGAACTGGATGGGGCGGTGGATGGGGCGGTGGCGGTGGTGCCGGTGGCGGGCGCGGTGGCGGTGGTGTGGGTGTGGGTGTGGGTGCTCATGTTTGTGTGTCTCCGGTGCGGGAAGACACCGGAGACGGGGAAAGGGGGCAAGCGATTAGAGGGCGGGGTTGGCGGCGGGGGTTTTGCGGTGCTCACGCCAGACCTTCGCGTGCGAGGAGGGCGTTTGGGTCGGGCTCGCGCCCCATGAAGTCGCGGAAGAGTTCCTCTGGCGGGGCGGTGTTGCCCTTGGCGTAGATTTTGGCGCGGAGTTCGCGGCCGAGCGCGGTGTTATGGATGCCGCCGGTGAGGAAGCGCGTGAAGACGTCCGCCTCCAAGACCTCCGCCCATTTGTAGGAGTAGTAGCCGGCGGCGTAACCGGTTGGATCGCCGAAGATGTGCGTGAAGCGGCGCGCCATCGTGGGGGTGGGGGCGGAGAGGGGCATGTGGTAGTCGCGCAGGGTTTCGTTCCAGAAGGTGTCGGGGTCGGCGTCTTTCCAACGGGCGTAATTGAGGTGGAGTTCGAGGTCGAGTTTGGCGAGGGAGAGTTGGCGCATGGCGGCGCTGGCGGCGCGGTAGCGGGAGGCGCGGACGAGTTTTTCGAGGAGGTCGGCGGGGAGCGGTTCGCCGGTCTTGTAGTGGCGGGCGAAGCGGTCGAGGGCGTCCTTTTGCCAGCACCAGTTTTCGAGGAGTTGGGAGGGGAGTTCGACGAAGTCCCACGCGACGCGCGTGCCGCCGAGGGAGTCGTAGGGCGCCTCGGAGAGGATGTGGTGGAGGAGGTGTCCGAACTCGTGGAAGATGGTGAGCGCCTCGTCGTGCGTGAGGCGCGGGTCCTCACCGCCGGTGGGGGTGGAGAAGTTGCCACAGATGAGGCCGAGGTGGGGCGTGCGGGAGCCGTCGGGGAGTGTGCGGCCGGTGTAGATGAAGTTCATCCACGCGCCGCCACGCTTCTCGGCGCGCGGATGCCAGTCGGTGTAGAATGAGCCGAGGTGGCGGGGGGACTGCGCGCCGGCGGCGGCGGCGTCACCGGTGGTGGCGTCATAGACCTCGTAGAAGCGGACTTCGTCGTGCCAGACCTCGACGGGCGGGGCGTCGGAGCGGGCGCGGGCGGTTGCGGGGAAGACCTTGCCGGCGCGGGTGGTGGCGCGCTGGACGACGCGCACGCCGAAGAGTTCGCCGAAGATGTCGAACATACCGTCAATGACGCCGCCGATGGGCAGGTAGGGGCGCAGTGCCTCGCTGTCGAAGGCGTCTCGCACACGCAACTGCCGCTCGGCGAGGAAGGCGGTCTCCCACGGCTTGAACGCTGGGCGCGGCACACCGTCCTGCTGCTCGGCGAACTCGCGCAGTTCGCAGGTCTCGCGCTCGAAGTGGGCGCGGACGCGCCGCGCCATGTCCTCGACGAAGCGCAGAGCACCGGCACCGCTCTTCGCCATGCGGCGGGCGGTGACGAGGTCGGCGAAGTTTTGCCTGCCGAGCAGGCGCGCCTTCTCGTCGCGCAGGGCGAGGATTTGGCGCACGAGCGCGGTGTTGTCCCACGGCTCTTTCGCGCCGACGGACACCCACGCCTCCCAGCATTCGCGGCGGAATTGCTCGTTCGTCGCGTATTGCAGGACGGGCATGATGGACGGACCGTGCAACGTGAAGAGCCACGCTTTTTGGGGAGAGTGGTCAGTGGTCAGTGGCCAGTGGTCAGTGGTTTGCGGTTTCTCCGGTGCCGGTGCCACCGGTGCCGCTTCACAGTCCACTTGCTCACCACTGACCACTGACCACTGGTCACTGACCACTGTCTGATTCCGCCATTCGCGTTCGGCCGCTTTGAGCGCACTTTCCGGCAGCCCGTCGAGCAGGCGCGGGTCGGTGACAACGCGCTTCCAAGCGTTCGTGGCGTCGAGGACGTTTTCGGAGAACTTTTGCGTCAGCCGCGCCAATTCGGAGTCGAGTTCCTCCAAGCGCCGCTTGGCGTCGTCGGGCAGGTTTGCGCCGCTGTCGGTGAACTCCGCGAGCGTCTCGTCGAGCAGCCGCCGCTCGGCGCCGGTGAGTGCCGCCGCCGCCGGTGTCGCCGAGAAATCGCGCAGCAACGCCCACACGCGCGGGTTGAGCGTGATTGCGGCGGAGAACGCGCTCACGCGCGGCAGGATGCGGTTGTAGCACTCGCGGAAGCGCGGCGTCTGGACGACCGAGTTGAGGTGTTCGACCTTCTGCCACGCGAGTTCGAGTTCGCGCGTGGCGTCCTCGAAGCCGAGCACGACGCTCTCGAACGTCATCGTCTCGCGCGGTTGCGCGGCGAGTTTTTCGAGGGCGTCGCCGGCGCGTTCGAGCGCGAGCGAGATGTCCGGCTCAATGCCTTCGGCGCCGAGCGTTTCCCAGCGCACGAGGAACTCCTGCGAGAGGAACGGATGGGCGGCGGACGCGCTGGCGGGTGCGCCGATGGGCGCGGAAGCGGCGGAGGCATCGCCGCCGGCGGCGGCGGTGGTTGGCGAGTATTGCGGAGGCGTCATTTCACCGCCGAGGAAGCACCGGCGGCGGCGGCGGTGGCAAGGGTTTTCAGGGACGCGCGGGGACGCGCATTTTCTCGGCGAGATAGACCGCCTTGACGCGCTCGAAGTCCGCCTCGCGGTCGCCGCTGACGAGGCAGTAGTCGTAGCGCCAGCGCATTTGCATTTCGGATTCGGCGACGCGCAACCGGCGCTCGATTTCGTCGGGGTGGTCGGTTCCGCGACCGGCGAGGCGGCGGCGCAGTTCGGCGCGGCTTGGCGGCAGGATGAACATGGAGACGAGCGCGGCGCGCAGCACGGGGTCACCGGCAGCGGCGGCGCGCACGGAGTCCGCGCCCTGCACGTCGAGGTTGAGCAGCAGGTCGTTGCCGGCGCGCAGAGCGTCGAGCACGTCGCTGCGGCGCGTGCCATAGCGGTTTCCGTGGACGAGCGCGTGTTCGAGGAAGTTGCCGGCGGCGGCCTCGCGCTCGAAGGCGTCGCGCGCGAGGAAATGGTAGTCGTGTCCGTCGCGCTCGGTGCCGCGCGGGGCGCGCGTCGTGCAGGTGACGACGCGCCGGAGCACCGCCGGCGGGAAGAACGCGGTCATGCGGTCGCACAGCGTCGTCTTACCGCAGCCCGCCGGACCGGAGACGAGCAACAGCAGCGGGCGCGGGGACGGGGCGAATTCGGCTTCGTCGGCGGCGGTGTTCATGCGGGAAGGGAAGTGTCCGGGGAAAGGAACGCGGCGACGGTGTTCGCGGCGCCGAGGGCGGCGAATGCGGCACCGACGGCGAGCGTGCGGCGCGGGCTGTCGAGTGTCCATTCGAGCCAGTCGCGGAAGAAGCGCGGCGCGACGCCCCAGAGCAGTCCGAAAACGACGAGCAGGTAGGCGGTCGCGGCGAGCAGGAAACTGTGCGGCAGGTGGGTGAAACCGGCGTCGAGCAGGGCGCGCGCGGCGAGCAGCATCACGCCGGCAATGCCGCGCACGGCGAGCAGGTCGCGCAGGAAGAAAAGGGCGAGCACAGCGACGACCGCGAAGAATCCGGCGAGGTAGATGCGCGGGAAGCCGGCGAGGTCGGCTTCGCCGAGGGCGTAAATCCCGTGGATGAACCATGCGGTCGCCCCGCCGAAGAACACCACCGCCGCCAGCAACGAACGGGGCAGCGCGCCCAGCGCGTCGAGAACGGGGGCGGCGCGCGAAAGCAATGCGGCGCCGATTGCGAGCAACGCGGCACCGAGAGCGAGGTAAGCGGCAAACAAGGTCATGTCGTCTTGCGCGCAGGGTGCGTGGCGCGTCCCGCGCGGCAACGGAAAAACCGAGGCGGAGAGAGTTACTTCTCCACTTGGAAGATGCCCTGCCCTTCGACGTCGCCTTGGGTGAGGGTGCCCTTGGCGGAGAAGGTGTCGAAGGTGCCGGAGAGCGCGTAGGAACCGTCGTCGGCGGTGCTGAACGTGAGTTCGAGCACGCCGGACTCGACGCGCACGAAGGAGGCGTCGCCGTAGGTGACGCTGTAAGCGAAGAGTGCGGTGCCGGCACCGGTGCGCGTGTAGGAGTATTCGCCGTTGGCGAGTTTGCCGGCGGAGACGATTTCGAGGACGGCGGCGTCGTCGGAGACGGTCTTGGCACCGACGGTGGCGGCGTTGAGGGAGCCGGCGGCGGCGGTGGTCTTCCGGACGGTTTCGGAGAGCGTGCCGTCGAGGTAGATTTTGGTGCCGGCGGGCAGGATGAGCGGGGCGATACCGGCGGCGGTGACTTCGGACTCGGCACCGGCGAGGACGAAGGTGCCGGAGCGCGTGACGGCGGTCGGCGTGGCGGCGGCACCGGTGGCGGCGGGAAGCGCGGATGCGACAGGGAGTGCGGACGCGGCGGCGAGACCGGCGGCGCTGACGCGCACTTCGGCGGGGCGGCTTTCGACCGCATAATCGTCGCCGGCGGCGTTGGAGATTTTCACCACGTAGGAACCGGCGTCTATCACGGAGACATTGCGCAGGACATAGGTCGAGGACGTGGCTCCGATGAGCGGCGTGCCGTTGCGATACCATTGGTAGGTGAACGGCGGCGTGCCGGAGACGCCGACGGTCAGGTAGCCGGTGGCACCCTCGGTGAGTTCGAGGTTGAGCGGGTGGGACGTGATGGAAGGACCGATGGCGGAAACGGTCACGACCAGCCCGATGCTCTGCGTGGTTCCGAGCGTGTTCGAGACGCGCACGGAGTAGGTGCCGGTGGCACTGACGGCGGTCGTGTAGGTCGGCGTGTTCGGCGCGCCGTAAATCGGCGTGCCATCGAGCAGCCACGTGTAGGCGAGCGCGCCGCCGGCGACACTCGTCGCGCTGCCGGTGGCGGCGACGGTGAAGGTGACGTTCTCGCCGGAGACGACCGTCTCCTTGCTCGCCGTGAAGGAGGTGATTTGCGGCGCGGCGGCGGAACGGACGCTCGCGACTTGCGCGGTGACGCTGCCGGCACCGTTGGAGACGCGCACGGAGTATTCGCCGGCGGTGTTCGCAAGGAGCGTCAGTCCGGTGGCACCGGCGATTTCGACGCCGTTGAGGAACCACTGGACTTGCGGGACGAAACGGCCGGCGTCCACCTCGACGCGCAGTTGCACGCCCTTGCCGTTGTCGAGCACTTCGCCCAGTGGCGCGCTCGTGATTTTCGGCTCCGGCACGACGTAGAGTTGGGTCGGTCCGCTCGTGACCTTGTTGCCGCCGCTGGTGATGACGACGCTGTAAGCGCCGAGCGAGGCGAGCGTGACGCGCTCAATCGTGTATTCGGCGGAGGTGGCGCCGCGGATTTCGACGCCGTTGAAATACCACTGGTAGGTCGGCGCCGGTGTGCCGACCGCCTCGACCGCGAGCGTGTAGGGTTTGCCGCCGCCAACGTCCGTCTTGGGCGAAAGTCCCTTGATGACCGTGATGCCGGCGGACGCCTGAACGAGCAGCGTCACGGGTTCGCTCACGGCGTCGGATGCGTCGTCGAGCGAGGCGGCGCCGTTGTTGGCGACGGCGACGCGGTAGGAACCGGCGTCGGACTCGGCGAGCGAGTTGAAGACGAGCGTGGAGGCGGTGGCGCCGGCGATGGCGGTGTCGCCGCGGAACCACTGGTAGGTGAGCGGCCGGTTGTCGGGGCTGGAGACGCCGACGGTGAGCGTGAGTTTCTGCCCCGTATAGACGACGGCGGGCGCGCTGGGCTGGCGCAGGATGGCGGGCGCGGAGTTCGCCTGCGTGACGACGGAGACGACGGCGGTTGCGCTGACGGTGCTGCCGGCGGCGTTGGAGACGAGGACGTCGAAGTTGCCGCCCTGCGTGACGCGCGCGTTCGCGAGCGTGTAGGTGGGCGAGTTCGCGCCCGGAATGGCGACCCCGTTGCGCCGCCACTGGTAGGTCACCGGCACCGCGGCGCCGTCGGAGGCGATGCTCGACGCGGTGACTTCGAGCGCGATGTCGCCGCCCTCATAGACGGTGCCGCCGATGGGCTGCTTGGTGATGACGGGCGCGCCGCGCAGGACGAGTTCGACGGTGCTCGACGTGACCGTGTGCGTGGCGAGTTGACCGGAGGCGTCGGGATAGGAGCACGAGACGACGACGTGGTAGGAGCCGGCGTTCTCGGAGGTGACGGCGGGAATGGTGTAGGTCGAGAGCGTGGCGCCCGGAACGGCGCGTCCGTCGAAATACCACTGGAAGGTGGGCGTCGGCGAACCGGTCGCCATCACGGAGAACGAGGCGGAGGAGCCGACGTTGACGGTGGTTTTTTCGGGCTGCTTGGTGATGTTGGGGCCGCTGCCGGCGGGCGCGGGCAGGACGGTGAACTTCGCCGTCACTTGGTCGCTCGGTGTGCGGATGCCGAGGAAGGCGCGGGCGTTGACGGTGTAGGAAATCGAGCCGGAGCCGGCGGCGTTGAGCGGGAACGGCGAGGCGTAAATCGTGCCGTGCTCGGCGGTGACGACGGAGCCGTCGGTCGTGTAGCGGATGGTCGCCTCGGGGTCGGCGCCGGAGAGCGTCACATAGACCTGTCCCTCGAAGGTGCCGCCGGCGGGGGAGATTTTCGGCGCGGTGATGGGCTGCTCGCCCGGAACGGTCGCGCCGCCGCTGTTGTTGGTCTTCGTGCCGTCGCCGAGTTGCCCGTAGTTGTTGAGGCCGAGCGCGACGTTCGTGTTGTCGTCCTGCCGCGTGTAAATCGTGTGGTTAGTGCCGGCGGAGACGGCGATGACGCCGGTCAACTCCTCCTCGCCGGAAGCGTTGACGGTGGTGGCTCCGACGATGACGCGCGGCGCGGTGAACACCAGTGTGCTGGGGTCGGCGGCGATGGGATTGACGCCGAGTTGCCCGTATTCGTTCGAGCCGAAGCCGCGCAGTTCGAGTTTCGGGCGCGCGGGTTCCTCGGGGACGACGCCCGGCAGTTCGCCGGTCTTCTTGATGTAGAGCGAGTGCGCGCCACCGGCGGCGATGGCGACGACGCCGGTGTCCACGAGGACGGGCGTCGCGCTGCGGACGAGTTCGGCGGCGGTCTTGCCGAGGCCGAGTTGCCCCTTGGCGTTCGAGCCGGCGACGTAGAGCCGGCCGTCCTCGGTCAGGATGAGCGTGTGCGCGTCACCGGCGGCGACATTCGCGATGCGACCGAGGGCGGCACCGGTGGCGTCGTCGAGCGAGTTGAGACCGGTGGTGATTTCGATGGGGACGCGCTGGTTGGCGATGTTGCCGTTGCCGAGTTGACCGGAGTCGTTGCGGCCGAAGGCGTAGAGCCGGCCCTCGCCGGTGATGTAGAACGAGTGGAAGGCACCGGCGGCGGCGGCGACGACGTAGTCGGCAATCTTCACCGGCGAGCGGCGGTCAGCGACGGTGCCGTCGCCGAGTTGCCCGTAATTGTTGCGACCGGTGGCGTAGAGTTCGCCGTCGTAGGTGGTGTAGAGCGTGTGGAAGCCGCCGGCGGCGGCGATGAGCACGCGCTCGGCGACGAGCACCGGCGCGGAGCGGTTCTCGACGGTGCCGTCGCCAAGTTGCCCGTAATCGTTGCGGCCGGCGGCGTAGAGTTTGCCGTCGGTGGTGACGATGAGCGAATGGTCGCGGGTGGCGTCCACGATGGAGACGCCGCGCGCGACGAGCACGGGCGTGAGCACGCTGGCGGTGTCGCCGGTGCCGAGTTGTCCGTAGAGGTTCCAGCCGGCGGCGCGCAGTTCGCCCTTGGCGTTGACGAAGAGCGAGTGCGCCTCGCCGCCGGAGGTCTTCGAGCCGTATTGGGCGCGCAGCGTCTCGGCGTCGTTGACGGTGAAGGCGACGGCGACCTCGTCGCTGGGCATGAAGTCAACGTGGTAGGCGCGCACCTTCACGGAGCCGGAGCGGATGAGCGAGAAGGGACCGGTGTATTGCGGCGAGGTGACGGTGACCGAGGAGCCGTCGGTGGTGTAGCGCAGGACGACCTGCGCGCCGATGTCCCTGCCGTAGGCGTCGCGCCCGTAGCAGTTGTCGCCGAATTCGCCGGCAGCGGCGATGTCCGTGAGGATGACGCGGACGGCGTTCGTGTAGAGACCGCCCTGCGGGGTGACGACGGGCGCGGGGAGGGCAATGGGGGTGATTTCGATGCGCGTCTCGCGTTGCTCGCTGGGGCGGAAATTGGTGCGGAAGAGGCGCGCGCGGATGGTCGCGGTGCGCGTAATCGTCACCGGTGTCGAAACGGGCGTGAAGAGGCGGATGTCGCCGTCGGGGTTGGCGGCGTAAACCTCGTCGGCGTCTTCGGGGACTTCGGTTCCGTTGGTGGAGTAATAGACGGCGTCGCCGGTCTGGAACGCGGTCGGTTGGTTGTCCAGCCCCTTGGGGGTAAAGGAAATGAATGCGGGACCGGAGTGCGCCTCGCCGGTGGGCGTCGCGCCGTCAACGCGCACGAGCGGCGTGTCCACCATGGGGACGGCGACGACGTTGTAGGTGGCGGAGGTCTGCGGGACGAGGTTGTGCTTCGCCTTGTAGGCGCGGGCGTTGATGGTCGTGACGGCGGCACGCAACGTGATGACGTGCGAGTATTCGTTGGAGGACTCGGTGACGTCGCTGCCGTCGGTGGTGTAGCGGATTTTCGCGTCGGGCGTGGCGCACGAGAGCGTGACCTTGACCATGTTCGGGAAGGCGCCGTTGACGCCGGCACCGGTGCCGGGTTCGGGCGAGAAGGTCACCGGTGCCACGGTGTCGGGATAGACGATATTGTAGATGGCGACGGCTTGCAGGGACGGGCGCGAGCCGGAGGCGAAGAGACGGGCTTTGACGGTCGAGGGAAATTGGACGACGAAGGGTTGGGTATAGACCTTGGATTTCTTCGACTCGTCCACGTCGCTGCCGTCGGTGGTGTAGCGCATGACGCAATCCTTGGGCAGTGCCGAGCCGTCCTCACGTGCCTCCGGCTTCGTGATGGTGACCGTGATTTCGTCGGAGTAATTGCCGCTGGCGGGAGTGATGACCGGCGTCGGCAGTCCGGGCTTGAATGCGCGGTATTTGGCGACGACGGGGATGGTTTGGTTGAACGTGCGGGCGTTATCGGCGGGTTGCGCCTGACCTTCGGGAACGCCGGTGACGTAACCGCCGACGGTGATGTTCGGGTTGGAGAAATTCTGAATACGGGTGCCGGCGTAGGACATGATGGTGCCGCTTCCGTTCTCAAGGATGTAGCCAAATGCGTATGGGAAAATCGCGCCGTTGGGGTCGCCCTGTCCGAGACCGGGATTGGTGACGGTGCCCCAGTCGTGCATGCCGCCCATGTTGTGCCCAAGTTCGTGCGCAAAAGTGTGTTCGCCGTTATCAAAGGCGATGACGGAGAAACCGGCAGCCGGTCTCCCCGCCATGGTGTCCAAATAATGCGCCAAGCCGCCGGCACTGCCGTCGTTGGTGCGGCGCATGTAGCAAACGAGGTCGGCACCGACCTCGTCGCGCCAGTCGTGCACTTGGTCGAGCGCGCCGGTGATTCCGGGGGCGTTCACCTCGCCCTTTTTAGTGAGGAAGTCGAGGTCGATATCGAGCGTGGCAGTGTCGTTGTAATCAACGTAGCGGCAGTCCGCGAGGCGCAGGGTTCCATTGATTTCGCTGCGCTCGTAGGCGAGGTTGGCGTATTCGACGCGAAGGTTCGCGCCCGCCTTGGCACCGTCGTCGCCGACTTGGTCGCGCAGGTTGTTGCCATAGACGACAAGCACGTCCACGGCGTTCGGGTCGTCAGTATCAACGTCGTCGGCGAGGGCAGTGTTTGCGGAGGGGTTCGGCATCGGGATGTTCGCGCCGGTCCCCGCCTTGGAAATCCATTCCGTCCCGTTCTCGGTCTCGGTCGGTGTCCAGATGCGGTCGCCGGCAGCGTCGGCGGCAGACATTGCGGGCGTCGCCGGCGCGAACGCGGCGGTGGCGGCGGCGAGCGCGGCGGCGGCGAGCGCGCGCAATTTCGAGAACTTCGTGAAAAAGCCGGAAGCGGCTTTTTCCGTGACAGTTTTTGTGGAGGTCATGGGTGAGAGAAGGGTTGGCGTTTTTCGGAAAGGGGGGGGGGGGCGGCGTGCTTGGGGGCGGAAGGCGCGGACGGCGGCGTTATTGCGCCGAAGTGCCGCCGCCGGTGCCGGTGTTCAGGGAGGATTTCAGCACTTTCTCGCGCGCCGCCATGCAAGTGCCGCAACCCGGACGTTTGGCGGGGTCGCACTGGGTGACATAGACGACGTTCGCGCCGGCGGGGACGGCTTCCACGGCGGGGTTCACACAACGAATGTCAAACTCGCGCCCGTCGCCGGTGTGAATGCTGCCGACCAGCGAGTTGTTGTAGTAGGAAAGCGAGGCGTGCGAGAACGGGCTGACTGCGCCGTCGGCTCCGACGACATCGGCGAGAAACACGCCGGCGACATCCGCTTTCTGCGGCTTGAAACGGACGTTTGCGAGCGTGACGCTCTCGCCGTCGTAGAGCGGGAAAACGATTTCCGCCGGCGGTGCCTCGCCGGCACGGATGCGCGTGCCGACGGCGGAGAGCGACTCGCGGATTTCCATGCGGTCCTCGCGCATTTTCCACGGCTCTTTTTGGGTGTCCACGGTGGCGCGCGTGACATTCGACGCCGCGAGGGTCAGGCGCGGTCCGGTGCCGGCGATGCCCGAAAGTTTGCGTTTCGCGGGCGTCGCGGATTGCCCGCCAGACCCCGAATTTCCGGCGTTTGCGGCGGTTTTCGCGCCACCGGCGGTGCCGGAAAGCAGCGATTTTCCAGCACCGGTGGCGGCGGACTTGTCCCCCGCCCCGCCCCGCGCCGCCGGAGCGTCCGGCCGCGCGTGCTCCGGCGTCCCGACATTGCGTTCAAAAAACGCATCCGAGACCGCCTTGTCCGCCTCGCCCTCGTTCTTGAAGAACAAGAACCCGCCGATAAGCACCAACGCTCCGACAAGGACGAGAATCGGCGCGACGGAAGTGGAGTTCCGGCTTTCGGGCTGGGGGGGCTGCATGCCTTCGCAAAGACAACTTCCCACCCCGCATTGTCAACCCCGAAACCGGAAATTTCAGGCGCGCTACCGGTGCGCGTTTCACCGCGTGTTCCGGTCGCGCCGGCACTCCCGACTTTATCCACCGGCGGTGGCGCGCTATCTCTCACGGCAATGCGTTTTTCCCGCGTCGTCATTGGCTCGCTCGCCGTCGAATTGCCCGACGAGGCGTGGCCGTCCGCGCTCATCGAGCAAAAACTCGCCCCCTGCTACGAACGGCTCCGCCTGCCCGCCGGCCGGCTCGAACTGTTCACCGGAATCCGCGAGCGACGCTTCTGGTCGCGCCCGACGCGCCCCTCCACCGCCGCCGCCGCCGCCGGTCGCAAGGCGCTCGCCCAAGCCGGCGTCGCTGCCGGTGAACTCGACCTGCTCATCCACGCCGGCGTGTGCCGCGACCGCCTCGAACCGTCCACCGCCGCCTACGTCCACGGGCTGCTCGGCGCGTCACCGGCGGCGCAAATCCTCGACGTGTCGAACGCCTGCCTCGGCTTCCTGAACGCGCTCGTCCTCGCCGCCGGTCTCATCGAAAGCGGGCAAATCCGCCACGCGCTCGTGTGCTCCGGCGAAGACGGCCGCTCGCTCGTCGAGCGCACCATCGCCACGCTCAACGCCGGCGCGTTCGACGGCTCCCTCAACCGCGAGACCATCAAGCCCTACTTCGCGAACCTCACCATCGGTGCCGGTGCCGCCGCCGCCGTGATTTGCCACGAGGACTGCGTGCCGACGCCGCCGGTGGCGAACGCGCTCCCGCCCATGCGCCTGCTCGCCGCCACCGCCCTCACCGACTCCGCCGCGAACACCCTCTGCGAAGGCGACTCCGCCGGCGGTGGTGTTGCCGGTGCCGCCACCGGTGGTGGCAATGCCGCCGGTGCTGTCGGCGGTCTCGTCATGCAGACCGACTCCGAGGCCCTGCTCGGCGCCGGCGTCGCGCTCGCCGAAAAACTCTGGGCGCGCTTTCGCGCCGAGACCGGCTGGGACGCCGCCACGCCGCGCCGCGTCATCACGCACCAAGTCGGACGCCGCCACTCGCAACTGCTCTTCGAGCGTCTCGGTCTCGACCCCGCGAAGGACTTTCGCTCCTTCGAGTTTCTCGGAAACGTCGGCAGTGTCTCGCTGCCGGCGACGCTCGCCTTTGCCCGAGAACCCGCCGCCGCCGGTGGTGCCATCAACGCCGGCACCCCCGCCCTTGCCGCCGGCGACGCCGCCGCGCTGCTCGGCATCGGCAGCGGCCTCGCCGCGATGTTCCTCGCCATCCGTTGCTGACCGCGCGCCGCTTCGCCACCGGTTGTGCCGGCGGCGGTGGCGGCTAATCGAAAAACACCGCGCTAACGGTGGCGTTCGGGCCGCGGACTTGATTGATGCGAATGCGAATGGAGCGGTCGGTTTCGAGGGTGATGTGGCGGCCGCCGGCGTAGTCGTTAACGAAGTAAACCGGAGCGAGGAGTTCCTTCGTTTTCAGGTCAAACACTTCGATGGCGGCGCGGCGGTGCTGGCGGTCGTAGTCGCAGAGGTAGAGGGTGACTTTGTGTTTTTGTTTTTGACCACCGGCGGCAGTGCCGGCGGTAGCGGTGCCGGCGTCTTTGAGGTGCAGGTCGAGGAACATTGTCTGCATACAGGCGCGGGGGTCTTGGGTGCGAAGGGCACCGAGGCGGCGGGCACCGGCAGCGGCACCGGCGGCGGCAGCGTCGGGAGATTGAAGGGCGCGGGGGTCGTTTTTGCCGGCGGTGTCGTAAACGGTGTTCGCGGCTTTGCCGGTGGTGACTTTCGCGAGCCACGCGGGGAGTTGCTGCCGGTGGCGGTTCTCGCCGTCGTAGTTGAAGAGCAGGTAGCCGGCGGCGCCGTATTTGCCGCGCCAGAGTCCGCCGGTTCTGGCGTCGTCAACGAAGGGAGTTGTCCACGGGTAAGTGATGGCGGGTTCGCTCGGACGGGTCTGGGTGAACTCGGGATAGTGGCCGCCGATTTTGAAAGTGTAGCGTCCGGCGGGGAGCGGTTCGGACGGGAAATTGTAAACGCCGTCCCAATCGCGGCGGCCGATGTTGCGCGGCTTGCCGGCGGCGTCGAAAACTTGGTGCCCGCCCCAAAATCCGCTGGGGAGCGAGAGGTAGGCGCGGGTGCCTTTGGGGACGACGAGGTAGCCCTCGCCGTTGTGCTGGTCGGGGGTGATGTTGTAGCCGAATTCGATGGCGCCGGCGGGCGTGGGAACTTTCGCGCGGACCCACGGGTTGTGCGGGCGGTTGAGCCACGGGCGGACGAGGAAGGTCTTGTAGCCCGGAGCGAGCGGCTTGATGCCGGCGACTTCGTCGGTGAGCCATTTGGTGACGCCGGCGCTCCACGGGTGCGCCAAACTGGTGTAGCCGCATTGGTTGTTCGGCGGCGGCGGGTTAAGAGTGGTCAGTGGTCGGTGGTCAGTGGTCAGTGATTTTTTGACGCCAGCACCGGCAGTGCCGGTGGCTGTTTTCCCACTGGCCACTGACCACTGGCCACTGGCCACTGGCACCCACGACGGCCGGAAGACCTCGAAGAAGGTGGTGGCACCGTAGCGGAGTTGGCCGCCCCAGCAGTCGTCGAGCGTGGCGAGGGCGTCGGCGCGGCGGTCGAGTTTCGCGAGGGCTTGCAGGATGAAGTATTGGTTGAAGGGCGAGTAGGAGAGGCGCGAGAGGCGAGAGGCGAGAGCGGTGTCGCGAGCGGTGACGCCGCCGGCGACGTATTCAAACGGGAAGCCGGCGTTGACGGCCGCGGCGGCGGAGTGCGCGGAGAGCGTCGCGAGCCACGCGCTGTCGCGCTGGAGGGCGGCGGTTTTTTCGTCGGCGAGCGCGGCGTATTTCGCGGCGTCGTCGGCGTGACCGGCGAAGGCGAGGACGCGGCTCCACTCGCGCCACGTCTGGATTGCGAGGAACTGGTAGCAGAGTTGGGCTTCGGGGCAGTTGGCGTTTTCGAAGCCGGCGCCGAGCCGCTCGTCCCAACCGAAGAAGCGCAGGCGCGGGCGTTTGCCGAAGTGAGCGGCGGCGCGGTCGAGTTTGGCGTTGGCGTTGGCGCGCATCTCGTCGAGCAGCGCGGCGTCACCGGTGCTCATAAAATAATCGCAGACACTGAGCACCCAGTAGAGCGCGTAGGAGGCGATTCCGTTGTCCTGCGTGGAGGTGTAGCGGATGTTCTTTTTGACGAAGTCGAAGTTGCCGAACGCGGCGAGTGCGGCGGCCTGCGCGGTGTGCGCGTCGCCGGTCCACGAATGGCGGTCGCTGCGCTCCATCAGGATTGCGCCGAAGTAGTCGCGCAGGAGGTTGGCGCGGACGGTGTAGGCGCCGGTGTGCCAAGCGCGGGTGAGGACGGGGTTGGCGGCGAGAAAGGCGCCGTCGTAGTTGACGGGCTTCGTCTGGCAAACGAGGCGGAGGTTGCTCACGGCGAACGGGCGTTTGAGCGCGCGCACGTGCAGCCAAGCGTAGCGGACGCCTTCGTAGAACTCGCGGTTCAGGACGAGGCGGCAGGTCTTGCCGGCGCGGGTGAGACGGGCGGTTTTGCGCGGGTGCTGCGAACCGGCGTTAAAGACGGCGGGCGCGTTGAACTCGCTGATGCTCGCGAAGACGTCGGCGTCGGCGAACGCGGCGGCATCGGCGTCGGTTGGCAAATCGAACTCGAACCACGCGGGGCTGACACGTCCGAAGTCGAGCCGGATTTCGGTGGGAGCGGTGATGCGCAGGGAGCGGGGAACGGGGAGCGGGGAGCGGGGAGAAAGTGCAGGAGCGGTGCCGGCGGAGTTAGAGGAAGTAATGGCGACGGGGCGCAGGACGTAGAGTTGGAGGGCGTCGTCGGGCGAAGTGGCTTGCCAGCGGAAAGGAAGGAGCGGGTCGGGAGAGTGGGCGGCTTGGGCGGCGGCGGGAATGGAGATGTGCGCGAACCGCTCGTGAACGAGCGGCACAGAACTTGCGCCGGCACCGGCGGCGCCGGCGGCGGGGGCACCGGCGGTTGCGGAAATGGCGGCTCTGCCGGCGGGACTTTTTCCCTGCTCCCCGCTCCCCGCTCCCTGCTCCCCGCTCGCTGCGCCGCGCTCTCCGAGCCACGCGCGGATTTCCGCCGGCGAGACGGTGTCGAGCGGCGGCAGCGCGTCGAACGCGAGCGTGCCGTCATTGTCCTTCGACGGCAGTTTTCGCTCCTTCCATTTTTCCGGCTCGACTGCCGGCGGCACCGGCACGGGCTTCGCGGCGGGCTTCGCGGCCGGCGCCGGCACGGGCTTCGCTTTCGCATCGGATTTCGCCGGCACAATTTTCGCCGGCGCGGTTTTCGCGTTACCGGCGGGCTTTTCAGGCGCGGCGTTCGCACCGGTGGTTGGAAGCACAAATGCGGCGACGGCAACGGAGGCAACGGCGGCGGCAAGCGCGGTTTTGACGGTTCGGGACAATGGGCGCGAAGGCATGAGCGACAGTGTTTCTGGGTGGTTTTGCAAAGTGTTGAATTGCGCGCAGGGCAAAACACGCGCGCAGAACGGGTGTTCCGCGCGCGTGCTTTGTGACGCCGGTTGTGACGCCGCCGGCGGCGTTTTCAACAGCGTTGCCGGCGGGCACGCCACCGGTGGCGGCACCGTCCGACCCGAACAAAAAAAACTATGCCCGTCCGAGGTAGGACTTGTCCTCGGTGTTGATGCGAATCGTTTCGCCTTCCTTGATGAAGAGCGGGACGTTCACGACCAAGCCCGTTTCGAGCGTCACCGGCTTGAGAACATTGCCGGAAGTGTCGCCCTTGATGGCGGGCGGCGCGTCCGTGACTTTCATTTCGACGGCGACGGGCAGGTTCACCGTGACCGGTTTTCCGTCAACGAACATGATGTCGTAACTCTGTCCGGGAACGAGGAAGCCGGTGATGTCCTCGATGATTTTGCGCGGCACGTAAACCTCCTCAAACGTGCTCGGATTCATGAAAACGTAACTCTCGTCCGCCTCATAACTGAGTTCGAGTTTCTGAATGCTGTTGTCGAGCGTCTCAAAGGACGCGCCGATGTTTGTGCGGACAGGGATAAGGCGACCGGAGGAGAGCGAACGCAGTTCCATCTGGCAGTAGGATGCGTTGTTTGGCGGCGTGCGCACGAGGCATTCGAGCACGAGGCACAGGTCGCCGTTGTAGCGGATAACGTTCTTTTTGCGAATGTTGTTGACAGGTGTGTTTGGCATAAAAAGCGGCGCAGAGAAACGGGCACCACCGGCGGCGTCAAACCTTTTTGCGGAACGGCACCGCCGGTGATGCGGCGGCGGCGCACCGTCGGTAATGCCGGCGGTGTTGCGACGGTAATGCGGCGGCGGCGCGGAACCTCGCGCGCAAACACCTGTCCCGCCGACCGGTTCAACTCACCCGAAACACCCTTCACCCAACTCCCAACACTCGCACCCGCATGACTTCGCTCACGTCAAAAATCCGCAAACTCGCCGCCCCCGCCCTGCTCACGCTCGCCGCCGCAGTGCTCCCAATCACACCAAACTCCGCCGCCGGTGCCACCACCGGTGGTGGTGCCGCCACCGCCGCCGCCGGCAGCGGTTCCCAACCCGCCGGCAGTGCCGTGCTCGCCGATTACAATGTCGTCTGGGACACGCCGTCGGCGAACGCCCTCGGCTCAATGCCCGCCGGCAACGGCGACATCGGCGCGAACGTCTGGGTCTCGCCGCAGGGCGAACTTTTTCTGCTCATTTCCAAAACCGACGCCGTTAACGCCAACGGGCAACTGCTCAAAATCGGGCGCGTCAAACTCACCTTCTCCCCCACGCTGCCGGCGCAAAACGCGAAATTCGCGCAGACGCTCGATTTGCAAACCGGCGAAATCCGCATTCGCGGCACCGCCGCCGGTGACGACGGTCGCGCCCGCTCGCTCGCGCTCACCGTCTGGGTGGACGCCAACGCGCCGGTCGTGAGCGTTGCTGGCGAGAGCGACACGCCGTTCTCCGTCGAGGCGCGCTACGACGGCTGGCGCCGCACCGTCCGCAAACTCGCGCCACCGGAAACCCACGCGCTCTACGGCGTCGGCAACATCCCGGACATCACCAACGCGACGCAGCCAAACAAACCCGCGCTGCCGGCGACCGGCATCAAACACGAAGTCGCCGCCGACACCATTCTGCCCCGCCCGAACGCGCTCGTCTGGTTCCAGCGCAACACGTCCTCAATCTACAAAACCGTGCTCGAACTCCAAGCGCTCGGCGATTATCCGGGCATTGCCGACGACCCGTTGCTGCACCGCACATTCGGCGCAATCGCGCGCGGCAGAAACTTCGTCTCCGCCACCGCCACCGGCAACGCAAACACCGCCGCCGGTGACGCCGCAAAAGAAATTCTCCACACCGCGAAACCCGTCAAAAAATTCCTTCTCAACATCGCCGTTAACACCACGCAGAAAGTGTCCGCCGAAGATTGGGAAAAACAGACATCCGACACCCTCGCCGCCGTCGAAAAAACACCCCTCTCCAAACGCCGCGCCGCGCACCGCGAATACTGGAAAAACGCTTGGGAAAAACACCACGTTTTCATCACTGCCGGCGACCTCTCCAAAACGCCGGCCGTCGCCGCGCAAAAAAACGCCGCGAACAAGCAAAAAGTCATCGCCGCCGAGCAGAAAAAAATCCACGCGATGACGCGCGGCTACGTTCTCCAACGCTACATCAACCTCTGCGCCGGACGCGGCAACCTGCCCATCAAGTTCAACGGCTCCATTTTCAATGTTGACCACGTGATGCCGAAACTCCCGTTCGACGCCGACTACCGCTCGTGGGGCGGCTGCTACTGGTATCAAAACACGCGCCTCGCCTACTGGCCGATGCTCCATTCCGGCGATTTCGACACAATGAAACCGTTCTTCAAAATGTTCATTGACGCTCTGCCACTGTCGAAATTCCGCGTCAAAAAATACTACAACCACGACGGCATCCACTTCCCCGAAACAATGTATTTCTGGGGCACTTACAACAACGACAACTACGGATGGAACCGCTTCGACGCCAAAGGGAAACGCAAGCCGGACGGACTCACCGACAACACCTACATCCGCTACTACTGGCAGGGCGTCATTGAGACACTCGCGATGATGCTCGACTACTACGACTTCACCGGTAGCGAAGAGTTTTTCCGCGAAACACTGCTGCCGTTCGCCGACGGCGTCGTCACATTCTACCGCGAACATTACACACAGCGCACTCCCGACGGAAAAATTCTCTTCTCGCCCGCGCAATCGCTCGAAACCTTCCACTCGTGCACGCAACCACTCCCCGAAATCGCCGGTCTGCGCTATGTCCTCCCGCGCCTCATCGCGTTGAAAAACAACACTGCCGATGACGCGAAACTCCCGCCCGCGCTCGCGCAAAAATGTTTCTCTCTGCTCGCCGATATGCCACCGGTGCCGGTGGGCAAAAAAAACGCCAAAGACGTCATTCTCCCCGGCCTCGAACTGCGCCGCAAAAGCAACTGCGAAAACCCCGAACTCTACGCCGTCTTTCCATTCCGCGTTTACGGCGTTGATAAACCGGATTTGCAACTCGCGCGCGACACCTATTCCGTCCGCACACACAAGGACAGTTCCGGCTGGCAACAAAACGCAATCCAAGCCGCGTATCTCGGACTTGCAAACGACGCCGCCGCAATGGTCAAACGCGCCCTCAACACCAAACACGCCGGCAGCCGCTTCCCCGCGTTTTGGGGACCCAATTACGACTGGGTT
This sequence comes from Puniceicoccales bacterium, assembly GCA_031273045.1. Lineage (GTDB taxonomy): Bacteria > Verrucomicrobiota > Verrucomicrobiia > Opitutales > UBA953 > CALNBE01. The sequence continues at coordinate 46,972 of JAISSQ010000042.1, forward strand.
CCCGACCAAGACCACGGCAACGTCCAAATGCGCGCCATTCAAAATATGCTCCTCCAAACCGAGGGCGACAAACTCCTCCTCCTTCCCGCGTGGCCGTCCGAATGGAACTGCGCCTTCAAACTCCACGCCCCAAAAAACACCACCATCGAAGGCGAAGTCCGCGACGGCAAACTCATCCGCCTGAAAGTCACACCGGCAGCGCGCGAAAAGGATATCACCGTGCTGCCGGCAGCGCGTTAGCGGCGGCAAGGCGGGCGGCGGCGAGGCCGCTTTGCGCCGCGCCTTCGAGGGTCGCCGGCAGCCCGGTGGCGGTGTAGTCGCCGGCAAGCAGCAGGTTCGCGAACGACGCGGCGTCGCCGGCGGAAAGGGCGTCCGCGTCGGGGCGCGGCGCGGCGGCGGGCGTGGCGTCGAAGGTGGCGTCAGGGCACTTGCAAACGACGCCGCCGGTGAAGCGCACTTTCGCAAACGCCGCCGGGAAAAAGCGGGCGAGTTCCGCTTTGGCGCGTTCGAGCAGCGCCGCCGATGGCAGCGCGAGCCAGTCCGCCGGCGGTGTCGAAAGCGTGAGCGCGTAATGGCGGGGGCGCCGGTCGCCGACCGCTGACCGCTCGCCGCTCGCAAAGACCCATTGCACGGGACTGTCGAGCAGCGCGGCGAAGGGTTGCGGGAAGAGCGGCGGCGAGGCGGGGTCGGCGAAGAGGTGGATGTTCAAAATCGAGCGCGGGCGCAGCGCGGCAAACGCCGGCGGGGAAGGAAGCAGCCGCGCCGCTTCGCGCCAGCCGGCGGCGAGAATGAAAACGTCGCCGGCGACGCGGCTGCCGTCGGCGAGAATGGCGGCGGTGATTTTTTTGACGCCGCCGGTGGTGGAGTTTTCCAGCGCGGCGACCCGCGCGCGCGTCCGCAATTCGCCGCCGGTGGCGCGCAGGGCGAGTTCCATTTCCGGCGCGAACAACTCCGCGAGCGGCACCGCGCTTTCCCAAATCACGGAGTCGCCGGCGGTGCCGAAGAGTGTGCGGCGCAGCGTCGCGGCAAGCAGCGCGGCATCGCCGGCGGCGGGCGGTTCGTTGAGCGCGGCGACGCAAAACGGTTCCCACAGGGCGCGGACGGCGGCGGGCGTCTGACGGTGGCGGTCGAGCCACGCGGCGGCGGTCTCGCCGGCGGCGGGCGCGGCAAGTCCGAGCCGGAACTTCGCGGCGAAGCGCAGAATGGCGAGACGGTCGCGCCAGCGCAGTTCGCCGAAGCGGGCGAGCGCGGCGAGCAAGTGCAGCGGCGCCGGCAAGCGCGCGGCGCGCAAGCGGCTTGAATGGGGAATGGGGAATGGGGAATGGGGAATGGATTCGGCGGCGGCGGTAGTGGTGCCGGCGGTGCCGGCGGCGGGCGAATAGTAGGTGATGTCGAGCAGCGGCGCGGCGGGGCGCAGTTTCCATTCGACGCCGAGAATGCGGGCGAGGTGGAAGAACGCGTGGTAGCAGCCGAAAATCGCGTGGTGCCCGTGGTCAAGGAGCGGGGAATGGGGAAGAGTGTCGGGAGTTTCGGTCGTTCGCGCCCTGAACGACGACGCTCGGCCGCCGAGCAGCGGGCGGGCTTCGAGCAGCACGACGTCGTCGCCGGCGAGTGTGGCTTCGGCGGCGGCGGCAATGCCGGCGACGCCCCCGCCAATCACCACCACGCGCCGCGGACGCGAAACACCGGCACCACCGTCGCACTGACCACTGACCACTGGCCACTGACCACTGACCACTGACCACTGACCACTGACCACTGACCACTGACCACCGCCCTTCCCCCGCCAGCCGCCGCCCCAGCCGCCCCGCGCCCGCAGTTCCCGCCGCACCAAGGTCAACTTCTCCCACTTCGACAGGCGCGTCCGCGCTCCGGTGAGACGGAAGCCGCCGGCGCGGATTTTTTCGAGCAGCGCCTCGTAGAACGCGCCCATCAAAAACGCGGCGCGCAGAGCCGGCGCGTCGGCGTCAACGACCAACCGCCGCGCCTTGTTGAAGTAGTGTCTCGCGCGCAGGTATTGCAGCGCGAAGAGCCGCCGGCAGTCCGCGGCGCGGGGCGAGTTTTCGGGGTCGGACAAGTCGGCCGCCTCGACGCCGAACGCCGCCATTTCGTCGCGCGGCAGGTAAACGCGGCCGAGGTCGCGGGCGTCCTCGACGACGTCGCGCAGGATGTTCGTGAACTGCAGCGCGTAGCCGAGCGCGACGGCGAACTCCCGCGTCACCGGCGACGCCGTCGCGCCGAACACCGGCAGCGAGCACAGCCCGACCGCCGACGCCACGCCGTGGCAGTAGCGGTGCAGCGCGGCGGCGTCGGCATAGCCGGCGTGGGCGATGTCCATTCCGCACCCGTCGAGAATTTCGAGCAGCGGCTCGCGCGGAATGGCGAATTCGCGGACGACGGCGGCGAGTTCGTCCGCGAGCGGGGAACGGGGCGCGGTGGGCGCGGAGCGGGGCGGCGCGAAGAAGCCGTTCACCGTTTCCCGCCACTTGTCGAGCGCGGCGCGCTTTTGCGCATCGGTGCCGCCGGCGGTGCCGGCGGGCGCGTCCACAATGTCGTCGGCGACCCTGCAAAACGTGTAGAGCACCTCCATCGCGCGGACGCGCCGCTTGTCGAGACCGGCGACGGCGAAGGCGAACGCGAGGTTCGACTGCTTGCGCGCGAGCGTCTGTTCGCGGTCGTCGGTCGAGGCGTCGCCACCGGCGGCGTTGCCGGCGGATTCGGCACCGGCGGCGGCGGGAGCGGCGGAGTCGGCGTTGTCGGCGGAGACGGGCGTCATTGCTGTTGCCGCGCAGGAAACGCCTTCCCCGCCCCGCCGGCAACGCCGCGCTTTGCTGTTTCAAAGTTCGCGTCGCCCGCGCATCGTCGCCGTCCACGCACACCACCACAGCACCAATGGCAAATCATCCCAAACCAACACTGCTCGTCCTCGCCGCCGGCATGGGGTCGCGCTTCGGCGGCCTCAAGCAAATCACCCCGATGGGACCGTCGGGCGAGACGCTGCTCGACTACTCGGTCTATGACGCGCTGCGCGCCAACTTCGGGAAAGTCGTCTTCATCATCCGCCACGACTTCGAGGAGGAGTTCAAGCGCACGGTGGCGTCGAAGTTCGAATCGCGCATCGCCGTCGGCTACGCCTTTCAGGAACTCGACGCGCTGCCGGCGGGCTTCGACGTCCCAGAAGGTCGCGTCAAGCCGTGGGGAACCACGCACGCGATTTGGTGCGCGCGCGACGCCGTCGCCGAGCCGTTCGCCGTGCTCAACGCCGACGACTTCTACGGGCGCCAGACCTACGCCGTCATCGCGCGTCACCTCGCCGGCGTCGCCCCCGACTCCACCGACTACGCGATGGTCGGCTTCACGCTCGCCAACACGCTCAGCGAGCACGGAACGGTCTCGCGCGGGGTGTGCGAGACCGACGCCGCCGGCCGGCTCACGTCCATCGTCGAGATGAAGAAAATCGGACGCCTCGCCGACGGCTCGATTGCGAACATCGGCGACGACGGCTCGCTCGTCGCGCTCACCGGCGGCGAGCCGGCCTCGATGAATTTCTGGGGCTTCACGCCGCGCCTGTTCGAGCAGACGGGGCGCGACTTCCTCGACTTCCTCAACCGCGACGGCGGCGCGCTGAAGAGCGAGTGCTTCATCCCCGAAACGGTCGGACGGCTCGTGCGCGCCGGCGACGCTTCCTGCCGTGTGCTGACCACCGACAGCCGCTGGTTCGGCGTCACCTATCCCGACGACGCGCCGGCGGTGCGGGCGAACTTCCGCGCGCTGGTTGACGCCGGCGAGTATCCCGAAAACCTCTGGGCGTGAGCGCGCGCGAAAAAATCGCTTGCGCTCCGCGCCGCCGCCGGTAGTGTCCCGTCTCGTGTCCTTCACGGGGGTATAGCTCAGTTGGTTAGAGCGTCTGCATGACACGCAGAAGGTCGCAGATTCGAGTTCTGCTACTCCCACCATTTTCAAAGCCCTGCCGCGCCAAACGCCGCAGGGCTTTTTCACGCCCCGGAAACGGCCATCTCCGCGCCTACAATCGCCGCGCTGCGGAGGGCGGGGTAATCAAGAGCAGGGCGGATAATGCGCCGGCACCGGCGTTCGCGAGCAACGCCTACGGCACGGTTACGCAGGACGACCCGTTGAGCGGTTTGGCACCGGAGGCGCGGGCACAGGCGGAGGCGGTCATCGCGGCGCACACGAACGCAGATGGCAGCCGGAAACCGACGTGGCTTCGCGCCCCAGACGGTTCGCAGACGTTGCTGACCCCGCGCCAGTGGGTTCTCGTCCGGACGCCGAACTTCAAGCGGTGGTTCGGGGATTGGGAAGCGTTGACGGAGTTGTCGTTGCCGGCGGACGTTACCACAACGCTTGCGGAAGCGGAGAGCGCGCTGGCGCAACTTGCCGGACAGGATTTGACCAACCTCGAAACAGGCATTGTTGCGCGGATTAACCGCCCCCAATCGACGAAGATTTTGAGTAACGCTGCTGTTGGCAAATCAACTGCCAATGGGTTCACGGTGACGCAACATAATGCTGCCGCCAGCATTATCGGCAACCTATGGAAACACGCCTCGCTCGTTGAAAGCCGCGCAGATGACTCTGGCGACGTGAACATTGCGTCCATCAAGCGGTTCGCCGCGCCGCTTCGCTTCGGAGATGACGTTGCCGTTGCATGGCTGACGGCGAAAGAGAGCGTCGAGCACGGGCACCGAGTTTACTCCGTTGAGTTGCAAGAAATTGAAATGCTCCGTGGTAGGTTGAGTGCACCGGCAAAAGCCAGCGACACTCCGCACGGAGCATTCACAGAGGAGAAGTTGAATTCACTGTTGGCGAAAGTCAACCCCGAAAGCGTGAGCAAGGTGGTGTCGGCGAACGGCGAACCGCTGGTCGTCTATCACGAGACCAGCAAAGATTTTGATTTCTTCTCGAAGGACAAAATCCGCCATTCCGACCCGGACACCCCCATTCGCGGCTTCTTTTTCACGACTGACCCATCCGGAGGGAAGGGCATCCGAGGTAAGATAATCCCTGCCTTCCTGAACATCCGGCGCATTGCTCCTCGCCGCGCATTGGAGCGGAAAATCCGCGAAGGGTTTAGCAGTGAAGGAGACGGGAACTCGGTCAAAGAGCGCGTTCAGCGCGATTACGATGGAGCGATAATGAGCAAGATGGTCGTCGATGAGAACGGCGACTATCAGATGGTGCGCGGCGACATGACCGAATTTTCATTTGACGGTAGCGGCACGATGGATGTTGTGGTTTTCGCGCCGGAGAACATTAAATCCGCGACCGCTAACGACGGCACGTTTGGCGGCGACGACCCTGTGATTTTGCGCAGCGCGGCGAGCGCGACCGGTTCGCCATCCAGTTTCAGCGGCGGTGTTCACACCGCCACAGACGCCGGCACTGCCGCAGCCGCGACAGACGCCGGCTCCACCCCCAGCACCACAGCCCTCCGCCGCATGGTCACGCTCGCGAGGGATGACTACGAAGCCCTGCGCAACCGCCTCATTGCCTCGCGCACCGACGAAGACCGCAAACGCTACGGCGACGCGAGCAAAGCGGCGAAACTCCGCGCCGAGCAACTTGCTGCCGCCCTTGCGCAGCGCGAGAAGGAGGCGGCTACGGCACGAGCGAAGACCGCCAAGCCGCGCAAGAGCAGCACCGACGGCGGCAGCACCAGCACCGGAACCAGAACCGCCGCCAAACCCACCGCCTTCGACGAAGCATAGCAGCCGCGACCGGCACCGCTCCCGCGCCCACCGCAGCCGCAACAGACACCGCCGCAGCCACTTCCGCGGAAGTGCGCGGAACTTCCTCCACCGCCGCCGGCACAGCAGCCGGCACCACCGCCGGCGCCACAAGTGCTGTGCCGCCCATTCATGGGCGGAATTCCGCCACCGACGGCACCACCGCCGCGCTCCTCAAAGACGCCCGTTGCCCGCCTCTTCGACGAAGCGATGACAGAAGCCCGCGACCCTGCCGTTGACCCCCGCCGCCGCGCCGCCACGAACGCCGTCCTTGCCGCCATCCGCGCCACCGCCGGACGGATGATACGCGCCGGCTACACCGCCCAGAACGCCGAGAGGGAGGATGAAGGAGGAAGGATGAAGAAGGAAACAGCGAGCGATGGCACTACCGCCGCCGGCACCGTCAATCCAGTTTCAGCGTCGGCGTTCACGCCGACACAAACCACCCCCACCAACCAACAACCACAAACCACAACCACAGACCAATGGACACCCTCCCCCGACCCCTCCTCGCCTTCCTCACCACCTGCGGCACCATCCTCCTCGCCGTCGCCATCTTCACCGGCATCCTCGTCGGACTCTACTACGTCAACCGCTGGCTCGACCGCACCCTCGACCGGCACCTCCCGCCCTTCGACTGAAGGGCGACGGGATGACAGCACCGCCCCCCTGCACTCCGCCCCCTCGTCCGACCCCCTCACCGACATCCCCACACACATCACCGGTGGCGCGGTAACGCAAGCGCAAGCCGAGGCAATCGCCGCACAAGCCACCGCACGCTACCGCGCGATGCGCGAACACCAGCAGAGGCAGGACGCCGAACTCAACTCGCGCTACCCCGTGCCATCGGACGCCGACGACGCCGACCTCCACGAAGCGCGTCTCCGCATGCGCGAACAACTCCGGCGCGGTCTCGACCCCTACCACCCCGAAGACGTTCCCGCCATCCCGCTCGCCCTCTACCGCCAGCGCGTCACCTACGCGAAGAACCAATACGGCGACCCCCGCTACAAGATGATTGGCGAAGGCGCGGAGAGCGCGGTCTATGCCGACGAGACCGCCGGCACCGTTTACAAATTCGCCCACATCCGGCGCGGCGGAATTGGCGACGCAATCACCCTCGCTCACGTCATGAACGCCATCGGCGCGACGCCGACCGAACTCGTCGGCATGGACGAAGAGAACAGCAACCGAACCCTAATCAAGCAACCCCTCGCGAACCTGAAGAACGGCGAGGAACGCCCTGACGACTATGGTGACCGCTTCTCCAACCTCGTCCGAATGCCCGCCCCGTTCAGCGGACACTTCTTCGCCCGCATTGACGGAGAGAACTTCTTCCTCTCCGACCTGCGCCTCTCCAACTCGATGCCAGACAACGCCGGCAACGAGCGAATCATCGACGCGCAAGTGCACACCGCCGAAGAGATGGCACCCAACTTCCGCCGTGCCCCCGAAATCCTCGATTGGATAGCCGAACAGGAAGCCAAAGGCGACACCGCCCGTGGCGGCGCATTGTTCTCCGCAGCGTCCCCCACCCCCGTCCCCCCCCCCCCCCCCGCGTCAATCTACTCCGCTCCCTCC
>JAISSQ010000056.1 GCA_031273045.1 Puniceicoccales bacterium
TCATGGCGACCGTCTGGCTCAAAACCGTCTTCGGCTGATTGCAATCGGCGAACACCACCGGCGGCAGTGCCGCCGTCGCCCGCCGGTGCCGCCCGCCACACATGGAGCGCCGACTTTCATGGCGGCTCGCCTCCTCCAAGCGGCACAGACGCCACTCTTTTTAGAGAAGCAAGGCGGCTATCGCCGCACCACCGCCGAGCCGACTTGAAAGTCGGCGCTCCATGTGTGTGGCGCTCCATGTGTGTAGCGGTTCGGCGCGTGGCGAATGGGAGCGCGGGTTTCCGCCCCGTCGCACGCTCAGCCCCGTAGGGGCGGCATAAACATAGGCAGGGGTGAAGTCGCGAAGCGACGGAACCCCTATAATAGATGGGATTGCGCGACTTGGGGTGCAGGAAGTCGGCGGGACGGTGTATCTCTACACGGGGAGAGAAAGCGGGGAACGGTTGCAGATTGCGTTCAGGCAGTGGTTGCGCGGCGACGTGGTGTTGATGAGCAAAGAAACAAGTGTGGTGGTAAAATTGGAGACGCAGGAAACTGAAGGTTTTCGCACGATGCCGCGCCGAATCGCTGAAAATGGAGTTGAGAAGTCGGTGGCGGTGAGTGATGCGCGTTAGTTGAGCAATGCGCGCAGGGTCTCGATTTGCGCGCTCATGGGTTCGCGGAAGAAGAGCCACCAGGCGGCGGCACCGGCGGCGAGCCACGGTCCGAACGGGATTGCCTGCGCGAGGCCGCCGGCGGCGTTGTCGGCGGCGAACTCGTCGCCCTCGCACGATGCCAGCGAGGCGTTTTTTGCCGCTGCCGGTGACTGTTTTCCGCCGGCGGTGCCGCGGATTTTTTCGATGAGCACTGCCGGTGCCAGAAATGCCGCGCCGAGGACCGAACCGCCGAAGAGCGCGAACACCGCGCCCTGCCAGCCGCAAAACGCGCCGATGCCGCCGAGCAGAATGATGTCGCCCTCGCCCAGCGCCTCGCGTCGGAACGCGACGGTCGCGAACAGGCGTAGCCAGTAGGCGAGACCGGCGCCGGCGAGCGCGCCTACGAGCGCGTCCGCTAGCGCGGGAAGAATCATCGCGAGGCGCGGGACGCCCTCGCCCGTCACCGGTGCCGGCGCGGCGATGCCGACTCCGCCGCCGCGAAAGACGCCACCGGCGGCGATTTCCGTGCCGTGCGACTCCGGCAGCGCGAGCGCGACGCACACTCCGACGAGCACCAATCCGATGTTCGGCGCGTCGGGCAGATACATCGTGTCGAGGTCCATCAGCGCGAGCGCGAGCAGCCACGCTCCGAAGAGCATTCCGGCGAGCGCCTGCTGCCATGGCAACCACGCCCAGCACAGCGCGAACCACAGCGCGGTGCCGCCTTCGACGAGCGGGTGGCGCGCTCCGAGGCGCCGCCGGCAGCACGCAGCGCGTCCGCCCAGCAGGAGCCAAGAGAGCACCGGCAGGTTGCGGAACCACGGAATCGGCGCGCCGCACTCGCAGTGCGAGCCGGGGCGGATGATTGACTCGCCTTTCGGGATGCGCGCGGCGCAGACGTTGAGGAAACTGCCGGCGGCGGCGCCCAGCGCGGCGAACGCCGCCACGGGGAACCACGGGGCGCGCAGGGCGAGTTCGCGCAGATTGTCCAAAAGCGTCATCGGGCGCGCATGCTACACGCGCTGCCGGTGACGACAAGACGACGGAAGGCGGGGGCGGGGCGGGGGCGCGGCTATTTTGACGGCGGCGGCGTTGGCTTCTCTGCCGGTTTCTCCACTTGCTTCTCCGACGGCGGTGCTGCCGGTGCTGCCGGTGCCGGTGCCGGTGCGGGTTTCGCCGGTGCCGTTGCCGGCGGCTGGGGTTCCGCTTCGGGCGCGAAGACGTAGCGTTGGACGATGCGGGCGCGTTTCTCGACAAGGGCGTCGCCGTGCCAGCGCAGGACGTCTTTGTAGAGGACTATCCAAATCATCAGGCCGAGGAAGAGGGCGATGAAGACGTATTGGATGGCACCGACGATTTTCTCCGGCAGGGGGCGGCCGAGGATGCGCTGGATGGTCGCCAGCAGGATGTGACCGCCGTCGAGGACGGGGAAGGGGAGGATGTTCAGGATGGCGAGGTTGATGTTGATGATGAGGGTGAACCAGAGGATGCGCCGGATGTCGTCCGCCATGCTGTAATAGGTGCGCGCGATGCTGATGACGCCCATCAACTGGCCGACGCCGACGTCGGTGTTGCGGTTGGCGAGGGCGGCGATGCTGTCGAAGGTGAGTTGGAAGGCGGTGCGGATTTGCTCGGCGGGGGACTGGCGGACGAGTTCGGCCTGCGCGCTGATTTCGATGCCGATGAAGGGGCGTTTGCGGGCGGCGACTTCGCGCACTTCAAGGGTGTCGAGTTTGAGGGGTTTGGCGGAGTCGCCGTTGAAGAAGAGGTCGGCGCCTTTTTTGACGCGGGCGGCGGCGGCGAGGAGTTCGGCGGTGGTGGTGATTTTGAACAGGCCGCCTTTGTCGCCGGTGGTCTTGTCGCCGGGGATGTTGATGCTGGTGAGGATGTCGCCCGGGCTGGCGACGCCGGCGAACTCGGAGGTTTCGGGCACGCCGTCGGCGTCGAAGACCATGAGGTGCTTGCGCGGTTCGGCGCGCTTGGCGGCGAGGGCGGCTTGCTGGGCGCGCTTGTCGCCGGAGAAGTCGGCGAGCGGGTCGTCGGGGACGGGGACGAGGAGGATTTTGCGCCGTTCGCCCTTTTCGCGGAAGGCGAGTTCGACGTAGGCACCCTTGTCGGTGCGGAACTGCGGGGTGAGGGCGGCCTCGCGCTCCCGACCGTCGGCGCCGCGGACGGTGAGGCGCACGACGCGCTCGCCCGCCTTGTCGAGGAGTTGGCGGAAGTGTTCGAGGGAGTGGACGCGCGCGCCGTCGAGCGCGAGGATGGTCTCGCCTTTGCGCAGACCGGCGCGGGCGGCGGGACCGTCGGCGGGGACGAGGCGGTCAATGGTGACGTTGCTGGCGGGACCGATGCCGACGACGCGGGCGGTGTCGCCGCTGGACGGGTTGAGCGCTTGCAGTTCGGGGCGGGCGAGGATGGGCGCGGCGAGCAGTTTGCCGTCGCGCTCGACGGTGAACTTCACCTGCGGGCGCCCCTCCTTGTCGCGACCGCCGCCGAGGGCGATTTTGCTCACGATTTGCGGGAAGCCGTCCACGGGCGCGTCGTCAATGGCGGTGATTTTGTCGCCCGGCAACAGCCCCGCTGCGAACGCCGGCGAAGGGGTGTCGCGACCGGGCAGTTTTTCGACGACGTAGCCGACGGTGGTGGTCGAGAAGTTCGGCGGCACGGGGCGTTTCGTGACCCACAGCACGCACGCGAGCAGGAACGCGAACAGCACGTTGAAGACGACGCCGGCGAGGGAGACGATGACCTTGTCCGCGTAGGAAATCGGCGGCAGCGGCTCGTCGCCCGCCTTCCCCTCGATGAGTTCCATCGAACCGGTGTCCGAGCCGAGTTGGGGCAACGCCACGTAGCCGCCCAGCGGGAAGAGCGACACGCGGTAGTCCACGCCGTCCTTGCCCGTCCAACCGAACAGGCGCGGCCCGAACCCGATTGAGAAACGCTCGATTTTCAGCCCCCGCCAGCGCGCGGCGAGAAAGTGTCCGAGTTCGTGAATGAAGATAGAGCCGCCGAAAAACAGGATGATGAGCAGGATTCCGGAGATGCTGTCGAAGATTTCCATGCGCCGCCGAGGAAACCCGCAACCACGGCGCGGGGGAAGGAAGAAGCGGGCGGGAACGGGGCACTGCGGCGCACCGGCGGCGCTTCGGCAACGCCGCCGGCTTGCCGCCGGCAGCGTCAAACGGCAAGGTTCCCGCAATGGAAAAACCGCAAAAAACCGAACAAAAAGAACTCAAAACGGAACCGCAAAACGCCCAGCAAAAATACTACCCCGAAGAAAGCGCGCGCTTCGCCGCAGCGTTCGACGCCCTGCGCGGAAAGCGCGTCGCCATCATCGGTCACCGCCGGCCAGACGGCGATTGCATCGGCTCGCAGGTTGCCCTGTGCCGGATGCTGCGCGCCACCGGTGCCGACGCCCTGTGTGTCAACGCCGACCCCGTTCCGCAGAACCTGCGCGCGTTCGTCGGCGACACGCCGTTCGTCGAAAACACCGACCGCGCCGGCTTCGACCGCGACGGGCGCATCGGCGTCTTCACGGACTGCTCCGACGCCAGCCGCTCCGGCCCCGCGCTCGGCGCGCTCTTCGGTGCCGACGCCGTCCTCAACATTGACCACCACATCTCCAACTCCCGATTCGCCCGCGAGAACATCGTCCTGCCCAACGCCGCCGCCGCCTGCGAGATGCTCGCCGCCTTCGCGCTCGACAACGCCATGCCCTTCGACGCCGTCACCGCCCAAGCGCTCTACGTCGGCCTCGAAACCGATACCGGACGCTTCCAGTTTCCGACCACCACGCCCGCCGTCTTCGAAATCGCCGCCGAACTGCTGCGGCGCGGCGCGAGCGTGCGCCTCACCACCGACTCGCTCTACGAGCACGACTCCTTCGCGCGCCTCTCCCTCCTGCAACGCTTCCTCAAATCGCTCACGCTGCGCGAAAACGGCCGCATCTGCGCCGGAATCATCCGCCGGACGGACTTCGCCGACACCGGCACTGACCGCGAGGCCTCCGAGGGATTCGTGGACTACACGCGCCGCGTGGATGGCACCGACATCGGTCTCTACATGGAGGACAGCGAGGGCTTCGTGAAAGGCAGTTTACGCGCCAAGGAGGAGCGTTTCCGCGTGGATTTGCTCGGCGCGAAACTCAACGGCGGCGGGCACGTTCTCGCCGCCGGATTCCGCTTCCCCGCGCCCGACGGCTTCGACGCCGGCGTCGAGCGCGTTCTCGAAATCACCGTCGAACATCTGCGCGCCGCGCCGCCACCACCGGCGGCGGCGTGACGGCGGTAGCGGCGGCGGCGGCACCGGCGGCGTCGCGAACGAATTCCAAAATCGCGCCGGCGGTGGCGTCCGGCACTTCGAGGTGCGGGCAATGCCACGCGCCGGGGATGATGACCGCGCGCGCATCCGGCAGCAGCGCCGCCATCCGGCGGGCGATGTCGCAGTATTTGCCGTCGCGCTCACCGGCAACGCACAGCACCGGCGCGCGCAACGCCGGCAGCGCGTCCCAAAGCGGGCGCATTTCGCCGACGCCCAGCGCGCGCAGCGTGGCGGCGAGTTGACTTGGCTCGTTGCGCAGACGCCGCTCGCGCAGCGCGGCGAACTCCGCCGGCGCGAGGTTCTTGGCGAGACCGGCGAAGAGCGGATTCCGCCACCACTTTTCGAGAAAGGCGGCGGTGTCGGCGGTCTCGATTTCGTCAGCGAGACGCCGGTCATTCTCGCGGCGGCGGGCGCGCTCGGCGGCGTCGGCAATGCCGGGCGTCGCGCTGATGAGCACGAGCGCCATGCGCGGACACTGCCCACCGGTGGTGGCACCGGCACCGGCGGCGGACTGCGCCGCCAAATGCAGCGCGAGCCGCCCGCCCAGCGAATACCCAATCACCACCGGCGGCGGTGCCGTCGGCTCCGGCGGCGGCAAAGGCGGCGCGCTCCAAGTCGCGTTGATTTCGGGGACGCGCCATTTCCATGCGGCGGGCAGACGCGCCCGCAGCGGGGCGAAATCCGCCGGCGCGCACCCGAACCCGTGCAACGCGAGCACCTCCCGCACGCCGTCGGCGGCGGCATCTCCGGCACTGCCGGTGGCAACGGAAGCGAACGACATGGCACCCAAGGAAACGAATTTTCCACCTCCGGCGATAGCGGCATCAAGAGCGCGCCGCTTGGAGGCGGTAGAGCGTTTGGAGGTCGCCGGCGGCGACGCGGAACAACGCGCCGCCGCCGCCGCCTTCATCGCCGCCACCGGTGCCGCCGATTTCCCGCATTGCCGCCGGCGTGACGGCGAGGATGTCGCCGCGTTCCCAGAACGCCGCGAGGTCTTTCACGGCGCGCTTCGCCAACCCGCGCGTGGGGATTTCCAGCGTGAAGCGCCGGCGGCGGGCGTCGTCGCTGACCGCGCACACAAGGCGCGCCTTCTGGATGTCGAGCGGCGAGACGAGGCGCAGCGCGAGCAGCGGCACACCGGCGGCGTCGCGCGGCGCCACCGGCGGCGGCGGTTCGTTCGCGAACGCCGCGTAGCAGAATTTCAGCACGCCGATTTCGCGAAACAGGTGGCGGTTCAAAAACTCCAGCGACGCCGGCGGCGACCAGCGCCGAACCTCGTGCGGATGGCGCGCCTCGTCCTCCGCCTTCAAGGGCGAGACCGGCGGACGTTCCGCGAACTCCGGCGCCCACCGGTGCCGGCGCCCCTCGGCGGCAAGCGCGCTGGCGGCGTTTTCCAGCGCGAACGCGCAGTCGCGCAACGCCGGTTCGAGGACGAGCAGCAGCCCGCGCGGGGCGAGTTTCGCGCACAGGCGGTCGAGCCACGCGCGCAGTCCGGCGGCGTCGGCGCCGAAAATCTCGTTCGCCACGAAGCCGGCGACGATGAGGTCCTGCGGCGGCAGCGCGTCGAGCGCGGCGCAGGCGCGGCGCAAGTCGGCGGCTACGGTCTCGGTCTTCACAATGCCGCCGCCGGTGGTGGCGACGATTTCGCGCAGCGCCGCGAGCGCCGCCGGCGAGTGGTCGAACGCGGTCAGGTGAACGCCGTTGCCGGCGGCGAGTTCGACGAGCGTTTTCGCCGCCGCCAGCCCGCACGGTCCCGCGCCGCTGCCGAGGTCGAGCACGCGCGCCGGACGCCCCGCCGGCGGTGCCGGACGCCACTCGCGAAAGCGCGTCACGTAGTCGAGCGCGATGCGCGCGCGCTCGAAACTCTGCGGGAAGAAAAACAGCCCGTAGGCGGCGAGCAGCGCGGGGTCGGCGGCGTAATCGGGGAACGCGCCGGCGGCGGGGCGTTCGGTCGTGAACAGGTCGCTGACGCGCCGCACCGCCGGTCGCAGGCGTTCCAGCGCGGACGCGGCGTCACCGGCAATTTCGCCGCCGCCGGTGACGGCGACTGCCTTCCGAAGCCAGAAGTTTTCGAGAGTCGTGATACTGATGTCCACCGCCGGCAGTGTCGGCGCGCGGCGGCGTGAATGCAACTTTGGGCGCGGCGGAATGTCCCGCTTCGTTCCTTCGTCCTCCCATGTTTCCCCTCGTTTTCCCCCTCGCTTTCGCTCGCCCGTTCTTCCGCTCATGCGCGCCCGCCGCCGCTTTCGCCGTCGCGCTCGTTTGCGCGGTTGCCGGAACCGCCGGTGCCGCCGGTTCTGCCGGTGCCGCCGCTCCGTTGCCGCCGCCGGTGGTGTCGGAGTCGTGGACTTACAACCCGTCGAGCGCCGAGGGGAAATCCTACTTCCACCCGCTCGTCATTCCGGGCGACCCGAAGCGCGAGGCGTTCACGTCGTTCCGTCCCGCCGACCACAAGTGGCACCTCGGCCTGTGGTTTTCGTGGAAGTTCATCAACAAGGTGAATTTCTGGGAGCCGGACAAGCGCGCCAAAATCCGCACGCTCACTTCGAGCCAGTCCGGCGCCAAAGCCGCCGGTGCCGGCGCGACCGACACCTTCGTCTCCGAAATCGTCTATGAGGCGAGCGGTGCCGAGGTCGTCCGCGAGCGGCGGCGCGTCGTCGTCAGCACCGCGCCCAACGGCAACTACACCATCCGCTGGGACGCCGCGTTCACCGCCGTCGCCGAGAAGGTCGTCCTCGACCGCACCAAGCCGGGCAAAAGCCGGCGCACCGGCAACTGGGAGAGCGGCGGCTACGCGGGGCTGAACCTGCGCTTCGCCGATGAGCCGGCGTTCCGCTACACGTTCGCCAGCGACAACGGGCTGCAAAACGCCGCCATTTGCGGCAACTCCGCCGGCGCGGTAATCGTCGAAATCGCCGGCAAGAACGGCGCGCGCGCCACGCTGACCTTCCGCGATTTGAGCGACCAAGCGACGGGCGAAGCGGCGGACAAAAACGGCACCGTCGGTGGTGCCGCCGGCGGTGCGAAATTCCCCGCCGGCTTCGCGTGGCCGCCGAAATGGTTCGTCCGCCACCAGCCCGGCGCGCAGCGCGGGCGCGGCTACTACGTGCTCGGCTCGGCACCGGTGTTTGACGCCCCGCTGACGCTCGCGCGCGGCGAGACGCTTCGCTTGCGCTACGAAATCGCCGTCGAGCGTCTGCCGAACAAGCCGCCGCTGATGTGAGTGCCACCGGCGCCGGCGGCGGCGGCGGCGTCAGGCGCGTAGCACCCAGAAGCGCGTGTCGTCGGAGAACTCGCGGACGCGCTCGTTTTCGGGGGCGATTTCGGAGCGCATCGCGGAGAGTTCGACGCTGAACGCGCAGCGTTCGGCGAGCGCGCGGATTTCATCGCCGGCGGCGGCGCGGATGAAGACGTCGCCGCGCGGTGTGGAGTGCCGGTAGTCGCCGAACGCTTCGAGGGCGGGGTCTTGTGCGCCGGAGCACCACCGGCGGCGCTCGTCGCGCCAGTGACCGGCGGTGCGCGGCGTGTCGCGCGCGTGCGCGGTGAAAATGAACACGCCGCCGGCGCGCAGGACGCGGCGGATTTCGCGCAGGGCACCTTCGCGGGCGGCGGCGGCGGGAAGCATGAACAGACCGTTGAAGGCGAAGATGGCGGACGCGAACGAGGCGTCGGCGAAGGGCAGCGCGGTGGCGTCGGCGACGGCGAAGCGGACGGCACCGCCGGTGCCGGCGCGGAGCGTTGCCGCCACTTCGCGGGCGGCGTCAATCATCGCCGGCGCGAAGTCGGTGGCGGTGATGTCCGACCAGCCGGCGCGCGCGAGGGCGAGGGCGACGCGCCCCGCGCCGCAACCGAGTTCGAGTAGCGGCGCGTCCTTGGGAAGGAAGCGTTCGCACAGGACGCGCTCGCTCTCCCAAAGCCCGACGCTCACCGCCGCCCGCGCGTATTCGAGCACCACGTCGGGGTGCGAGAAGTAGGGCAGGTTGCTGGCGGGCATGGCGCGCGGAAAAAGGTTCGCCGGTGGTGCTCACAGGAAGCGGCCGGTGGGGGTGTCGCGGCGGCGGAGGAGTTCGGCGGGGGTGCCTTCAAAGATGAGGGAGCCGCCGGCGTCGCCGCCGCCGGGGCCGAGTTCGAGGAGGTGGTCGGCGGCGCGGACGATGTCGCGGTGGTGCTCGATGACGATGAGGGTGTTGCCGGCGTCGCGGAGTTTGAGGAGGAGGTCGAGGAGGCGCTGGATGTCGTCCCAGTGGAGGCCGGTTGTCGGCTCGTCGAGGATGTAGAGGGTGGCGCCGGCGGCGCGTTGTTTGGCGAGTTCGAGGGAGAGTTTGAGGCGTTGCGATTCGCCGCCGGAGAGGGTGCTGGCGGGTTGGCCGAGTTGGAGGTAGCCGAGGCCGACGTCGTCGAGGGTGGCGAGGCGGGCGCGGAGGCGGGCGTGGTTGCGGAAGTGTTCGCGGGCGTCGGCGACGGTGAGGGCGAGGGTCTCGGCGATGTTGAGGCCGCGGTAGCGCACTTCGAGGGTTTCGCGGTTGTAGCGGGCGCCGTGGCAACTGGGGCATTCGACGGTGGTTTCGCCGAGGAACTGCATATCGAGCGGGATGCGGCCTTCGCCGGCGCAGCGTTCGCAGCGGCCGCCGCGGATGTTGAACGAGAAGCGGGCGGGGTCGTAGCCGCGGATTTTGGCGAGCGGGGCGGCGGCGTAGAGTTTGCGCAGTTCGTCGAAGATGCCGGTGAAGGTGGCGGGGTTCGAGCGCGCGCTCTTGCCGACGGGGTCCTGCTCGACGCGGACGAAGGCGTCGAAAAATTCGAGGCCGGTGACGCCGGCGTTTTTGCCCGGGATGACTTTCGCGCCGTTGATGCGCCGCGCGGCGGTGTCGGCGAGGATGTCGTTAACGAGCGTGCTTTTGCCGCTGCCGCTGACGCCGCACACGACGGTCAGCAGTCCGACGGGGAAGCGGGCGGTGATGTCGCGCAGGTTGTTCGCGGCGGCACCGGTGACGGTCAGCCAGCGCGAACCGGTGTCGGCGGGCGTGAGGGTTCGGGCGTTCTTCTCGACGCGGGCGCGTCCGGCAAGGTAGGCACCGACGCGGCTGCGGGTCGGAGCGGAAGGGAATGGGGAATGGGTTTGGGAGCGGGGAGCGGGGAGCGGGGAGCGGGGAGAAAGTGCACCGCCGGCGGCTGTGGAAATGTCCGCCTTGTCCGACTTGTCAGACAAGTCGGACTGCTTCCCCGTGAGTGACGCGAAGGAGTTTCCGAGACCACTTTTTGCAGAGAGGACAGCGCTGTTCTCCGCTGCACCGGCAGGGAACTCCTTTGCTGTTTCAGACAAATTTTCCCGCACGGCGCGAATGAGCGCGGACAAGCGCGTTTCCGTCAGCGTTGGCGGGTTGACAGCGGGCGGGCTTTGGGCATCTTTCGCGGCAAGGTCATCAATCGGAGTTGAGCGCGCTACAAGGGAAGTCGTCCTTGCATCCTCAACTGGCTGCCCTGAATGACCTGCGCGTTGGGAACCCGTGCGCGCAACGGGTTCCTCTTCTTTTGCAATGCTGATGGCTTCGACGGAGTAAATCTTCGTGCCGGTCTGGACGTCGTTGTATTCCTTCAAGGTGATTTTGATGCCGTAAACCTGCCCGCGCAAAATCATCGCGTTGATGTAGCGGTGCACGGCGCGGATGTGCGTGTCCTCGCCCTTGGGTCTTTGGTCAGGGTGGGTTTCAGCCAGCACGGCATTCTCGAAGAGCGTGTCAACGTTGGCGACGGCGGTGTAGTGGGCGGTGTTGCCGGCGGACTTTTGGACGGTCTTCGCGCTGAACATTTTTTTCAACGATGTGTGCGAGACGATGCCTTCCTTGCCGTCGTTTTTGTTGCGAATCACTTTGCCGACGAACGCCGCAGCAGCAGCGGCGGCTTCCTGCTTATTCGTCGCCAAGCGCAGCACCGGCAGTGCCGCCGGCAGTGCACTTTCTTCCTGCTCCCCGCTCCTTTCTTCCCGCTCCCCATCCCGTTCCCCATCTTCTTCCACTCCCGCAGCAGCGCACTCCGGCGTTCCTTGAAAGACGAGTTCGCCTCCGTGTTTGCCGGCACCGGGACCGATTTCAACGAGCAGGTCGGCGGCGCGAATCGTGTCCTCGTCGTGCTCGACGACGAGCAGCGTGTTGCCGCGGTCGCGCAGTTCAAGGAGCGTGTCGAGCAGCCGCCGGTGGTCGGCGGGGTGAAGCCCGATGCTCGGCTCGTCGAGGACGTAGGTGACGCCCACGAGTGCCATTCCGAGTTGGGTGGCGAGGCGCGCGCGCTGCAACTCGCCGCCGCTCAACGTGGCGACTTCGCGTTCGAGCGCGAGGTAGCCGAGTCCGGTGCGCTCCAAGAAGCCGAGTCGCTCGGCGAGGCCGCGCCGCGCGTCCTCGGCGTGGACGGCGGCGGGGTTGCCGGCGAGGGCGTCGGCGAAGGCGCGGGCGCGGCTCACCGGCAACGCGAGAAAATCCGCGAGCGCGGCACCGGCGAGACGCACGGCGAGGGCGCGGGGGTTGACGCGGCGTCCGTGGCACGCGGGGCACGGCGTGGCGGTCTGGAACGCGAGCAGACGGGCGCGGAGCGCGTCGGAGGAAGTCGTGCGGGCGGTCTCGGCGAGGTCGGCGAGAATGCCGGCGAACGCGCCGAGGACGGGCTTCTGCTTGCCGTAGGGGCGCAGCGCGAACTCGCGCGTGGGGTCGCCGCGCAGGAGCAACTCGCGCACCGCCGCCGGCAGCGTCTCCCACGGGGCGTCGAGGTCGAACGGCACCTGCGCGGCGAGTTGGCGGACGAGCGCGTTGCGCGCGGAAATCATCCGCTTCGAGCCGAGACGCCACGGTTTGACGGCGCCGGCGCGCAGCGAGAGCGAGGCGTCGGGAATGACGAGTTCGGGCTGGAACTGGAGCGTCTTGCCGAGGCCGCCGCAGGTCGGGCAGGCACCGTCGGGGTGGTTGTGAGAAAAACAACGCGGCGTGAGCGGCTCGTAGGTCGCGCCGCATTTCTCGCAGGAGAGGTCGAGAGCGAGCGGGATTTCGGTGGGGAGCGGGGAGGAAGTGCCGGTGGCATCAACAACGACCGCGACGGCGCGGCCGTGACCTTCGCGCAGGGCGAGTTCGAGGGAGTCGGCGAGACGGCTGTCCGACGACGCCGAGCGGGTCAGGCGGTCAACGACGATTTCGACGCACACCTCCTCGCGGCTCGCCGTGCGCCCCGCCGGCAGCACGTCGCGCTCGTCGAGCGAACGAATTTCGCCGCCGGCGCCGCCGACGCGCACCCGTTGAAAACCGCGCA
>JAISSQ010000234.1 GCA_031273045.1 Puniceicoccales bacterium
CAAAACCACTTCGCCGCCTACGCGGGCGACGTGGCGATTGAGGGCGGGGCGACGTTGAGCGTGCGCACGGGATACACGCAGTTCTTCGAGTTCTCCGGCGTCGCGCACGACTCGCGCGAGTGGACGACCGACAGCGCAATCAGCGAAAACGGACAGCCCAATTTCTGGCCGCTCTTCTCAAAAACGCACGCGGTCGAGCAAGCGTTCACCGGCGCGTTCGGCGGGAGCGGCGGCGGCACGCCGACGTTCGGGACGTTGAGGTCGCCGGCACCGGCAGCGCGGCGCGAATCGCCGACGCGGTTGGCGTCACCGCCGGCACCCAACCCACGCGCGACCTCGGAGAAATCAGCATCCGCGACGGCGGCACGCTCATCCTCGGCGCCGCCGCCGGAACCGCCGCAACCGCCGCAACTTACAACTTCCAAAGCAGTGCCGCTTACGGGCAGGTCACCATCACCGCGCACGCGCCGGCGTTCGTGAGAGCCGGCGGGACGCTCGGCGGAACGGGTCGAATCGAAGGCACCGGTGACGCTGTCAATTACGCCGGAACCAACGCAAGCACATCGCCCGCGACGGTGAATGTCCTCGCCGGCGGCGTGATTGCCCCCGGACACGGCGCCGGCGACGGTGCCGCGAACGCCAACATCGGCACGCTCTACGTCGCCGGTAACGTCTTGCTCGACGCCGGTGCCACAGCGCATTTCGACATCGCCGGAATTGTGGGCGTCGGCAGCGAAACCGTGAACACAAACGACCAAATCAAAGTCGTCGCCCCGCTTGAAAATCCCGCCACCTCCAACGGCACGCTGAACGTCACGCAGAACGCGACGAATATCGCCGTCTCGCTCGGCGGCAACGCCACCGCCGTGCAAATCAAGAACGACCTGCATCTTGTGCCCGGCGGTGCAGCGTATTCGCTCGAAGCGGCACCCATCATCTTGATAACCGCCGAGCACCTCTTCGCGTTGCCCGGCGCAACCGCCGTCAGCACCGCCACATGGGACACCACCTACGGCGGCTACAACGGCGGCACCAACCGCGTCCAAGTGGACGGACTCACATTCACCATCGCCACACGCCTCAACGGTAGCATTTACGAAGTCGCGCTCGTCTCGGTCTCGGCCGACGCCGCCGGCGTCCCCGAACCCTCCACCTACGCTTTCGGAGGCGGCGCTTTGCTCGCCGGAGTCATGCTGGTGCGCAGGCGCCGCCGACGGCAGAACCGTCAAAACGGAAAAAATCAACCCTCCGTCCCGCCCCATTTTTAGAAAATACGGTCGCCCCCGACAACAGCGCACCAACGGCTTGCGTCTCACTTCGCACCGCCCATTCTTGCACTTATGTCGCTCAGCAAATCAAGCCGTCCGGCGCACTCGTGCATTGACGCCGAGACGCGCCGCCTCGCGGAGTTGGCGTGGGAACGCTGGGCGACTTCATGTTGCTGGTTTTTGGCTCGACCAAATTTTGAAACCGTCGGCGAAACCGAGGCGTTTCTGCGGTGCTTGCGCAAAAACGGCACAATGGCTGCGTGGCACGACGCCCGCAAAATTGCCGCGCGAATTTCTTAACTTTGGGGCACCGCCAATGCCCCGCTTGCGTTGATTTCGCTTTTCGGGTTCAACCCCCGCCGTGCTGTTTTTCGGAAATTCCTATCGAGCGTTGCGGTTGTTGCCGTGGGCGGTCTGCACCGTTGCCGGCGCGCTTTACTGTTCGGCAATCATGGCGACCGCGCTTTCGGAAACGGTCTGGTTTTGGGCGGTGCCGCTGCTGTGCTGGTTCGCGCTCGCGCGCCCGCATTGGCGGACGTGGCTGCCACCGGTGGCGGTCGCGCTCTTTCTCGCGAAGGCGGTCTCGCTCGTGTGGCTGCGCCATGTCGAATGGCCGCTGGGCTTGCTCGGCGTCGTGTTGCTTTCCGCCTATCTCGCGCTTTTCCCGCTGGCGTGGGCGGCGTTCGCGCGCTGGCTCTTTCCGCGAATGGGCGGCGCGTCCCTTGTGCCGCGCCTCGTCGCGCAGATGGGCATTGCCGGCGCGTGGGTCGTGCTCGAATGGGCGCAGGGCTGGCTGTTGAGCGGCTTCCCGTGGATGCTGCTCGCGGACACGCAGTGGCAACGTCCGGCGTCGCTCGCGCTGTGCGCATGGGGCGGACCGTGGCTGTTGAGTTTCTGCATCGTGCTGCTCAACACCGGTCTCGCCCGCTACGTGATGCGTTTCTTCGAGGAACGCGAGCGTGCCGAGCAGGAGGCGTTGCTGGCGCGCCGCGCGTCCTTCGAGCGCGCGATGAACGGCGTGAACGCCGCCGCCGGCGCGGATGACAGCTTCACCGGCGGCGCGGCGCGTCCCGACGCCCTGCGGCCGCTTTCGCCGATGGGCGGGCTGCTCGGCGCGCTGCGGCGCGTCTGCCCCGAATTCTACCTCGGCATGGTGCCGGTCTTCCTCGGCATTTTCTCGTTCTACCAGAACTTCCGCGAGCACTCCGCGAACGCCGAAACGCTGTGCGTCGCCGGCGTGGTGCAGACCGATTTCGACCCCTACGAAAAGTGGAAGCCCGAGCGCGGCGAGGCACTGCTCGCGACGGTCGCGTCGCTCACGCGCGAGGCGGCGTCGCTGCCGGTGAAGCCCGACCTGCTGCTGTGGCCGGAGGCGGCGCTGCCGTTCCGCGCCGGCACCGCCAACTACGACGCCTTTCTGCGCGCCCGCGCCGCCGACGCCGGTGCCGCGCTGCTTGCCGGCGGAATCATCGGCGCGCCGGAGTCGCCCCTGAAAAACGCCTACTACAACGCCGTCATCCCCGTCTCGCCGGAGACCGGCGCGGAGACCGCCGCCGGTGCTTTCTACGCCAAGCGCCACCTCGTGCCGTTCGGCGAATATATCCCCGCGTGGGCGCGCTTTCTGGGCGTGGACAAACTTGTCCCCGACGGCGGCAACAACCTTCCCGGCGAGCGCGCCGCGCCACTGCCGGTGACGGTGCGGCGCGGGGCGTTTGCGCGCGCGCTGCGCGTCGGCGCGCTCGTTTGCTACGAGGACGTTTTCCCCGAATACGGGCGCGAGGCGGTGCTCGCCGGTGCCGACTTCCTCGCGGTGCTCACGAACGACGCTTGGTATGGGCGAGAGGCGGGGGCTTACCAGCACGCGGCGCACTCGGCGGTGCTCGCCGCCTCGTTCGGCGTTCCGGTGGCGCGCTGCGGAAACGCGGGCTGGAGCGGCGTCTTCAACGCGCTCGGTCAGGCGTCGCCGGTGCTCGCCAAACACGCGCATCCCGCCGGCGGAACCGCCGCCGGTGCCGCTGGCGCCGGTGCCGACGGCGAGACGATTTACTTTCGCGGCACGGGGAGTTTCGACGTGCGCGGCGTGCCGGCGGCGCGCCGCAAGCCGACTTTCTACACGCAGCGCGGCGACTGGGCGGTGACCTTCTCCGCGCTGCTCGCGCTGTGGGCGTCCGCCCGAAACTTCCCGCGCCGCCCGCGCAACGGCGGACGCCGCCGCAAGAAGGAGGCGTCCGGCGAGGATGCGATTCAGTCCACCGGCGGCGGTTTGGGCGCGGGGGCGAGTTGAAGGGTGACGGGACCGAGCAGGCCGCTGGGTTGAAGGGGCGTGTTCGCGCGGTAGTGGTGGTGCGTCGTGAAGGTGTGCGCGCCCCAGAAGGAGTCGCGGTTGAGCGCGGGGAAACGGGCGTCCAGCGCGGCGGCGGCAAGTTGGCGCGGCGGTGGCGGAGGCGGCGGCGGCGCGACCGGCGCGGGCGTGGTAGGCGTGGTGGGCGTGGTGGGCGTTGACGGTGCCGGCGGCGTTTTCACCACCGGTGGCGGCGCGGGGTTTTTGCGCGGGAGGGCGGCGTCGCCGATGAGACGGTTGCTCCAAAGGTTGACGACTTCGATTTCAAGTTGGTTGCCGCGGGGACGGAGGGCGGCGCCGGCGTTGACGCGCCACGGCGCGGTCCAGACGACGCCGAGGTCAACGCCGTTGAGCCGCACGCGGGCGATGTTCTTCACGTCGCCGAGGTCGAGCCACAACGCGCCGTCGGCGGGGGCGGGGACGGTGACGCCGGCGGGGAGGTCGAAGGTTTTCGTGTAGGTGGCGGCGCCGGAGTAGAAGCGCACGGCGGGGTCGGCGTGGCGCGTCCAGCATTCGAGCGCGGGGAGCGTCACCGGCGCGGCGGGACCGCCGGCGGCGGGGTCGAACGCGACGCGCCACGGACCGCCGAGCGTGGCGACGGCGCGGGGGACGGCGAAGTTCGCGCGGCGCAGTCCGTCGGTTTTGCGCGAGGGGTCGAAGACGACGAAGTAGCCCTCGTTCGGGGCGAAGCGCAGCGGGATGCGGATGCGGCCGGCGGCGTCGCGCGAGTAGTCGGGCAGCGGGCGGCGCGCGCCGGTGACGGGGTCCCAGAGCGCGGGGGTGCGTCCGAAGGGGACGCGGAAGGCGCACTCGGCGGCGGCGGGGGCGGCGTCGCGGTTGGAGACGAAGTAGATGTCGGTGCGCGTGTCTTCGAGGGCGCGGTGGGTGTAGCGGATGCGGCCGGCGGCGGCGGGCTTGGCGTCACCACCGGCACCGGCGGCGAACGCGCTGCCGGTGAGCGTGGCGGCGGCGTCGCCGGTGACTTCAAAATCGGGCGGTGCGAGCGGCGCGAGCAGGCGGGCGGTGATTTCGTAGCGCGGGTAGAGGCGGTCGTCGTCGAGCAGTTCCGCGCCCCAGACGATTTTGCCTTTGCCGAAGGGGCGCGCCGTGAGCACGGCCGGCGGGTCGCCGTAAAGCGTGGCGGCGGTGACGGTGCCGCCGGTGACGCCGCCGGCGGCGGTTTCGCCCCAGAGTTTGCGGGCGAGGTCGCGCACTTCGTCGTCGCCCTGCGGGTAGTCGGCGAGGGACGGGGACTTCACCGGCGGCAGTCCGACGACGGTCGCGCCGGCGGCGGCGAGGTCGGCGATTTTGCGCAGCAGGCGGGGCGTCATCGTCGGGAACTTCGGCAGGACGAGCAGCCGGTAGCGCGCGCCGCTGGGGAAGACGACGGAGCCGTCGGCGGCGACGTCCGCCTTGTGCAGCATGGACGGCGGGCAGCCGTCGAAGTTGTAGCCGCGCCGCTCCGGTGTGCCGCCGCCGGCGGCGGTGTCGTAGGCGGACGCCGGCGGTTGGAAGATGTGCGGCGCGCCTTCGGGCGTGAGGTAGAGGATGTCGGCGACGGCGCGCCCCTGCTGCAGCAGGAACTGGCAGCGCGCGACGTAGTCGTGGTAGGGGCGCGAGAGCCGCCACCACGTCTGGTTGCGGTCCCAGTGGACGCCGTAGGGTCCCATCGTCATTCCGGGGCGCAGCGCGTCGGGCAACGGCTGGTGCTGGAAGGTGTGGTAGTAGAAGCGGTTGATGCCGGCGGCGAACGCCCATTCGCCTTGGTTCTTCACGGACGCCGGATGCGCGCGCCAGCCGTCGCCGTGCGACGTGAACGCCTCCGCCGGCAGCACGGCGCGGCCGAGCAGGTGCGAGGCGGACGCCGCCTCGGCGACGCTGTAGGACGAGTCCAGCCCGCGACCGAGTTGCCAGAACTCGCACTGCGGCGTGTCGGCGGCGACGGCGAGTTCGAGGTCGGCGGCGGGCGTCATGTCGTAGGGTTCGATGGAGAGTTCCAGCCCGTGGCGGCGCGCGTAATCGCGGGCGGTGCCGACGTGGTTTTCGACGACGAGTTCCTGCGCCGTGAGCCGCAGGTCCCACAGGAAACGCTCGCTCAACTCGCGGCTCTTCACGAGCACGCCGGTGACGGCGGGCAGGTAGGGCAGCGGGTCGTAGCCGCGCCGCCGGCGGAATTCCTCGCGCAGACGCGGCGACCAGTTCTGCGCGCCCATCTCCCAACTGTCTATGTGCAGCGCGCGGAACCCGCCGCCGGCGGCGGTGGCACCGGTGGCGGCGTCCGCGCCGGCACTGTCCGCGCCGAACGCCGGCTTCGCCTTCGCGAACCCGCAGTGGCGGAAGATTGCGCCCGCGTAGTGGTCGAGGTGCGCGCGGAAGGCGGCGGCGTCGAACTTGTCGCACTCGAACCCCCAGCCCGGCTCCGGTGCCGGCCGCGTCCCCGCGCCGGAGTTTCGCGCCGCGAACCGCATCACCGTCCACTCCCCCGCCGGTGCCGCCCATTCGAGCGCGCCGCCGGCGCCGAGCCGCGCCGTCAGGTCGAGAATCTTCGTCGGGTCAATCCCCGCGTCGCCCGCGCGCGCCGCGTAGAGCGGCAGCGTCGGCAGGAACTGCTCCGTTCGCGGCTCCGACGAGAACGGCTGCCGGTAGTAGAGCGCGCGCCCGTCAACCTGCGGGAACGACCAGTGCGCCCCCCACTTGCGCTCGCCGGCGGTGGCGCACGGCTCGCCGCCGAAGCGTGACGCCCCCGCCGGAAACGCGATGACCGCGATGTCGCGCAACCACTCCTTGCGGACGCGCTCGGACTTCTCCGGCAACGCGCCCGCGAAGAACGGCCGCTTCGGCTCCGGCGGCGGCAACGTCAGCCGCTGGACGACCGGCTTGCCGTCCGCGCCGGTCTTGCCGGTGACGTTCAGCGACGAGGCGACCACGTGCTGCATGGACTGCTCCGCCGGCACCCACGGACCGCCGCTGCCCGCCCAGCCCGGTCCCGTTCCGAGCACGATGCCGATGCCCAACCGCCCGCACTCCCGCGCCGCCAGCGCCACCAAGTCCTTCCACTCCTTCGAGAGCATCGCGACCGGACCGCGCGGCACGCCCAGCCCCACTTCGAGCAGCGTCACGTGCGCCAACCCCGCCTCGCGCATCGCGGCGAGATCCTTGCGCACGCCCTCGGCGGACCAGTTCCCGTCCATGAAATACCAATAGACCCCCGCGCGCGCCCCGTCCGGCGGCGCCGCGAACCCCTTCGCCAGCGCGTCAAGGGACGGCGAGCGCACGGGCGCGTTTTCCGCCGCCGCCGGTGCCACCGGTGCCGGTGCCGCTGCCGGCTGCGGTTTTTTCGCGTTCGGCGCGGCGGCGGTCGCCGTCACCGGTGCTGCCGGTGCGAGCAGGAGCGCGAGTGCGAGCGCGGCGCCGGCGGCGCGCGCGGAGGTCGTTTTCTTCGGTGTCATGATTTGCGTGAGAGGATGTGTGTTTTTTGGCGGCGGAGCGGGCGGGGCGTGGCGCGGAGGCGGTTCTCGCGACGCGCGGCAGTGGTTTCAAAAAAAGACAAAAGACGGGCGGGATTGCTCCCGCCCGTCTCGGTGCCGGCGGTGATGCCGGCGTTCTTCACGGATTACCGCGCGAGCAGGTAGTCGTTGAAGATGTTTTCGAGGTATTCCTGACGGCCGCTGACGCGCTTCGGCTCGCCGGATTTCTTCGCGTAGTCGGTGAGTTCTTCGAGTGAACTTTTC
>JAISSQ010000002.1 GCA_031273045.1 Puniceicoccales bacterium
GCCCGCGGATTCCGAAACTTCGCCAATTACCGAGCCAGAATCCTCTTCTTCTGCGGACGACTCAACTTGGAACCATGCACCCAAATTTGATAAACCCATTAAAAAAACGGAAGAACCAAGAAATCGCGCTCAATCGGAAATGCCACCACCGCTAAAGGAGCCGACACCGGCACTATTGCTGGCGGCGACGCGTCTGCCACCGGCGGCGAAGAACCGAGCAATCCCGACGACAAGATTGCCAAGACAACGTTTTCGGACGCCGAAGAGTTTTGCAGTTTGTTGCTGTCGGTGTTGCCGGCGGCGTTGCGGGCGACGCTTCTGCTCGAACCGAAGCGAATGCGTCTGCTCAACGGCGAGTTCATCGCCAAAAATTTTGGACTGCTCAAAACCGACCTACTCTGGCGCATCGAATACCGCCCCGAACTCGTTGATGCCGGCTTCGCGCCGGAATGCGCGTTCGTCGTGCTGCACTTCGAAAGTCAGGGCAAAAAACAGCCCTACTTTTCGCGTCGCGTCTTCGCCTACAACGCGGCGTTCACGCTCGACTACATCGAAAAGCACCCGAACGCAAAAGCGTTGCCGCCGGTGCTCACGCTTGTTCTCGCGCACAGCAAAAAACGTTGGGAGCAACCGGCGTGTTTTGGCGTCGAACAATACCAAATGAGCGGACCGGTGGCGGCGGCGTTCGCACGGTTTTTGCCGACGTTTGACTTCATCACGTTGGAACTCGCGGCGCACACGGACGCCGAGTTGGCGCAGGGCGAGGCGTTCGCGTTGCTGACGCCGCTGGCGCGCCTGACGCTGCTCGCGATGCAAGCGAAGGCGCGTGGCGGCGACGCGCTGGCGAGCGATTTCATCTGGAACGAGCCGCTCCTGTCGCGCTTGGGCGAGGCGCGACAGGAGCGGCTACTTCGCTACATTTACTCCGGCACCGTTGACAAATCGCAGTTCGATGCCAAAATCCGCGCCTTCAACAACCGCAAAACCAAGGAGCACCTTATGACCACAGCAGACCAAATCAAAATGGAAGGCAGAATCGAAGGCAGAGCCGAGGGCAGAGCCGAAGGCATCCTCGCGGGGATGATTCGCATGGGGCGGGCTGTGCTCGGAATGAAGCCCGTCGCGGAGCGGACGTTGCTCCGCAAGACGCGCGAGGAATTGCAGGCGATGTTCGACGCTCTTGTCGCCCGCGAACCGCGCCTTGCGCGGGCGTTGTAAGTCCGTCGGCGACAACCCTGACGCCGACGGTTGCGGCGCGCTTCACCATTTAAGAAGACCGGCGGTGACGCCGGTCTTTTTTCATGCCGGCGCGAAGAGTTCCGATGCCCGCGCGAAGTCCTCCGGCGTGTCAATGGAGACGGGGTGGTAGTCCGTCTCGACGGTCTGGAAAACCATGCCGGCGGCGAGGAAGCGCAGTTGTTCGAGCATTTCGACGGTTTCGAGGCGTGTCGCCGGCAGGGCGGGGTAGGCGGCGAGTGCGTCGCGCGAGTAGCCATAGACGCCGATGTGCGACCAGAACGGCACCGCGCCGTCGGCGAGCCATTCCGCCACCGGCAGTCCGCGCCGGTGCGGGACGGGACTGCGCGAAAAGTAGAGCGCGCGACCGTCGTCGCCGCGCACCACCTTGACGACGTTCGGGTTGGCGAGCCGCGTGGGGTCGCCGAGGCGCGCCACCGCCGTCACGAGCGCGCATTGCGTCCGCCGCCACCGTTCCACGAGCGCGTCGAGCAATGTCGGTTCAATGCACGGTTCGTCGCCCTGAACGTTGAGAAAGAAGTCCCCTTCGAGTTGTCCGAGGACGGACGCCAACCGCGCCGTGCCGGACGGGCAGTTCGGGTCGGTCAGAATTGCCTCCGCCCCGAACGCGCGGGCGGCGGCGGCGACTTCCGCGCCGTCGGCGAGAATCACGATGCGGTCGGCGGAGCGCATTTTTTTGGCGCGCTCCCAGACGTGCTGCACGACGGGTTTTCCCGCGAGCGGCAGAAGCACTTTGCGCGGCAGACGGCTCGAAGCGAGGCGGGCGGGGATGGCGACGGTGACGGTCATGCCGGCGAGCATGCCGGCGCGCGCCGCCGGTGGAACCCGAAACCTCGCTTCGCGAGCAGCGCGCCGAGGACGAGCGCGACGCCGCCCAAGCCGTAGCCGCGCGGCTCCGGCACGCCGGGCGGCTGCACCGGTGGCGCGCCGTCGGCTCCCGCGAGGTAGAGGATGAGTTGGTCGTCGTCGCGCCGCAGCCGCACCTCGAACTCCATGCCGGAAATGGTGAGCCGCCCGCCGCCGGCGAAGGCGGTGAAAATCTCGCCGGCGGTGGAGACCGCCGAGGGTGTGTAGAGGCGCGTGAAGTCGGACACGACGTCGGCGGCGGCGATGTCCACGCGCAGCGTCTGCGCGCCGTCGTGAGCCATGCGGTCGGCGCGCAGAATGCTTTCGAGCGCGGCGGTGAACGAGGCGTCGAGGAGCGTTCCCGGCGCGACGCTCAACTGTCCGCCACCGGTGGTGCCACCGGCACCGTCGGAGACGACAATCCGCAACCGCTCTGCCGCGCCACCGGTGGCGTTGGTGTCGGCGGTGACGCGCAGTGTGGCGCCGGCGAAGAGGGTGACGTTGCCGCGGACGAAGAGTTGTCCGAGCGGCTCGGCGGCGGAGAGGTCGCCGGCACCGGGCCAGAAGACGCCGCCGGTCTCGATGAGGGCGTCGCCGCCGAAGGAGGCGTTGCCGTCGGGGGTGCCCCAGCGGGCGAGTTCGCCGGTGGCGCGGATGGTGCCGGCGTCGGCGGCGCGGAGGTTGCCGAGGGCGCCGGCGGGGAGCAGGAGGACGCCGCCGGCGGCGGCTTGGAATTCGCCGGTGCGCGGGGTGTGTTTGGCGTCGCCGAGGCGGAGGTAAGCGGCACCGGTGGCGGTGGTGCCGGTGCCGGTTCCGCCGAGGGAGGAGGTGTCGCCGAGTTCGACGCGGGTGATGCTGGAGGGGTTTGCGGAGGTGAGGCGGGTGAGGGATTGGAGGGTGCCGGCGGGTTGGGCGAAGAGGAGGATGCCGTCGTTGTGGACGGTGCCGGCGTGGTTCGAGTAGCCGTCGTTGAGCGGGTAGGAGTCGAGCGGGGTTTCAATGCGGAGCGTCGGCAGCAACGCGGTCGGCGAGATGGCGACGCGCGGGGCGATTGGGAGCGCGTCACCGGTGGTGCTGGTGCCGGTGCCGCCGGCGGTGGTGGCGAGGGCGCCGGTGGCGGCGGAGTTGGCGGCAGCGGTGCCGGCGAGGGCGGCGGCGAGGGTGCTGGCGATGCCGATGTCGCCGGTGAAGGCGGTGTTTTCGCCGGCGAGGACGAGGGTGGTGCGCGGGGAGAATTGGGCGAGGGTGCCGGCGCCGGAGAGTTCGCCGGTGTGGCGTTGGGTGGTGGTGGTGGGTTCGTTGAAGGCGAGGAGGGCTTCGCGGGCGATGTGGATGTCGCCGGCGTAGCGGGCGGTGCCGGTGGCGTCGTGGGCGCCGCCGAGGGAGCCGGTGGCGCGGTCGCCGATGATGAGGGCGCCGACGCCGACGTTGGTGTCGCCGGTGTGGCGGTTGGCGCCGGTGAGGAGGAGGGTGCCGGGGCCGCCTTTGGTGAGGGTGGTTGGGGCGGGGAGGAGGCCGTTGTAGAGGGAGCCGTCGGCGATGGGGGCGGCGATGGTGGCGTGGGTTTCGGGGTGGAGGAGGCCGTTGACGTCCACGCCGACGACGATGCTGATGTCGGCGGTGGTGGTGCGGTCGCCGCCGTGGAGGGCTTCGTTGTTTGTGCCGCTTTGGATGAGGTAGGCGGAGGCGTCGCCGGTGGCGTGGAATTCGATGGTGCGGGCGTGGACGGGGCCGTTTTCGTCGGAGAGGGTGACGGTGCCGGCGGTGGTTCCGCCGAAGACGGCGTGGGCGTAGTCGGCGTCCCAGTGGGCGTGGGCGGCGGCGCCGGCGGGGACGGTTTGTGGGGTGAATTTGATGTCTTCGAAGCCGAGCCAGTTGCGGTGGGCGGCGGTGGTTGGGTCGCCGGTGGCGGGCGGGTTTCGCCAAGTGCCGGAGCCGCCGTTGTAGGCGGTGTCGGGGCGGGCGTCCCAATAGACCTTTTTGTCGCCGAGGAGGGTGAGGGTTGCGATGAGGTAGTAGCCGTTGCCGCCGCTGCCGGCGAGGCGTGTGGAGAGGGCGATGTCGGCGGGCGGGGCGCCGGGCGGGAGGAAGACGTGGGCTTTGTCGAGGTTGACGAAGGTGCCTTTGGTGTTGTGGACGAGGGGGTTGACGGTGGAGCCGGTGACGGGGAGGATTTGCTCGATGCCGGCGCTCCACGTGTCGGTGGCGTTGAGGAGGATGCCGACGCCGGAGAGGTCAACGTTGGCGGGGTCGTCAACGGTCAAAAAGTCCTTGCCGGCGCTGCTCGTGGTGTCGATGCCGGAGAGGTTGATTTTGAGGCCGATGCTGTCGGGGTTCGCAGGGCTGATGGCGGTGTCGGTGAAGCCGTCGAAAATGAGGCGGCCTTGGACGCGCAGCCAGCCGGCGGAGTCGCCGCCGTGTCCGGGCGAGATGAGTGCGCCCGGGCGGACGACGATGTCGCCGGAGATTGAGCCGGCGGAGCCGCCGGCGGTGCCGCCGCGCAGTTCACCGGCTTCGAGGACGAGCAGCGGGGCGTTCGAGACGGCTTTGCGCGCAATCAGGCCGTTGCCGTTGACGGTGAGGATGGGGATGCGGTGCGGGTCGGGACCGGCGGCGAGCAGCACCTGCCCGTCAACGTAGAGTTGCCGGTTGCCGGCGGTGGCGGGGTCGTTGATGGTCAGCAGGGCGTCGTTGAACTCGGTGGGTTGCAGCAACGCGCTGCCGGCGACGGTGAGCGCGCGGTCGATGAGAACGTCCGCGCCGATGACGGAGAGGTCGCCGCCGATTTCGGCGACGCCCGACGTGCCGCCGGCGCGGTAAATGAGCCGGCCGGCGCGGTGCGGCAGTCCGGCGACGGAAATCGAGCCGGTGCCGGTGAACACGCCCTTGAACTCGAACGCGGAGTCGTCGCCGATGACGAGCAACAGCGGGTCAAAGGGCGTCGTCGTGAGCGTGCCGGTGGCTGGCATCTGCGGTGAACCGCCGCCGGTGTAATAGACGGACGCATGCGCGAAGGGCGGGGCGAGCACCGGCACCGGTGGCGGTCGCGCGGCGGGCAAGAAACAGGCGGCGGCGAACAAGAGCGCAAACGCCGCGCGCGGGCGGCGGAAAGAATTGCGCCGGCGCGAAGAGAAAAAATGGGTCGCGATGCGGGCGGAAAATGAATGGAACATGTGTTCAAAAGTGTTTGGCAACCCGTGCAACGACAAGCATTTGCGAGTAAAAAATCCGCCTCGCGAAAAAGGGGCAGGGAAGGGGAAACGGGGCGCGGGGGCGCGGGATGAAAATGCGTGGCAGATGTCGCGGAGGAAGCGGGCACCGGTGGTGCCGCGCGGTGCGCCGGCGGTAGCGGGAACAAGCGGCGCGGCGGGGGTGACAAACTGTGCCATGCCTAAACGCCTCGTCCGCGCCGCCGCCTTGCTCGCGACGGTCTGTCTCGCCCCGAATTTTCCCAGCACCGGCACCGCCGCCGCCGCCGCCGCCGCCGGTGGTGGTGCTGACGCCGCTCGCGAACTCATTCGCTTCAACGCGCCGGCGGGGGAGCGGCACTGGTCGAGCCACGCGCTGCCGCTGGGCAACGGGCGGCTCGGCGCGATGGTGTTCGGCGGCGCGCTCGCCGAACGAATCCAGTTCAACACGGACTCGCTGTGGACGGGCGGCGACAACCCGTCGGGCGACTACAAGAAAATGGGCGCGTTCCAGCCGTTCGGCGATTTGCGCGTGGCGTTCGACGCGCCTGTCGCGCTCACCGGCGACGCCGCCCGTTATGCGCGCGCGCTCAACATCGGCGACGGGTTGCACACGGTCGCCTACGCCGTCACCGGCGGCGCGGAGGCACGGCGCGAGACGTTCGTGAGCGCGCCGGCGCAGGTGCTCGTGTCGCGCATGACGGCGGTCGCGCCGGCGGCGGCGTCTCCGGCGGCGGACGCGAAGGGCGGTAGCGGTGCCGGCACCGGCGGCGGCACCGTTGCCGTTCGCGGCGCGTTCACCGGCACCGTGCGACTCATCGGTGCGCACGGGGAGAAGTCGGCGGGCGTTGCCGGTGACGCCAAGTCCGCCACCGGTGCCGCCGGCGGCAGCACCGTTGCCGGCGTCGGCGGTGATGTTCCCGACGGCGCCGCCGACCTCGTTTTCCGCGGCGCGTTCGAGAACGGGCTGGTTTACGCGGCGCGTGTGCGTGTGCTGCATGCGGGCGGAAAAGTCACCGTTGCCGGCGACGCCATCCGCTTCGAGAAGTGCGACTCGTTGACGCTCATTCTCGCCGCCGAGACGAACTACGTCCCCGACGCCGCCCGCGGTTTCAAGGGCGAGGACCCCGCGCCGCGCGCGCTCGCTCGCGTCAACGCCGCCGCCGCCGCGCTCGTCACCGGCGACGGCTACGCGGCTGTTCGCGACGCCGCCCGCGCGGACACGCGCTCGTTCACGCGCCGCGTCGCGCTCGACCTCGGCACCACCGGCGACGCCCAGCGCGCGTTGCCCGTTGACGCCCGCCGCGCCGCCTACGCCAAGGGCGCCGCCGACCCAGAGTTGGAGGCGTTGCTGTTCCAGTTCGGACGCTACCTGCTGCAGGCGAGTTCGCGCCCCGGCACGCTGCCGGCGAACCTGCAAGGCATCTGGAACGACAGCAAAAACCCGCCGTGGAGCAGCGACTACCACGCCAACATCAACGTCCAGATGAACTACTGGCTCGCCGAACCCGCGAACCTCGCCGACTGCCACACCGCGCTCTTCGACCTCATCACGAGCCAAATCCCCGTCTGGCGCAAAGCCGCCGCCGCCGAGAAGGAGTTCGCCCCGCGCGCCGACGCTCCCGCCGGCACCGCGCTCGTCACCACCGGCGACGCCCCCGGCTGGGCGGTGCGCACCTCGCACAACATCCACGGCGGTCTCGGCTGGAAGTGGGACAAGACCGCCAACGCCTGGTATTGCCAGCACTTCTGGGAACACTTCGCGTTCGGCACCGACCGCGAATTCCTCGCGCGCGCCGCCTGGCCCGCCCTGCGCGAAACCGCCGCGTTCTGGCGCGCCCGATTGAAAACCCTGCCCGACGGACGCCTCGTCGTCCCCAACGCTTGGTCGCCCGAGCACGGCCCCGACGAGGACGGCGTCACCTACAGCCAGATGATTCTGTGGGACCTCTTCAACAACACCGCCGAGGCCGCCGGCATTCTCGGCCACCGCGCCGAGCAAAAGGAAGCCGCCACGCTGCGCGACCGCCTCGTCGCCCCAGCCGTCGGCCGCTGGGGACAGTTGAAGGAATGGATTGCCGACCGCGACAACCCCAAGGACCACCACCGGCACACCTCGCACCTCTTCGGCGTCTTCCCCGGACGCCAAATCAGCGCCGCCAAAACCCCCGCCCTCGCCAAGGCCGCCGCCGTCTCCCTCGAAGCGCGCGGCGAGACCGGCGACAGCCGCCGCAGTTGGACTTGGCCGTGGCGCTGCGCGCTGTGGGCACGTTTCGGCGACGCCGAGAAAGCCCACGCCAAAGTGCGCGGCCTGCTCGTCCACAACACCCTCCCCAACCTCTTCGCCAACCACCCGCCGTTCCAAATGGACGGCAACTTCGGCATCACCGCCGGCATGTGCGAGATGCTCCTCCAAAGTCACGCCGGCGCGCTCGACCTCCTGCCCGCGCTCCCCAAGGCGTGGCGCGACGGCTCCGTGCGCGGCCTGCGCGCGCGCGGCGGCTTCGAGGTGGACATGACTTGGCGCGACGGCAAGTTGACCGAGGCGCGCGTGCGTAACACCGGCGGCGGCACCGAAAAATGCACCACCGGTGGCGGCGCGAAAACCGGCGTGAAAGCCAGTGCGAAAACCGGCGCGAAAAGTAGCGCGAAAGGCGGCGAGAAAACCGGTGCGAGGGTCGCCGTGGCGACCGTCCGCTACGCCGGAAAAACCGTTCGCCTCGAAATCCCCGCCGGCGGCGAAGTCGTGTGGAAGCCGTGAGTGGCGGCGGCGACATGGAGCGCCGACTTTCAAGTCGGCTCGGCAGTGGTGCGGCGTAGCCGCCTTGCTTTATGAAAATGCGTGGCGGCTGTCGCCACATGGAGGTTGCAAGCCGACTTGAAAGTCGGCGCTCCATGTGGGTAGTCACCTGACAACAAGGCAAAGATGTCCTATGCGAGACAGGAGACCTGTCGCGCCCCATGCGGGGCAGAGGAAGCCGCGCGTGAGCAGGTCGCCGCCGCCGGCGAAGTCGTGTGGAAGCCGTGACTGGCGGCGGCGACATGGAGCGCCGACTTTCAAGTCGGCTCGGCAGTGGTGCGGCGCAGCCGCCTTGCTTTCTGAAAATGCGTGGCGGCTGTCGCCGCATGGAGGTTGCGAGCCGACTTGAAAGTCGGCGCTCCATGTGGGTAGTTGCCTGACAACAAGGCAAAGATGTCCTATGCGAGACAGGAGACCTGTCGCGCCCCATGCGGGGCAGAGGAAGCCGCGCGAGAGCAGGTCGCCGCCGCCGCGCCACCGCGCCGCCGCGTAAGAGCGGTTCCACGCTCGCACCGCGTTCGCGCTGTCGGTGGCAAAATCCCGCCCGTAAGTGGGCGGCAAAATTTTTTGAAAATAGGTGTTGACGCCTGTGACGGCTACGATACTGTGTGGCTCCGAATTTCTTTTTTGATATGGCTAAACCGCTCTCGACGCCCAGCCCATCGGCTTCCTCGACGCCCGACCCATCGGCGAAGCGTGGCGGATTTGTGTGCGCCGGTAGCGGTTATTTTTTGTTCGCTGGCGACGCTGGTGGCACCCGTTCTTCGCTCGCTGAAAACGCCATTCTTGCGCAAGGGGGTCATCGTTACGCTACCGGCGCCGCGCGCCAGTCGCTACACTCGTGGAGACGCATTCTGTGCGGCGCAGCCGCCACTTCCTCCCCGCTCCCCGCTCCCCATTCCCCTCGGAGCGCAGCGGCTCTACCCCCCCCCCCCCCCCACCCCCCGGATGTTGCCGCTGATTGACGCGCCGGTGGCGGTTTCTTGCCCGCTGGCGCACGCCACACGCGCTTCAAACACGCCGCTCAATCCCCTGTCCGCGCTCGCCTTGCGCTTGCGGGCGTTTCGCGCACCGGTGCTCGTCGGCGCGTCCGCGCCCGTTTTCACTTTTTCCACCACAATGAAAAACAACACAAACACCATCAACACCACCAATACCACAGAGACCCTGTTCACAAGAACACCGCCGGTGTTGCCCGCCGACTGTTCGCGTCGCTTGCGCGAGGCAATTCGCGCTTCCGTTGCGTTCGTTGCCGGCGTTCTCGCTCTCGCCGCATTCCTTGCCGCGCCGGCACCAAACCTCCTCGCGCCCGCCGCCCGCGCCGGACTCTGCGAAAGACACCGCACCACCCTCTTCGGCGTCAAAGAAGACAACTCACCCGGCCCCTGCAAAGAATGCGCCGCCGAACGCAATCAACCTAAACCAAATCCACCGGCAAAACCGATTACGCAAAATCCTTCGGCAACTCATATTCAGCATCGGAAAACGTTTAATGCTCGTGGCGTAGATATTGGCACGGTCATCAGCAAATTCGATTGGTGGCGAGCGAACAACGAAAGGGATGGCACGTTTGTTTTTTATCCCGACAAAACGTGGTGTGAAACTTGGGATGGAGGTAGATGCCAATTGCGCGGCACTTGGGAACAGGAGAATAACTCTACAGTTCGTCTTCTTGATACTGGTCTTGCTGGCACTCGGTTCACCTTGCGCGACGACGGGACGCTCAAACGCGATAATTGGGTTTATTACGCCGCTCAACCAATGCCGAATTTCGCGACTTTCGGACGCACCTTATTTGTCGGACCTCATTGGATAGATGGCGACGTTACAATGTTTGTTTTTGACAAAGACGGCGGTTGCTGGGAGTGGATTTATCTGCGAAACGGAATGCGATACAGGGAAGTCAGTCGGTTCACTCAAATAAGAGTGGATGCACGTGGAGGCGCATCGCCTCATGAAGCATTTGAGTTGAGAGACAACGGGAATCGTCTGTCGCGTCTCTTCCTCGACGGAGGACGAATGCACACGCGTAAAATTGTTGCCCCTTCGCCAGACATCACCGGTATCGTCTGGGAACACGCGAATATTCCCGACAGGAAAATCGTTTTTTATTCTGACGGGACATACGACACTTGGAGCACCAAAGACAAAGCGGAAGAAGGTCGAGGGAAATGGTATAACCTTGGTGGCAATCTCTACGGAGTTTTGCTCAAGAAGAAGACCGGTGGTCCGGTTATCTCGTTGATGTCCAAAGTGTCGGAAGACAGAAACACGTTAGAATTACGCTGGGGCGACCCGGCGCAGGAATTTTGGAAACGCACGGCGGAACGCCGCACGGCATCGTCATCTGCCACCGCCGAAATCAAGCATTCCTTTTCCAACACCTTGTGGGTGTTTCCGACGAATGCGAATCATCGTATTGCGTTCTACAAGGACGGGGCACTCGTGAGATTTTCGCCGACAGGGAAACCGACAACGAGCACGTGGAAGCCCGGTGCGCCGACAACCGCATTCACCGACAAGTCAACTTACGTCCTCTCTCCCGACCGCCGTTCGATAAAGCAATACACTGTGGACGGAGCGCAATATGTCTGGAATTACGCTGGAAGACCGCCTCTTCGCCCCGGAGAAACCACTCCAGACCCCAAACCTATCACAAACCAAACTATTCCTATTTACCGGCTTCCGGTTGAGGAGCAGTTCCAAAAGATTCTCGCGCAGATTGAGGAGAAATTCCAGAACCCGGAGAAAATAGCGTCGGCAAAGAAAGCGACGATTGAGCGCTTGAAGAGTTTTCAGCGCAAAACAATTGCCTCATCAAGAAACACTCTGTTGGTCGAGGTGGTTGAAAAACACATTCAAACATTGCAAAACGAACTCACGTTTTCTGCGGCGCTCCCGTGTTCGTGGGTGCGCAGCGGTCGTCTCCCATATACCGTGGATGCGGAAAAGAATGTAATTTGGGAAATTTGCTACGACCACAACGAAAGAATCAGGAGTATTCGCAAATCCGCCTCCGCGCCATTTCTCACGGAGTTGAACAGAATCAAGCGGCAGGCGTTGTCCGAGAAGAACATCCAACTTGCGAAACAGATTGATGCAAAGTTGGAGGAGATTGATGACTTGGGGACTACGGAGGACGCGACGCTTTCCTTGTTCGTCGGAGAATGGTACAGAGGATGGAGTATGAGCATCTATAAACCGGTCAAGGGGATACTTCTGGTCGATTCTTACAATCTCTGGGACAAAGGGTTTGCCAGTTATGCGGGGAGGAAGAGAATGAGAGTGCACGGGCATTCCAGTTTCACTTGGATAAACAGAAATCAAATCGCCGAATACGGTCCCGGCGGATTGTTATGGTCGCGCAAGAAAAAATGAACGCGGTCAGAAACCCATCGAACCGCGAAGCGGTGGAATATATTACCGAGGGCTAATGCCCTCGGTGCCGTATGCCACCACTTCGCGGTTCGCATTGTGATTGGGGCGATGCAACAGGGGCTTGCGCCCCTGCCTATGTTATGTCGCCCCTTCGGGGCTTGGCGGCCGCCGGCGACACAATCCGGCGGTGCGATTGCCGGTGGTGCGATTGCCGGCAGCGGTGCGTTTTATTTTAACCACAGAGGGCGCAGAGGACACGGAGGACACGGAGATTTCGCAGAGAAAGTTTCCTCATAGGAAAAATCCGGATGACAACCTCTGCGTCGCCTTTGTGGCTACATGATTACAGGAAGCGCAAGTCATTGTTAATCATGTTAATCATGTCTTGAAAAGTCCGGCAATGCTCACAATTTCAAGGTGGTCGTCGAGGATGTTGAAGAGCGTGCTCGCCGACAACCCGTAATCACGGTGCACAATCGCGTTAAGCAGAGCTTCGCGAACCGCGCTCACCGGATAGTTGCGCCTGTCCGTGCGTTCCAAATTGTTGTATAATCGCCGTTTGCAAGCCCTTTTTACTGGCGTGTGGCTTTTGCCGTGTCGAGGGTGGCGAGGAGTTTGGTGAATTCGGCGTCGGGGGCGTTCCACCAATCGAGGAGCCAGAGGCGGTGGAGGCGCCAGCCGAGGCCGGTGAGGACTTCGTGGCGGAGTTTGTCGCGGTCACGGGCGGTGCCGGCGGAACGGTAGGCGTCGCCGTCGCACTCGATTCCGAGCAGGAAGCGCGACGGGTCGCGCGGGTCAACGACGCCGATGTCGAGCCGGTAATCGGAGCAGCCGACGCGGTGGCGCACGTCGTAGCCGCGCCGGCGCAACGCGGCACCGATGAGGCGCGTGGCTTCGGAGGCAGCGACCTCTGGCGGGGCGGCACCGGCGGCGGTGCTTTCGTTTTTATCCTCGGCACTTTTTTCCTGCTCCCCGCTCTCTGCTCCCTGCTCCCCACTTTCAATTTCCCGTTCCCAACCCCCAACGCCCCGCTCCCCACCTTCTTCGCAGAAGCGCAGGAATTCGCGCAGGTCGCGCACGCCGCGGGCGGAGACGCGCGAGGTGTCGATTTGGTCGGAGCGCATTGAGGTGAAGACGACCATTTCGCGTTTGGCGCGGGTGACGGCGACATTGAGCCGCCGTTCGCCGCCGGCGCGGTTGAGCGGGCCGAAGTTGAGGGCGACGCGACCGTCGGCGTCGGGGCCGTAGCAGACGGAGAAGAGCACGACGTCGCGCTCGTCGCCCTGCACGTTCTCCAAGTTTTTGACGAACACCGGCTCGCCCTCCACCGGCGGCGTGTCGCCGAACCACCGTTCCAATTCGGGGTGTTCGCGGCGCACGGCGTCGAGCAGGTTTTCGACGAGTTCCTGCTGCGCCACGCTGAACGTGACGACGCCGTAGGACACCGGCGGCACCGGTGCCGGCACTGCCTCGTGCGCGAGCAATCGGCGCGTGAGTTCGGCGACGAGTGCCTGTGCTTCGGCGAGGTTTGTGCGCGACTTGGCGCGGTCGTAGCGGGCGTTGGGCAGGTAGTGCAGGGCGAGGCCGGCGCGGCCGGTTTCGGGTGACGGGAACGTGAACAGGTCGCCGGCGTAGTAGTGCCGGTTCGAGAACGTGATGAGGGCTTCGCGGCGGCTGCGGTAGTGCCAACGCAGACGTCGGATCGGAATGCTGCTCGCGAGCAGTTCGTCGAGGATGCTCTCCAAGTCCACCAAGTCCGCCGGCACCAGCGGCGGCAGCGCGTCAACGGCGTCACCGGTGGCACTGCCGGCACCGCCTTTGACGCGCACGATTTTGCCATCGGGGGCGTAGATGACGGTGCCGTCGGCGTCGGTGCTGTCGGCGTCCGCCGGCCAATCGAAATCGTCGCCGGTGCCGTTTATGCCGGTGGTGGCGTTGAAGAAATTCGTCGGCGGTAGTTGGCGTGGGTCGCCGACGACGATGAGTTGCGTGCCGCGCGCGATGGCGCCGGCGGCGTCCCAGACGGGGATTTGCGACGCCTCGTCGAAAATCACGAGGTCGAACGGCGGGTGCTCCGGCGCGAGGTATTGGGCGACGGAGAGCGGCGACATCAAGAGGCACGGTTTGAGCACCGGCAGCGTCGCCGGCAGCCGCGCGAGCAATTGGCGCACCGGCAGGTGGCGCATTTTCTTGGCGATTTCCTTGCGCAGGAGGGCGAGTTCGACGAACACCTCCGGTTTGGCTTTGCCGCCGTTGCGCCGTCCGTCGTAGGCGGCGTCGGCGGCGGTGAGCGCGGCGATTTTCGCGGCGAGGCGGGCGCGGACGGTCTTGCGCGTGAGCGCGGTGAACTCGTCGTCGAGTTGCGAGAACCGCTCGATGATTTTCTCGTGCTGCGTTCCGAAGAACTCGCGCAGCGCGGCGTTCGCGCCGACGAGCGCGTTGAGGACGGCGCGGCGGAAACTGCGCTCGAACAGCGCGGCGAGGGTGGTCTTCTCGGCGGCGGTGCCGGTGAACTTTTCCGGCGCGGCTTCGACGGTGGCGACGAGTGCGCGGAGACCGTCGGCTTCGGCTTCCTTCGCGCGGCGGCGCCACGCGCACCAGATGCGCAGTTCTTGTCCGAAGAGCGGCGGCAGCGCGTCGGCGAGCGCACCGGCGGCGGCGGTGAAGTCGGGCGCGGTGTCGAGCGCGGCGCGTCGCAGCCGGACGGTGCCGGCGAACCCGTCGAGGGCGCGTTCGAGCGCGAGGAAGGAGTCGCGCCAGCGGGCGAGCCGCTGACCGGCGGCGGAGTCGGCGTCGCCGCCGAGACGGGCGTTGAGCGTGCGGAGGCGGACGGCGGCGGCGAGTTCCTCGGCGAGGGCGTTGCCGGCGGGCTTGCGGGCGTCGGTGCGGACGCTGGCGAGGCGGGCGGCGATTTTTCTGCGGGCGAGGAAGCGCGGGAGGAACCACGTGGCGGCGGCGGCGCGGGCATCGGCGAGGAGCGCGTCGAGCGGGAGCGCGAGGAGGGCGGCGCGGTCGTAGGCGGCGAACTTGGCGAGGAGCGCGGCGCGCTCGGCGATGGCGGCGGCGAGGGCGCGGCGGTCGGAAAGGGTGGTGGCGGTGGTGGTGGCGGTGGCGGCGGGGGTGGCGGAGGTTGTGGCGGCGTGAACGCCGCCGCTGCAACTGGATTGGGCGGCGGTGGTGGTGCTACCGGTGGTGCCGGTAGTGGCGGTGGTGGAGGTGGCACCGGTGGCGAGTTCGAAGGCGGCGGATTCGGAGGCGGCGGCGCGG
Organism: Puniceicoccales bacterium; assembly: GCA_031273045.1. Lineage (GTDB taxonomy): Bacteria > Verrucomicrobiota > Verrucomicrobiia > Opitutales > UBA953 > CALNBE01. The sequence goes on from JAISSQ010000002.1 coordinate 14,737, forward strand.
GAGAGGGCGCGGCATTTTTCGAGGGCGTCTTCGGCCCAAGCGGGCGACCAAGCGTCGCAGTCGAGGGCGGCGAGGGCGGTCTTTAAGAGCGGGGCGGCGGCGGTGGCGCGCTCGTCGAGAGCGGCGGCGAGGCGTCGGGCGTCTTCGAGTTTTTCGGGGAGCGTTGCCGGTGGGTCAGGCCAAGCGGCGGCGTCGAGGGCGATGACCGGTTCTTTGCGGCGTGGCAGGAGGAAGTCGACGCAGTCGAAGGCGGAGAGACCGCAGGGCGCGTGCTTGTGGAGGGCGTGGACGTGGGCGTTGAGTTGTTCGCGGGTGGCGGCGAGTTCATCGGCGCGGCGTTGCCAGAGCGCGGGCGGCGCGTCGCCGGCGGTTTCGAGGGCGGACTTGAACTGCGCGAGCACCTCTTGTTTGCCGGTCTTGTTGGAGTGGAGTTCGAGCGTGAACGGCTCCAAGCCGTCTTCGCGCAGGCGCCGGTGGACGACGTCGAGCGCGGCGCGTTTTTCGGCGACGAAGAGGACGCGGCGTCCCAGCGCGAGCGAGTGCGCGATGATGTTCGTGATGGTCTGCGATTTGCCGGTGCCCGGCGGACCGTCGAGGACGAAGTCGCCGCCGGCGCCGGCGTCGAGAATGGCGGCGAGTTGGGAGGAGTCGGCACCGCGCGTGCAGAAGATGGCGGTGGGGTGGAGGGAATCGGGAGGGGGCGGGGAGGAAGTGCCGGCGGGGATGGGGGAGGCGGCGTGAACGCCGCCGCTGCTACTGGATTGGGTGCCGGTGCCGGTGGCTGCCATTTGCCCTTTGCCCTTATCCCTTTGCCCTTGTTCCTCCGCACTATCTCCCTGCTCCCCGCTCCCTGCTCCCCGCTCCCCTGCATTTGCCGGAGGCGCGAGGAGGCGGGCGAGGACGCGGTTTTTGGGGAGTTGGGCGGCGCGCTCGTCGAGGTCGCGCCAGAGCATAAACTTGGCGAAGGAGAAGGGGCCGACGAACACGTCGTCGAGCACGCGCCAGTTGGCGAGTTCGGCGGTGGCGGCGGCGAATTTGCGCAGGACGGCGAGGACGTCCACGCCGTTGGCATCTTCCGGCAGTGGGTCGAGACCGGTGATGTTGAGGCGGCGCGTCTGGCGGAGGAATTCGAGCAGGGTGATGTTCGGCTCGGCGTCCTCGTCGAGCCGGCGCAGCGCGAAACCTTCGGTGACGGATTTGCGGACGAGTTCGACCGGTGCGAGCAGTAGCGGCGCGCGGAACGGGCCGCGGGCGGGCTGCGCCTCGTCGCGCCATTCGAGGAAACCGACGGCGGCGAAGAGCGAGTTGCAGCCGTTCTCCTCGATGGCGTTTTTGGCGGCGCGGTAGATTTTGGTGAGACGGCGCGCGTGCTCGGCGTCGTCGAGCGTCGTGAGCAGGACGGGGCGTTTTCGCGGGAGCGGACGGTTTGCGGCGGACGCCGGCAGCAGCGGCAGTTCGGTGCCCTCGGCGAGCAAGTCCTCGATGGCGGCGGCGACGCTCTCGCTGTGGGAGCCGTCGCGCAGCGTGTAGGGCACCGGCGGGTGCTGCGGCGAAACGCGACCGGAGAACGGCACGATTGCGCCGGCGGCGGGGACGATTGCGCTGGAGCCGAAGTCGGCCTCGTCACCGCCGGCACCGCCGCCGGCACCGGTGCCGGCGGTGTCGGCGAAGCTGGGCAGGTTGAGGTGCACGCTGCTTTTTGCTTCGCGGAAATTGAGCAACCGATTGCGCAGCGAGAAATCGAGCAGATTGTTTTTCCAGCGTTCGATGCGGAGGTTGGAGGGAGCGCGTTTTGCCATTGGGGGAGGGGAGGGGAGGGGCGGAGGGTTAGCGGGATTTTGGCGCGCTGCCGGCGAGGCGTTCCCAGAGTTTTCCGGCGCGTTCGGCGAGGGCGGCCCGCGCCTGTTCGACCCCCGCGAGGCGCAGCCGGAGGTTCTCGTTGGCGATGCGCGAGAGGTCGTCGAGGTTGTAGAGATAGACCCCGGGCAGCGCGCCGGCGTCGGGTGGGAAGTTGCGCGGCATTCCGAGGTCGAAGAGGAACAGCGGGGCGCCGGCGCGGCGCGCGGCGGCTTCGCGGACGGCGTCCGGCGGCAGCAGAGGCGAGGGCGCGGAGGAGGAGCCGATGACGACGTCGTGCTCGCCGAGCGAGCGCAGGGCTTCGGCGAGGGGCGCGGCGGTGGCACCGGCACCGGCGAGACCGGCGAGGGCGCGCGCGTTCTCGATTGTGCGGCTCGCGATGGTGAGCGAGCGGGCGCCGCGCGAGACGAAGGCGCGCGCCGTTTTGCGCCCGACCTCGCCGGTGCCGAGGACGAGCACGCGGCGCGGGGCGAGGTCGCCGACGACCCGCGTGGCGAGTTCGACGGCGACGCTGCCGATGCTCACCTGTCCCTGTCCGATGGGCGTGTGCGTGCGCACCCATGCGGCGGCGTGGAAACTTTTCTGGAAGGCGCGATTGAGGACGGGACCGGTGTCGCCGCGCGCGAACGCTTCGGCGTAGGCGTCCTTCGTCTGCCCCAGAATTTCGGACTCGCCGACCATCTGGGAGTCGAGGCCGGCGGCGACGAGGAAGAGGTGTTCGAGTGCCGGTGGTCCGGCGTGCCAGCGGCAGTGCGCGGCGACGACGTGCGGGTCGAGCCGTTGGTGCGTGGCGATGAGTTCGAGGAGCGCGTCGCGCAGCGCGCCGCCGGTGGTGCCGCCGCCGCCGCCGCTGCCGGTGCTACCGGTGGCGGGCGAGATGTAGATTTCGACGCGGTTGCAGGTGCTCAACAGGACGCTTTCGGCGACGCCGTCGAGGGCGCGCAGCCGCGCGAGGAAGGCGTCGGCGCGTTCCGGTGCGAGGACGAGTTTTTCGCGCACGGACAGTGGCGCGGTTTCGTGCGTGCAGGTCAGGACGGCGAGGCGCGGTGCCGGCGCGTTGTCCGGTGCCGGTGGCTCCACCGGTGGCGCTACCGGCGGCGGCACCGGAGGTGTTGCCGGCGGCGTTTCTGTTTTTCGGGGCTTGGAGGCGGCGGCGGTGGTCACGGTGTGCGCGGCGGTTTTGCGGTCATTGCCGGTTCGGTCATTGCCGGTCGTTGCGGCGTTCTCCGGCGTTTTTTGGGCGGGCGGCGGCGCGGGTGTTTCAGCGGAAGCCGTTCGGGTTCGCGCTGTGCCAGCGCCATGCGGAGGCGACGATTTCCGTGATGTCGGTGAAGCGGGGGGTCCAGTTGAGTTCGGCGCGGGCGCGGGAGGCGTCGGCGCACAGTGCCGGTGGGTCGCCGGCGCGGCGCGGGGCGAAGGTGAACGGGACTTTTTTGCCGGAGACGCGCTCGACGGCGCGGACAATTTCCAAGTTGCTGTGCGGGACGCCGGTTCCGAGGTTGTAGTGTAGTTGGGTTCCGGGCGCGGCGAGGCGTGCGAGGGCGGCGATGTGGGCGCGGGCGAGGTCGTCCACGTGGATGTAGTCGCGCAGGCAGGTGCCGTCGGGCGTCGGGTAGTCGTTTCCGAAGATTTTGAGCGGCGGGGTGAGACCGAGGACGGCGCGGATTGCGTTCGGAATCATGTGTGTTTCCGGCGCGTGCGCCTCGCCGATTGAGCCGTCGGCGGCGGCGCCGCAGGCGTTGAAGTATCGGAAGACGGCGAAACTCAATCCGTGGGCGGCGGCGAGCGCGGAGAGCAGGTTTTCGCAGTCGAGTTTGGTCTGTCCGTAGGGGTTGATGGGCAGTTTTGGGGCGTCCTCGGCGATGGGCGTTTTTTCGGGGATGCCATAGACGGCGGCGGTCGAGGAGAAGACGAAGCGTCCCACGCCTTCTTCGAGCATGGTTTCGAGCAGGGAGAGCGTGCGGACGACATTATTGCGGTAGTAGCGCAACGGGGCGGTGACGGATTCGCCGACGTTGATGAAGGCGGCGAAGTGCATCACGGCGTCAATGCGCTCGGCGCGCAGCACCTGCCGCACGAACGGTTGGTCGCCGAGGTCGCCGCGATAGAGGGGAACACCGGCGGGGACGGCTTTCGCGTGCCCGCAGACAAGGTTGTCGAGAACGACCGGACGGTGTCCGGCGGCGATGATTTGGCGGACGCAATGGCTGCCGATGTAACCGGCTCCGCCGACGACGAGGATGTTCATTGCGGGGCGTTTTACGCCGCGCCGCCGGCAGGGGAAAGGTTGTTTTCGGAGCGTGCCGCGCTTTAATCGCCGGTCGCATGAGTTCCGACACCGAGACGACGAATTTCGAGCCGATTGACGAATTGATTGGGGCGGTGCGCGCCCTCGCCGGCAGCGCGCTGGCGGACGGGCGGTTGCTGCCGGCGGCGCACGCCATTTTGGGCGACTGGCTCCAGCCCGGCTTCCTGCCGCCGTGGGCGGTGCTTGCGCTCGCGCAACTCGCCCGCGCCGGCGCGTGGGGCGAAATCAACGACCGTTTCTACAAAAACCTCGCGTTCGGGACGGGCGGCATGCGCGGGCTGACCATTGGGCGTGTCGCGGCACCGGTGGAGACGGGGACGCCTTCCGCGCTGGGCACGCCGGAGCACCCCGCCGTCGGCGCGAACAACCTGAACGATTTCACGCTCGCGCGCGCCACCGCCGGTCTGTTCCGGCACGTCGCCAAATGGCTTGCCCGCGAAGGGCGCCGGCACCGCCCGCGCCTTGTCATCGCGCACGACGTGCGGCACTTCTCGCGGCACTTCTGCGAACTGGCGGCGTCGGTCTGGACGCGCCTCGGCGGGGAGGCGTTCATTTTCGACGGACCGCGCTCGACGCCCCAGTTGAGTTTCACCGTGCGGCACCTGCGCGCCGACGCCGGCGTGGTCATCACCGCCTCGCACAATCCGCCGCCCTACAACGGCTTCAAATGTTACCTCTCCGACGGCGGGCAGGTCGTTCCGCCGCACGACGCCGGCGTGATTGCCGAGGTGAACGCGGTCCGGCTCGACGAGTTGCCGCCGCTGCTGGGGAAGGACACCGGCGGCGTCCTGCGCGTCCCCAAAAGCGTCGAACGCGCCTATCTTGACCGCCTCGGCGAGAGCGTTCTCGACCCCGCGTGCATTGCCGGTGCCGCGCCGGTGGTGCTCTACACGAACCTGCACGGCACCGGTGACGTGATGGTGCTGCCGGCACTCAAGAAATTCGGGGCGAAAGTCACCACCGTCGCCGCCCAGCGTGCGCACGACCCGCGCTTTCCGACCGTCCAGTCGCCCAATCCCGAAAACGCGGAGGCGTTCACGCTCGCCCTCGCCAAGGCGCGCCGCGCGAAGCCGGACATTGTCATTGGCACCGACCCCGACGACGACCGCCTCGGTGCATACGCGCGCAACCGCGACGGCACCTACCTGCGTCTCACCGGCAACCGAATTGGCGCCGCGCTCGCGGCATTCCGCCTCCGGCGCATGAAGGAACTCGGCATTCTGTCCGAAGCGGGGTCGCCGAACGCGACCTTGCTGAAGACGTTCGTGACGACGCCCTTGCAGGACGCCATCGCCGCCGCCGAGGGCGTCCGGTGCGTCAACACGCTCACCGGTTTCAAGTGGCTCGCCGCAAAACTCGGCAAATACCAGAAGGAAGCCGAGCGCGCGCTGCCGCTGCTCACGCCGGTCGCCGCCGGTGACGGCATTCCCGGCTTGTCCACCGGCAGCGCGAAAATCGAGCCGATTGCGCCCATTGCCGGCATCGCGCCGATTGCCCCCGCCGGTGTCCCGACAACCGAATACGACGCGCTGCCGTGGCGCGACCGCGCCGAACTGTCGCTGCGCGCCTCGACGCTTTTCGTTTTCGGAGGCGAGGAAAGTTACGGCTACCTCGGCACCGACGCCGTTCGCGACAAGGACGGCAACGCCGCCGCGCTCATGCTCGTCGAACTCGCCGCATGGCTCAAACGCCGCCGGCAGACCTTCGCCGAATTTCTCGACCAACTTTACGCGCGCCACGGTTATCATTCCGAAACGCTACTCAACGTCGTCATGCCCGGTGCCGACGGTGCCCGCGCCATCCGGCGAATCCTCGACCGGTTGCGCGAAAATCCGCCGCGCGAAGTCGCCGGTGCCGCCGTCACCGCCTTCACGGACTTCGGGCGGGAAGACGTGCGCGACGCCGACGGCGACCTCGTCCCCAAGGAGGATTTCTACTTTTTCACGCTCGCCGACGGACGCCGCTTCGCCGTTCGCGGCAGCGGCACCGAGCCGAAAATAAAGTTCTACCTCTTCGCGTGCGAACCGCTCGCGGGGCTGAAGAATTTCCGCATGGACATCCGCCGCGCCCGCTGGCGCGCCTCCCGCGCTCTCGCCGGTCTGCGCCGGTGGTTGCGCGCCGAATGCGCCCGTCTCGCCGTGGAGTGACGCCGTGGCTCACTTCGCCGCTTCGGTGATGGCGTCGTCGAGGGCGAGCCATGCGGCGAAGGCGACTTCGCCCGGTCGCGAGCGCGCGGACGCGCCCCAGCGTTCGAGCGTGGGTGTCCAAGCGGCGAGTGCCGCCGCCACCGGTGGCGCGCTGGCGGCGGGCAGGCGGCGCAAAATTCCGCCGAGTTGCTTGCGCCGGTGGACGAATATCTCGCGCAGCACGCGGCGGGTCTCCGGCGCGAGGCGGCGCGGCGTGGCGCGGCGGCGCAGATGGAGCAGGGCGGACTCGACCTTCGGCGGCGGAAAGAAGCACGCCGCCGGCACCGCACCGGCGGAGCGGCGTTCGTAGGCGGCGTCGAGCGCGACCGTGATTGCGCCGACGAACGAGCCGTCGCCACCGTCGGCGTCGGAGCGCGCGCGGAAACGGTCGGCGGTCTCGCGCTGGAGCATGACGAGCATTTCGGAGGGCAGCGCCGGCGACGCGAGGACGGCGTCGAGCCATGGGGTCGAAATCGCGTAGGGCAGGTTGGCGACGACCTTGAAGTCACCGCCGCCGGTGCCGCCGGTGCCGGTGCCGCCGCCGGCGCGCGCGGCGGGCAGTCCGGCGAGCGGGAGCGCGACGGCGTCGCCTTCGACGAGGTGGAATTTTTCGCTGTGGCGCGGGAGCAGCCAGCGGCGCAGGTGGTCGGCGAGGACGGGGTCGCGTTCGACGGCGTAAACGTTCGCGCCGGCGGCGAGCAGGGCGGCGGTGAGCGTGCCCAGACCGGGGCCGATTTCGACGACCGTGTCACCGGTGGTGACGCCGGCGGCGCGCAGCGACTTGGCGACGATGTTTCCGTCCACGAGGAAGTTTTGTCCGAGCGGGTGGCGGGGCGAGTGACCGAGCGCGGCGAGCAGGGCGCGCGTCTCCCGTGCGGAGAACGCGCCGTCCGCCGGCGGCGCGAAATTCGTCCCTTGCAGCGGGCTGTTCATCGGGGCGGGGCGGTTCTCACCAGACGCTGACGACTTCGCCGGTGATTTTGCGGGCGAGGTCGCGCGTCAGGACGGTGATGGTCTGTGTCTCGACCGCGCCGAAACCGCCGGTGCCGGCGCGGGTGGAACCGGAGGCGTCGGCGAGCATTGGGGGCGCGTGGGCGACGGCGCTGGCGCGCGTGACTCGGTCTTTGAACCACGGCTTGCCGCCACCGGTGGCGCGTCGGTTTTCGAGCGTTGAGCGCGCGGTGAGCGTGAGCGTGAAGGAGGTTCCCAGACCGGTGTCGGTCGGGTCGGTCGCCAAGACCTCGGTGGTGTAGCGGGTGAGGCGCACGCGCAGGAGGGCGTCGGCGTTGTCGGGGTCGGAGACGAGCGTGATGCCGCTTTCGGCGGCGAGGGCGTCGGCGAGTTGGGCGTGCAGGAGGGCTTGGACGCTTGGGGCGGCGGAGTCGTTCACCACCGGTGCGAGGGCGATGGTGCGGAAGGGGACTTTGTTGCCGGTGCCGAGGTGGTAGTGCCCGCAGCCGAGGGGGAGCGCCGCCAGCGTCAGCGCGGTCAGAGAAAGAACGGCACAGGCGATTGCGGTCAGGGCGGAGCGGAGCGCGGGGCGCGGCTTGGCACCGGCGGCGGCGCGGTTTTCGGGGTCTGCGGACATGGCGTTTTGCGGGGCATGGTGGGGTGCGGGCGGCGGGGGCGACAACGCTTATTTCGCCACTCCCTCCTTGCGGCGGGGGCGGCGCGCGGACATCCTTCGGACAGGTTAAAATTCCACAGAAAATCCCCTCATGAGCGAATACACGGAGAACGAAAAACTAAGCGCAACGAACATCACAGACGTCATGCAGACGGCCTACATTGATTACTCGATGTCGGTCATTGTCGCCCGCGCCCTGCCAGACGCGCGGGACGGTTTCAAGCCGGTGCAGCGGCGTGTGCTCTAC
>JAISSQ010000069.1 GCA_031273045.1 Puniceicoccales bacterium
TCTTTTCGGACGACGACATTTGTCCCCTTGAACCCCTTTGGCTCGACCCACGCGGCGAACGTCAACTCGCGCAAATCCTCCGGCAACAACGCCGCCGGCAACGTCGGCACCTCGGCACCCTTCGCATCCGCCGCCGCCGGTGCCGCCGCCGCCGGTGCCGGTGCCACCGGTTTCCACGTGGCGAGCAGTCCCGCTTCGGAGACCGTCGCCGTTTGCGCGTGCGCGGCACGGGCGTTTTCCGTGAGCGTGCCGAGCGCGCTGGTGGCACCGAGCGCGCCGGCGACGACCGTCCCGGCAAAGGCGGCACCGGTGAACAGTGCCCGAAGGCGTGCCACCGGTGGCGTTCCGGCGGCGTTTTTGGCGTTTTTCTTGTTGGTATTCAGCATGTTGTGTTTGGTTTTTTGTGAAAAGTCAGATGTCGAATGTCTCGATGATTTTGGGGGCGAGGAGCAGGTTGACGGTTGTTTTGATTGCGATGATTTGTGCGAGGATGCGGGTGTCAATGGGGAGTGCCGACGGCGTCTCGAACGTGAGTGAAAGGGCGGCGTAGCGCGCGCGCAGGAAAAGTTGTTCCGGCCATGTTTCGACGGCTTCGAGGGAGGTTTGCGCGTGCGGTTGGAGCAACCCGTTGTTTGCGGGAAAACCGTCAATTTCCGGCGAGTTGTCAATGCCGCAAACCGGTTCGACGGATTGCAGGATTGACCAACCGAGGAGCGGCGCGCCGCTGACGGTACCGACGCCGCCACCGGTGCCACCGGCAGTGCTACCGACGGCGCTGCCGCCACCATTTCCGCCGCTACCGCCGTCGTTCACCGGTGCCGTGCCCATTTCGTAGAGGTAGAATCCTTTTGCCTCCCAGTCCTCGTGCAGGGAGAGCGAGGCGTCGTAACGGCGACCGTTGCGGCGCAGCCATTCGATGTGGGCGCGCGTCTCCGGTGCGCGGGCATCGCGGTAATCGCGGTTGAGGTCAATGCCGGCGGCGTTTTCGCGCGTGTTTGCAGCGGTGCCGGTGGGGTTGAGCAGGGGCAGGATGTGCCAAGCCAGACCGAGGTCGAACCAGCGTTTGCTCATGAGGGCGAGCAGGGCGAGCGCGCCCGCCGGTTCGTCGCCGTGGATTCCCGCCGAGATGTGGAGCGAGAGTTTTGGCTCCGGCGGCGTGTGCTCCGCCGCAAGCAACGGGAAGCCACCGGCGGTGCCGTATTCAACGACCCCGAAACCGGCGTTGCTGGCGGCGGCGACGAACCGGCGCGCGAACGCCGCCGGGTCAAAACGGGGGTTGTTCGCGGCGGAATTCATTTCTTGCGCGTGCGGCGAAAAAAATAGGGATAAAACGCTAAAAATCCGCGAAGTTTGTTCGGTTTTAGGGCGAAAATTTAGAATTTCACCTTCGGCGCGTCGCGCTCGGTCGGGTCGGCGATTTGGAAGAGTTCCGCCGGCAGGAAGCCGAACATTCCGGCGAAGATGACGGACGGGAAGGTCTCGCGCGCGTTGTTGTAGGACATCACGGCGTCGTTGTAGGCCTGCCGCGAGAACGCCACCTTGTTTTCGGTCGAGGTGAGTTCCTCCTGCAACGCGAGCATGTTCTGGTTCGCCTTCAATTCGGGGTAGCGCTCGACGGTGACGAGCAGTCGCGACAGCGCGCCCGCCAGCCCGCTTTCGGCTCCGAGCAGGTTGCGCATCGCGTTCGGGTCGGCGGGGTTCGCGGCGGCGCCCTGCGCGGCGGCGGCGGCGATGTTGCGCGCCTTCACGACCGCTTCGAGCGTCTCGCGCTCGTGCTTGAGGTAGCCCTTGGCTGTCTCGACGAGGTTCGGGATGAGGTCGTAGCGGCGCTTCAACTGCACGTCAATTTGCGCGAAGGCGTTCTTGAAGGCGTTTCGCAGCGCGACCAGCCCGTTGTAGATGCTGATGACGTAGAGCACCAGCACGACGGCGACGACCGCGACGACGATGAGCGCGATGGTGCCGGTGGTCAGACCGGAGGCGTCGCCGGCGGCGAGAATTGGCGCGGCGGCGCCGGTGGAGAGGGCGGGGAGGAAAGGATTCATGCGGCGCGACATGCTTGGAAATGCGCGTCCGCTGTCAATGCGTGAATGCCTGTCCTCACTCGCGTTTGCTGGCCTTGGCGAGCGCGTCTTCCAACTGGCGGATGATTTCGCCGGATTTTTCCTCGGCCTCGATGACGAATGTCTTGTCCTCGACGCGCAATTTCAGCGCGTTGAGCGTTTTCACGAGGTCGGGGGCTTCGGTGCCGATTTGCGATTTCAGCATGCCGATACCGAGACCGGCGAGACCGCTCAATCCCTGCGCCTTGGTCGGGTCGTCGTATTGGACGACCGCGCGCAACTTGAATTTGTCGCCATCCTCGCCGGCAACGACCTGTCCGGTCAGTGGGCGGAACATCTTCGCCTGCGAATTGGAGTCGAAGAGGGCCTTGATGAATGCGGAGCGTTCGACGTCGGCATGCGCGAGCAGAACCGTCTTCGGGAACGCCTTTTCGAGGTCGAGGAACGATTTTGGCGCGTCGTAGGCGTTGGCGGCGGTGAAGGCGGCGAGAATTTTTTCCAAGGTTGCGTCCAACTTTTCCGGTTTGGCGCGCGGATTGCCGGAGACAATCAGGAGCGTGTTGGCGTCAACAAGACCAAAGGTGCCGAAGGAGTTGGTGGAGAATTGGATTTTTCCGACTGTCTTCTTCTTCAGTTTCCCCTCCTCGTCCTGTTTCGCGATGTAGGCGTTGATTTTCTCGACCGAGAATTTTCCGCGGGCGACTCCGACAACGAACAAAGAGTCAAGATTGGGTTTCTTGCCGGGGGTGGCACCGGCATCGTCGAAGAGTATTCCGTAGGTGATGCCGGCGATGTCGCGTTCGATGTCGAGACCGGTTCCGTCGAGAAAATCGTCGAATTCCTTCATTTCGCTCTTCGGCTCCGTCGCGCGATATTGTTGCCGGACGATGTCGCGGACTTTCGCGCCGACCTTGCTTGCGTAGGCGTTTTTCAAGTTGATGTGCGCGACGGCGACGGTCTCTTTCGGGAGCCCGAGCGGCGAGAATTCGCCGGTCTGTCCGTTTGAGGAACCGGATTTGTCGCAGCCGGCGAAGAGCAAGGTGGCGGCGGCGAGCGCGGCGAGCGCGGGTTTGGCAACGATTTTGTTGAGCAGTGATTTCATGAGGTCGGCGAGCAAGACCGTTCACCCCTCGGAGCGCGAGCACGAAAGCAGCGGTGGCACTGCCGGTGGCACCGGTGGCGCGCACTTCTTGCCGTCACTGCTGCCGGCTTTCGTCCCAGAGGCGTTGCCACTCCTTGGTGTAGAGGGCGGCGAGCGCGGGGTCGCGCAGCACGATGACGTTCTCGGCGTTCGTCGTGGCGGCGGCGCGCGTGTAATTGAACGAGCCGGTCTGCACCGTGGCACCGTCGGCGACGATGAACTTGTTGTGCATGATTTGGTAGGAGACGCAGGTGCGGAACGGGATGCCGGCGGCACCGAGGCGGCGCAGCGCGGTGCGGTTCGACCCCTTGGAGTCGAGCACGACATAGACCCTCACGCCGCGCCGGCGGGCGTCTTCGAGGGCGCGGATGATGTTCGTCGAGGAAAATGTGTATGCCGCCATGCGGATTTCACGCCGCGCGCCGCGAATGGTGCCGATGACGACGTTCTCGGCGTTGCCGGGCGAGAACCCGACGGCGATGACTTCCGGCTTCGCGCCGGCAACGGCGGCGGCGGAGCGCGAGACGGCGACGACTTGCGCGGAGGATTGCGTCGCGGATTGCGCGGCGGGCATTGCCTCCGTCTTGGGCTTGCGCGTCGCTGACGCCGCCGCCGCCGCCGCCGGTGCCGCCGGCGCCGCCGGCGTGTCCGCCGCGCACAGGACGCAGAGCGCGAGGATGCCGGCGAGCAAGGAGTAGGTGATGGTTTTCATGATGCGGGGGCGCGTTTGAGGGTGAGAATCAGCCCAGCGCGCGGACGAATTTCTCGAACGCCGACAGTTGGCTCTCAATCGAGCGCACCATCGCGAACTGGTTGCGCGCGCGCTCCAAGTTGTGCCCGGGGCGGGAGATTTTGAAGTAGTGGTCGCCGTCGAGGTGGTCGGTCAGGAAGCGCATGCCGCACTCGAACGTCAGCAGTTTGCCGCTGAACGCGAGCAGGTCTTTCTCGCGGGCGTTGAGCGTGCCGCCGAGCGCGTCGAGGTAGCCGGTGGCGAGCGCCTCGAAGTATTGCGGCGAGCAGGCGACGCGCGAGAGGTCGGTCTCGTCCTCCTTCGCGGCGGCGGCGGCGCTGCGCACCATGTCGCCGAAGTCGTAGAGCGCGCTGCCGGGCATCACGGTGTCGAGGTCAATGACGCACAGACCCTCCTGCGTGAAGTCGTCCACGAGGATGTTGTTCAACTTGGTGTCGTTGTGCGTGACGCGCTCCGGAATCTCGCCGCGGGCGAGCGCCTCGACAATCACGGCGCAGTCGGCGGCGCGCTCGCGCGTGAAGGCGATTTCCTCGCGCGCGCCGGCGGCGCGGTTGAGCGGGTCGGCGGCGAGGGTTTTCTCGAACGTTTCGAAGCGGCGGCGCGTGTCGTGGAAGCCGGGAATGACCTCGTGGAGGCGTCCGCCGGGCAGTCCTTCGAGGTGGCGCGTGAAGGTGCCGAAGGACTTGGCGGCGGTGCGCGCGAGGGCGGGGGACTCGACGACCTCGTAGGCGGTCACGTCCTCGATGAGGATGAAGCAGCGCCAGAAGTCGCCGGCGTCGTCCACGAACCAGTCGCCGCCGGCGCGCGTTGGGATGAGCGTGAGCGCGCGGCGCGTGGCGTCGAGCGTGCCGGACTCGCGGATGCGTCCGCGCAGGTGGGCGCACACGCGGGAGACGTTTTCCATGAGCGCGGCGGGCTGCGGGAAGACGTTCCTGTTGAGCCGCTGGACGATGTAGCGCAGCGGGCGTCCGCCCTGCGAGAACTTGGCGGAATAGGTGTCGTTGATGTGCCCGTAGCCGTAGGACTTGGCGGAGATGTAATCGCCGTGGAGATTGAACTCGGCGATGACGGCGCGGAGGTGTTCGGGGGTGGATGCCATGAGAGCGAAAGGGAAGGCAGGAAGCGAAGGACGGCGGCGGTGTCAAACACGCCTTGCTCGGCTTTGCGCTCGCCGCCGGCGGCGCTCCGCGTTTTCGTGCGCACTCCATGACGCAGACGCCTCCGCCGCCCCTGACGCCGCCGCCGCAAATCCATCCGAGCGCGCTCGTCGCCGCCGGTGCCGTTCTCGGCGCGAATGTCACCGTCGGCGCCTTCGCAATCATCGAGGACGGCGCGACGCTCGGCGACGGTTGCGAAATCGCCGCCCATGCGGTCATCAAGCGCGGCGCGGTGCTCGGTGCCGGTGTTCGTGTTGACCACCACGCCGTCGTCGGCGGCGCGCCGCAGGACCTTGGCTTCGACGAGCGCGTGGAGAGCGGCGTCGTTGTCGGCACCGGCACGCGCATTCGCGAGTTCGCCACCATCCATCGCGCCACGCGCGCCGGCGGCGCGACCGTCATAGGCGCGAACTGCTTTCTGATGGCGTCCTCGCACGTCGCGCACGACTGCGTTCTGGGCGAGGGGGTGATAGTGGCGAACTGCGCGCTCGTCGCCGGTCACGTCCGCATCGGCGCGCGCGCCTTCATCAGCGGCGGCGTCGTCATCCACCAGCGCGTCCGCATTGGCGAGGGGGCGATGACCAGCGGGAACGCGCGCCTCGGCATGGACGTTCCGCCCTATGTCAACGCGCTCGAACGCAACCGCGTCGCCGGCTTGAACCTTGTCGGACTGCGCCGCGCGGGCTTCTCGCGCGCGGAAATCGCCGACCTGAAAAATTGCTACGCCGCCGTCTATCACACCGGCGGCGCGAATCTCGCCGCCAACGCCGCCGCCGCCCTCGCCGCCGGCACCGCCGCGACCCCGCGCGGACGCGCCTTCCTTGAGTTTTTCACCTCCGGCGAGAGCGTCCGAAAGCAATTCGTCCGCGAACGCGAATAAGGTGCTTCAGCAGACGCGGTGGGCGGGGATGCCGAGGAGGGCGGCGAGTTTGGCGAGGCGGGGGGTGACGTCACCGGTGCCGATGGCGCAGTGGTGCGCGGGGCCGTGGGCGTTCCAGGCGTTCGCGAACTCGCGCGGGGGGAGTGTGAATTTGTAGCGGCTGTTGGTGTTGCCGATTTCCAGAATGGGGCCGGGGACGGACTCGCCGAGCGCGGTGAGGAGCGCGAGCGAGCCGTTCTCCTCGATGACGGAGAGGAGGGTGACGGGGCCGTGGCGGACGGACATTTCGACGGAGAGGCCGCTGCCGGTCTTGCCGTGGTAGGCGCGCAGGGGGCGCAACTTGGTGCGGCCTTCGGCGATGGCGAGGTGTCCGGGACCGTCGTGCCCCATGAGGACGTGTCCGGCGGCGAAATCGAGGGCGTAGTATTCGGTGAAGGAGCCGCCGGCGCCGAAGAGGTCCATCACTTTCATCGCCTGCGCGTTTTTGACTTCGTATTCGCCGGCGACGGGGATGTGGCGCTGGGTGAGGATGGAGGCGCCGGGGATGATGGTGTTGATGGCTTCGTCGTTTTCGGCGACGCCGGTGTTGCGGTGGTAGTAGGCGAGGGAGCCGAGGCGGTTGGCGTCGGCGAGGGCGTCGAGGGCGAGCGAGGTGCGGGCGGCGGCGGCGATGTCGGCGGGGGCGCAGTCGGGCTGGACGTCGAAGAACTTCTCCGAGAACTCGGCGGCGCGGCGGGCGACGTCGGCGTCGCTGAATCGGGCGCGGAGGCGGGCGAGTTGTCCGACTTCGACGAATTCGAGGTGTGTGCCGAAGACGGCCTGCTGGAGGGTGAGGTCGGTGTAGATGTCGAGCATGCCGCCGTAGTAACTGCCCATGAGGCCGAGGCGGTTGTCGCGCATGGCGGCGGCGACGCGGGCGGCTTCGACCCACTCGGTGATTTCGCGCCACGCGGCGGGGTCGTCGTCAACGGTGCCGGTGACTTGGTGGAAGGGGATGCGGGCGCGTTTGAAGACGTTGGCGATTTCGGGGACGGGGCACGCGGAGCAGTGCGCGAGCCATTCGCCGGTCATGGTGACGCGGTCGGGGAGGCGGTTGAAGGCGGCGTAGTCAATCGCGGGGGCGGGGGCGAGGTTGAGGATGACGACGGGGACTTTGGCGATTTGCGCCACCGGCAGCACGGTCGAGGAGAGGGCGTAGGTGGTGACGTAGAGGAAGAGGATGTCCACGTCGGCGGCGCGAAACTCGTGTCCGGCGGCGCGGGCGCGGTCGGGGTTGTCAACGAGGCCGGCGTTGTGGACAGCGACGCCGGGGAGGGCGAGTTTGCGCGCGACGCGGTCGAGTTGCGCGGCGAGGCGGTCGTGGAGTCCGGCGAACTGCGGCCAGTAGGTGTCGAGGCCGATGCCGAAAACGCCGACGCGCAGCGGGCGGGCGGAGTGGTCAGTGGTCAGTGGCCAGGGGTCAGTGGTCATCATGAGAGAGAGATTACTTTTCGCTTTTGCGGTAGAGGATGGTTTCGGAGGCAAAGGTGTTCGGGGTGTCCTCGGTGGAGGCGGAGGTGATTTCCCACGGGATTTTGCGGGCGTCGGGGCGCTTCGAGACGTCAATGAGGGACGCGATGTCCTTGGCGGCGCGGTTGCCGGTGGCGGCGGTTTTCACGGTGAACTCGAACGCGGTGAGGTAGCCGTCGATGACGGCGCCGAGGTCCGCGCTGTAAAAGGACGTGACGCGCTTCGCGCCGGAAGGCAGTGCGGCGGTGGCGCGTTTCAGGCGCTCGCTCTTGGCGAAAGGCGCGCGCGGCTGCTTGTGCTCGGCAATCGCCTTTTCGAGCAGCCCCTTGCCGAGCGCGAAGAAGAGTTTGCCGTCGAAGAGCGCGTAGCCGATGTGCACATCGTCGTCGCCGGTCTTGAACTTGCGGACTTTCACGCCCATGAAATCGCTCTCGTCAAAGATGCTCTTCGCGCCGTCCTTGCCGGCGGCTTTTCCGATGAGGGTTTCGACGAGCGAGGAGAACTTCGCCGTGTCGCGCAGCCCCAGCGCGATGAGGAACCGTTGCGCGGAAATGGCGGCGAGGTCGGAGGGACGGGTGACGTCGCCGAGCGTCTTGGCGGCGGTGTCGTCGAACGCGAGGTCCTGCACGAAGGTGACGTCCTCGCCGAAGTTGTTCAGCAGCCCGTCGCGCAGGTCAATGCCCTCCTCGGTTTTGAGTTTCGCGATTTGCATGTCGGCGAGCGCCTTTGTTCCCGGCGACGCCGCGAGCCAGAGCGCTTCGAGTGCCTTGTATGCGGCGTTCAGGTCGAAGCCCGCGTGGGTGAGCGTGAACGACGCCTCGTCGGGAATCCACGCCGGCAGTTCGGTCAACTTGAACGGTCTGCTGGTGAGCAGCGAAAGCAGCCCCGCGCGTTCAAGATAGGTCAGCGAGGTCTTCGCGACGGCACCGGTGGCGGTGAGTTTTCCTGTCGCCCAGAAAGTTTCGATGCCATCCAGTTTCAGTGCCCTGTAGGCGAGCACGGGATTGAACATCGCGTTGTCGCTCTCCGAGCGCCCCTTGCTCCATTTGACGACGTATTCGCGCAGTTGCGCCTCAATCGGCTGGCAGTTCACGAGCGTGATGAAATCGGCGTCACCGGCGGCGCCGGCAACGTCCTCTTTCCACGCGGTGGTGCCGGCGAAATTATCGCGCCGCCCGTTCTGGACGGCGTCAACGAGGTCGCGCAGCACGTTCGGCGCGGTGGCGGCAACGAAGGTTTTTCCGACCAGCGCCCAACCACCGGCGCTCACCGGAACATCGGTGGCGGCGGAACCGGCGTCACTGTCACCGGCAGCGTCACCACCGGCGGCGGCTTTGGGAGCGACGTTGGGAAAGAACTCGGTCAGCGTCACGCCCTGAAAAGTGCTCTTCTCGAAGCGACCGGCCTTCGACTTGTTCATGTCAAACAGTTCGGCGAGGTCTTCGAGTGCCTTCTGGTCGGCGGAGGTCTCGAAGAGCAGGACGAAGTCGAGCGGGTCGTGCCCCTTGACCGGTTTGGGGGTGTTAATGACGGCGAACAGCACCTCGCCGGTGAGTTTCGTGCGCAGGAAGTCGGACACCGCGAGGCGCTGCTTCGTTTCGCGACCGGTGCCGGAGTTGAACTCCCGCGTGAACGGCGCGAAATAGTTCTCGAAGCCGGCGGCTTTCAAATCCAGCCAAAGCGGGTGCTCCTGCGCGCGCGCCTGCAAACCGGCGGCGTCGCGCACCTGCACAAGACCGTAGGTCTCGCGCGGAAGGTTTTTTTCGAGGCGCGCGCCGGCACTGCCGGTGAACGCGAGTGCGCCGGCGACAGCGAGCGCGAAAAGACGTGGGAATTTCATGGGAGAGAAAGGGAGTGTGTGTGTGAGGGAAAACTGCGCCGGCAGGGTGGCGCGCCCACCTTCCAATGGGAACAAAAATAACGGAACCGCCGCCGGCACCGGAAACTCCGGCACCGGCGGCGGCGCGAAAGGCGGCACCGGCGCGGTGCCGGTGCTGACGGCGCGATTAGCGCTTCGAGAACTGGAAGCGTTTGCGCGCGCCGGGCTGGCCGCTCTTCTTGCGCTCCTTCATGCGGCCGTCGCGCGTGAGCAGTCCGGCCTTTTTGAGCGCGGGACGGTTTTCGGGATTGAACTTCTCAAGGGCGCGGGCGATGCCGTGCGAAATCGCGCCGGCTTGGCTGTTGGGTCCGCCGCCGCGAACGTTCACGGTGATGTTGAACTGCCCGTCGCCGGCGATGGTCGCCAGCGGGCGTTTCGCCGATTTGAGCAGTTCCTCGGTGTAGAGGTAGGTCTCGGACGGGCGTCCGTTGATGGTGAGTTGCCCGTCGCCGGCGGCGAGGCGGACGCGCGCCGAGGAGGTCTTGCGGCGTCCGACGGCAACGAAGGTTTCAGTGGCGGTTTCGCTCATGTGGTTGTCTGTTTTTTTGCGTTAAAGGAACGTTGAGGGAATTGGCGTGGAGAGGCGCTGCCGGCGGCGGTTCAGCCCTTGAACTCGACGGGGTTCTGCGCGGCGTGCGGATGCTCGGCGCCGGCGTAAACCTTGAGTTTGCGCAGCATCTCGTTGGCGAGGCGGTTGTGCGGCAGCATGCCCTTGACGGCGTGCTCAATGATGAAGGCGGGCTTGCGTTCGCGCATGAAGGCGACGTTGCGGCGATACTTTGTGCCGACCCAGCCGGTGTAGAACATGTAGGTCTTGTCCGTCTCCTTGCTGCCGGTGAGTTTCACCTTGTCGGCGTTGACGACCACGACGTAGTCGCCCGTGTCAACGTGCGGGGTGTAGGTCGGCTTGTGGCGGCCGCGCAGAATGTTGGCGATTTTGACGGCGAGGCGCCCGAGCACCTGGTCGGCGGCGTCAACGACATACCATGTTTTTTCGGTGTCGTTCGCGGTTTTGGCTAACGTTGTCTTCATTTGGAAAAGAGGGGCGGCATGGTGAAAAAGCCGCCGGCGGTGTCAACGACGAAAACGGCGCGGACGCAGGGCACCGGCGGCGGGCGCGGACGCAGGGCGGGGCGCGGGGCAAAAAACCTTCCCGCCAACTTTCAATTCCGGTTTGTTGCGCCGCATGAGCAATGAAACGCATGGCGACGCCGCCGGCGGCGGGCTTGCCGCCGTGTTCCGCGACGCCCGCCCCGTGGTCTCCGTCGAGTTCTTCCCGCCCAAGACCGACGAGGGCGCGCGGCAAATCTTCGACACCGCCGGCGCGTTGCGCGAGCACCGCATCGCGTTCGCCTCAATCACCTACGGTGCCGGCGGCTCCACGCGCGAGCGCACCCTCGAATACGGCGCGCTGTTGCGCGAACGGCACGGCTTCCGCGTCGTGCCGCACCTGACTTGCGTCGGACATCCGCGCGCCGAACTCGCCTCCCTGCTCGACCGCATCCTCGACGGCGGTTTCGACGGCGTGTTTGCCCTGCGCGGCGACCCGCCTACCGGCACCGGCGGCGCGTTCGTCCCGCCGCCGGACGGCTTCGCGCACGCCGCCGAACTTGTCGCGCTCGCCCGCGAGAGGCGCGCTGCGGCGGGCGCGCCGGACTTCGCGATTGGCTGCGCGGGCTACCCCGAAAAACACCCCGAGGCGCCGGATGCCGCCACCGACTTGCGCCACCTCGCCGCGAAGGTCGCCGCCGGCGCGGACTTCGTCACCACGCAACTCTTCTTCGACAACGCCGCCTTCCACGCCTTCGAGCGCGGCTGCCGCGCCGCCGGCGTGAGCGTGCCAATCATTCCGGGCATACTGCCGGCAACCTCGTTGGCGCAGGCGAAAAAATTCTGCCAGTTCGGCGCGCGACTGCCCGCCGCGCTCGAGGCGCGCTTCGAGCAGTGCGGCGGCGACGCCCAAGCCGAACGGCGCGCGGGGCTGGAATGGACGCTTGCGCAAATCCGCGAACTGCTCGCCGGCGGCGCGCCGGGATTCCACCTCTACATCCTCAACCGCGCCGACCCCGCCCTCGAACTCCTCGCCCGCCTGCGCGACACCGAAGAGTAAGGATGAAGGATGAAGGATGAAGAGGCGGAAGGCAGAACCTGCGAGGTTTTGGTTACCGGTTCCGTGCCACCGGTGCTACCGGCAACGCGCCAATCCAGTTTTCATCCCTTATCCCTTATCCCTTATCCTTCATCCTTCCTCCTTACTTTTCCGGCGCGACGGTGGCGTGGGTGATTTTGAAGGTGTAGGCGTAGTCGCAGGGGAACTCTTCCGGCAAAAGGTCGGGGGGCGTGATGACGAGGTCGGCGCCGTCGCGGCGGAACGGAACGGCACCGGCGCGGCCGAGGAGGGTCACGACTGTCTCGCCGCCGCCGGCACCGGTGGCGACGTCGCGCAGGCGCAATTCGCGTCCGGGCCAGCCGGCGCTAATCGCGTAGAGTGTGTCGGCGTCCTTCGCCTTGGTGTAGAAGACCTGCTTGACGGCGTTGAGGGCGCCTTTGTCGCCGGCGCGGGGGCGTTGTCCGTGGCGCAGGTGGTAGGTGACTTTGTAGTCGCCCCAGCCCTGCTTGGGGCGGGTGCCGGCGGTCCACTGGCAGGTGCGCGGGGCGTTGCGGGTCGCGTAGATGGCTTCGCCGTTGACGGCGAGCCACGCGCCGATGTCGAGCAGGCGTTGCTCCATGATGGGCGGGATGGTGCCGTCGGCGGCGGGGCCGATGTTGAGGAGGAAGTTTCCGCCGCGGCTGACGAGGTCGATGAGCATGAAGACGAGTTCGCCGGATGGGGTGTAGTCGGAGGCGCGCTCGGCGCGGTTGTAGCCGTAGGACTTGCCCATGCCGCGGCTCTCCTCCCAAGGGTGCGCGGCGTTGGGCAGACCGGCGCCGTATTCGGTGGTGTAGTAGCCGCCGTGCTTGTGGCGCGTGCCGCGTCCCCAGCGGTCGTTGACGATGACGTCGGCGCGCGAGGGCGAGTCGTTGTAGAGCCACGCGAGCAGTTCCTCGCTGCGCCACTTGGATGCGTCCATGTCCCACTCGCCGTCGGCGAAAATGAGCGAGGGCTGGTAGCGCGTGACGGCGTCCTTGAACTGCGGGAACCAGTGCTCGGAGACGTAGCGGGCGCGGTCGGCGCGCCACAGCGGGTTATACCATTCGTAGAGCGAGATGTAGAAACCGAAGCGCATGCCCTCGGCGCGGGTGGCGGCGGCGATTTCGCCCAGCAGGTCGCGCTTGGGACCGATTTCGACGGCGTTCCACGGGCGTTTCCACGCGCGGCTCGCCTCGGCGCTGGGCCACAGCGCGAAGCCGTCGTGGTGCTTCGAGGTCGGGACGACGTAGCGGATGCCGGCGCGTTTGAAGAGTTTCGCCCACGCCTTCGCGTCGAAGAGTTCGGCGGTGAAGCGCGGCGCGAAGTCCTCGTAGCGGAAGTCCTTCCCATAGACGCGCTCGTGGAAGCGGCGCGGCGGGCTGTTGCGGCGGTTCATGCTGTTCCAATACCACTCGGCGTAGGAGCCGACGCGCTCGTAGGCGGGCACGGAATAGACGCCCCAGTGGATGAACACGCCGAACTTGGCGTCGCGGAACCATTCCGGCGCGGGACGCTTGTCGAGCGACGCCCAGTTGGGGGCGTAGTGAACGGCGGGAGCGGCGGCGTCTCCGGCAGTGCCGGCGGCGGCGGCGTTTGGGGTGATGGCGGCGGCACCGCCGGTGAACAGGAGCGTTGCGAGGGCGAGGGCAAGTTTTGGCATAAGAGCGCGTGGGACACCGCCGGCGCGATTGGGTTGCGTTGGCGGATGTGGTCAGTGGTCAGTGGTCAGTGGTCAGTGGCCAGTGGTCAGTGGTTAGTGGTCAGTGGTTAGTGGTCAGTGGTTAGTGGTTGGAGGTTGGTGGGGAGTGCCGGTGGCACCACCGGTGGCGGAGGGCAGGGCGGGGGAGCGGCGGTTTTTGCGCTTTCCGTTTTTTACGAGCGAACGCACTCTCCGGTCGCATGAGCCGCCGTTCTGACCGCCGCCGAAAGGCATTCCAACGTTCGCAACGTTTTGTGAACGAGCGGCTCCGCCTCGCGCGGGAACGGCTCGGTTTCGACGCCTCCAGAACGCCCATTCGCTCCGAGGACATCGCCGAGCCACCGGACGGCGAAACGGGCGCGGACGAGGCGGATTCCGCCATCATCGGCGGCAGCGGTGACGTGCTTACGCCGGAGGTGTTTGAGCACGAAAATCCCGACACGGGCGCGGTGCCGCCGGAAAAATCCGAGGCGGCGGCGCACTTTTCCTCTGTGGGCACCGGCACCGGTGCCGCCGGCAGCGCGAAAATCACCGGCACCGGCAGCGGCAACGGTGGCGGCACCGACGGCGGTAGCGTTGGCGTCAACGGCGTTGGCGTTGGCGACGACGGCACCGTCACCGGTGGCGCGGCTTCCTCCGCATTCTCCGCGCCCGCTACCGACGCCGACTCCGCCGCCACCGGTGACGTCGCGGATTCCGCCGTCTCCGACGATGACGACGCACCCGAGCACGACCCGTCCGAAATCGGGCGCGCGCCGGGCGAACTGCCCTTCGCCAGCCCGTTCGAGAGCGAGGGACCGACGCGCTTCCACGTCGTGTGGTATGACGAGAAAAACTTCACCGTCGAAGAGTTCTCCGACCCCGACCGTCTCTCGCCCTACATCGGGCGCGAGGGGGTCACGTGGGTGCAAATGCTCGGTCTGACCGACCCCGAAATCGTGCACCTCGTCGGCGCCGCCTTCGGACTGCCGTTGCTGGCGCAAGAGGACATTCTCTCCGAGGTCACGCGCTCGAAATTCGACGAATACGGCGACATGATGCTCGCCATCGCCAACGCCGTCCAACTCAAGGTCACCGCCCCCGCGCCGCCGCCCAAATCCGGCAAGGGAAAGTCCGCATCAAAATCCGCCAAGACGGGCAAGGGCGCCAAAGCCGCCGCCGGTGGTGGCACCGGTGGCGCCAATGACGATGCGGACGATGACGACGACGCCGACGGCGGCACCGTCGTGTGCGACCCCGACGAAATTCACGGCCAGCAAATCTCGCTCATGGCGGGACCGAACTTCGTCATCTCCTTTCACGAAAACGACGAGCGCATCTTCGAACCGGTCGAGCAACGCATCAAAGAAAACTCCGGCCGCGCCCGCCGCTGGGGACCGGGCTACCTGTTCTACTCGCTCTTCGACACGCTCGTTGACCGCATGCTCTTCCTCACCGAGGAAATCGAGGACGCCATCAGCGACCTCGACGACAAAATCATGCGCGACGGCACCGACCCCTACATTGACGACGTCTATAACCTCAAGCGCGTCGTCGGCCGCTTGAGCCGCCTCGCCACGCCGTTGCGCGACACCGTGCGCCTCATCGGCCGATGCGAACACCAGTTGTTCGACGGGCTGCTCGACATGTATTTCAGCGACCTCAACGACCACGCCCTGCGCGTCGGCGACCGCGTCGAGAGCGCGCGCATGAACCTGCAAGAATTCCAGAACTACCACAACACCCTGCAGGAGCGCAAAACGAGCGACATCATCCGCGTGCTGACCGTCATCACCTCGATATTCATCCCGCTGACATTCATCGCCGGCGTTTACGGCATGAACTTCAAATACATGCCCGAACTCGAAAAGACCTACGGCTACCCTGTGTGCATCATCCTGATGGCCGTGTTCGCCATTTGCACCTTCATCTACTTCAAGCGCAAAAAGTGGATTTGATTCCGGCGGCGACACTAGCGGCAGCACCGGCGGCGGCACCGGCGGCGGCTGTGCTCCCAGCGGCACCGGTGGAACTGCCGGCACGCGGGTTTGTCTGCGGCGGAATGCCGCTCTTCTCACGCCGCGACTTCCTCTTCCGCACGGCAACGCTCGCCACCGGCACCGCCCTCTTCGGGGGGCTCGCTTTCGCCGAAAACGCCAACGCCGCCGCAGGGCGCGCGCCGGCGGGGTGGACGCCGCTGCTCGACGCCAATCTCTCGCAGTGGGAACCGTTTCTCGGCGCGCCGAGGAAGGGCGTCAGCGTGCCGGGCTACAACGACCCCGCCGGACGAAAACCCATCGGCAAGCGCGACCCGCTGGGGGTGTTCACGGCGCGCGTCGTGGACGGCGAGCCGGTGCTGCGCGTCAGCGGCGAAATCATCGGCGGGCTGACTTCACTCCGCGTATTCTCGGACTACCGGCTGCGCTTCCAGTTTCGCTTCCTCGAAAAGCGCTGGCCGCCGCGCGAGAACAAGCCGCGCGACAACGGGATTCTCTACCACTGCGTCGGCGCGCACGGGGCGTTCGGCGGGGCGTGGATGCGCTCGGTCGAATTCCAGATTCAGGAGAACGACGTGGGCGACTTCTGGCCGCTGTGCGGAAGCATGGCGGACTTCCCCGCGCGCGCCGAGGCCGACGCCAAGGGCAACAAACTCTGGCGCTACACGCCGGGCGCGCCGCTGGTCGCGCGGGGGGCGCGCGTGCTGCGCGGGACAAACTACGCCGAGCGGCCGCTGGGCGAGTGGAACGACGCCGAATTGGTCGTCACCGGCGGCAACTCAAAGCACATCCTCAACGGACGCGTCGTGAACGAACTGCGCGACATCCGCTACGCGGAGGGCAGGGGAGCGGCACGGCGTGAAATCCGCCTCTCCGCCGGCAAAATCCAAATCCAGTCCGAGTTCGCCGAGGTCGAGTTCCGCCGGATGTTCATCGCGCCGGCAACGGAACCGCTCGCGCTGGAACCAGCGGCGGCGGCACCGGCGGCACCGGCGACAACCTCAACAGCACCAGCGGCGGCGGCGGACGCCAAGCCCGCCGCGAAGCCATGAGCGCGCCCCTGTCTTTATCACCGGCGGCGGCACTGCCGGCGGCGTTGCCGGCGGTGCTTTCGGCGGTGTTGCCGGTGGTGCCGTTCGCACGGAACGCGGTGCCGGCGGCGGTCGCGGTGACGCTCCCCGGCTCGAAGAGCATCACGAACCGCGCGCTCATCCTCGCCGCGCTCGGCACCGGCGTCACGCGGCTCGAAGGCGCGCTGTTCAGCCGCGACACGCGGGTCATGTGCGCCGCGCTGCGCGAACTGGGCTTCGGCGTCGAGACCGACGAGCGGGCGCGGTCAATCACCGTCACCGGCACCGGCGGCAATATCCCCCGCGCACGCGCCGCGCTCAACGTCGGCAACGCCGGCACCGCCGCGCGTTTCCTCACCGCGCTGCTCGCGCTCCACCCCGACGGCGAGTTCGCGCTCGACGGCGACGTGGCGATGCGCGGTCGTCCGATGCGGGGGTTGCTCGACGCGCTGCGCTCGCAGGGCACGGAGGCGTTCGCGCCCGACGGCGCGCCGGCGGTGGCGTTTCCGTTCACGCTGAAAACGCGCGGGTTGCGCGGCGGCGAAATCGTCGTGGACGCCTCGGCGAGTTCGCAGATTCTGTCCGCGTTGCTCATGGTCGCGCCTTTCGCGACGTCGCCGGCAACGGTGTGCTTGCGCGGCGAAACCGTCAGCGAGCCGTTCGTCGAAATGACGCGGCGGATGGTGGCGGAAATGGGAAGCGGGAAGCGGGGAACGGGGAACGGGGAAGAAGCGCAGGGAGAAAAAACGGGCGAAAACATCCGCCGATACGCGGTCGAGCCGGACGCCACCGCCGGCTCCTATTTTCTGGCGCTGCCGGTGGCGGCACCGGCGTTGACGGTGCTCGTGCGCGGGTTGCGCGAGACGTCCGCCGGCGGCTTGCAAGGCGACACGGAGTTCGCCGGTGTCCTGCGCGCGCTGGGCTTGGACGTCCGCGCGACAGCGGAAGGTTTTTGCGCGAAGGCGGGCACGGGCGGCGGCATTAACGCCACCGGTGGCGCACCGCTGGTCTTCGATTTCAACGCCATCTCGGACACTTTTTTGACGCTGGCCGCGCTCGCGCCGCTGTTTCCGGCACCGGTGACGATTCGGGGCGTCGCCCACGCGCGGCGACAAGAGACCGACCGCCTGCTTGGCGTCGCCCGCGAACTCGAATCGCTCGGACAGCGCGTCGCACCGTCCGCCGCCGCGCTCGCCGCCGACCTCGCCCTCGGCGAAATCACGATTTTTCCCGACCGCGCCGCGCTGCTCCGCGCCGCCGACAACGCCACCGGCAGCGGCGGTCTCGCGCACATTCGCACCTACGACGACCATCGCTTCGCGATGAGTTTCGCGATTCTGGGCTGCCACGACCTGCGCGGCGACGGCTCCCCATGGCTTGCCATCGAAGACCCCGCCTGCTGCGCCAAAACCTTCCCCGACTTCTTCGCGACACTGGACTCCCTGCGCCGCCCATCCCGCACGCGCCTCTGACTCGCCAACTGGGAGCACCGACTTTCAAGTCGGCTCGGCAGTGGTGCGGCGCAGCCGCCTTGCCTTCTCTTCTTTTAGAGTGGCGGCTCCCGCCGCATAGGAGGGCGACCGAGCCGACTTGAAAGTCGGCGCTCCATGTGTAGCCCCCCCCCACCACCCCCGCCCCTCAACCGCTCCGCCTCACGCCACGCTCCCCTTCTCCTTCCGACGCTCCGCACCACGGTCTGGAGTGCGGTGACTTGTCACCGCTTTCCGCCCAAGCGCGACTTGTCGCGCGCCCGTCCCTGCCCCCGCCGCCGCCCCCCGCCCACCACCGCGCCCCAGCCGCCTTCAGCCGATGCGAAAAAAGATGCGAAAAAAGATGCGAAAAAAAGGTTGACGCCCCTCGCGCCCGCCGGCACCGTCCGCGCCACAAGCACGAAACGCTTCCGCTGCAACCTCCTCGAACAACCCCAGCATTCGCGCCGCTTCCACCGTCGCTTCCCCGACATGCTCACCCCGCTCCCGACGCCCGCTCCCTCGGCACTCCCGCGCCCCT